>NZ_KV789424.1:618423-641894 GCF_001807585.1 Dermabacter sp. HMSC08H10
CAAGGTGATGCTCTACCAACTGAGCCACATCCGCATTTTTGGTCGATCTCTCGAACCAACGAATAGATACATTACGTCAGGATCGCGTTCCGCGCAAAGTAGGCCGCCCGCTTTTGACTCAAATCACCTCGAGCAGCTTTGCGAGCGTGCCAACTCGCCCCTCACGGGCGATTTTCCAGCCATAGAGCTTCATGACGCAGCGCGAGGAGCTTCATAGCGCAGCGCGAGCCGCGAGCGAGCGCCGCACTTGCGAGCCTCACCACAAAAGACCGTCGCGAACCCCGCGACAATTTGGGGCCGCGCGCCGGTGGTGTATTGTTGTCTAGTCGCAAAGAGCGAACAGGCGAGTTCCCGCCGGCTCTTATGCGGGCGATTGGCGTAGTGGTAGCGCGCTTCCTTCACACGGAAGAGGTCACTGGTTCGATCCCAGTATCGCCCACGCGGATGTGGCTCAGTTGGTAGAGCATCACCTTGCCAAGGTGAGGGTCGCGGGTTCGAGTCCCGTCATCCGCTCCACTCCAAGGCCCCGTGCACGTGCACGGGGCCTTTCTCATTCCACGAAACTTCGGGCTTCTGCCAGGCCATCGGGCCACAATGTCGATGCAAACGTGTTTTCGCGCAGCCATCGGCTGCCTCAGCGCAAGGATTCTTCGACAGTGCAGATTTGGCCAGGCTCCCCGTACCCGCTCGGTGCAACCTTCGACGGCAGCGGCACGAACTTCGCCCTCTACTCAGAGGTCGCCGAAAGAGTCGAACTCTGTCTCATCGGCGACGACTTTTCGGAGCGACGCGTAGAAATGACAGAAGTCGATGCCTTCGTGTGGCACGTGTATCTTCCAGCCGTCCAGCCGGGTCAACGCTACGGATTCAGGGTCCATGGCCCCTATGATCCGGCGGCCGGGCACCGCTGCGATCCCTCGAAACTCCTTCTCGACCCGTACGCGCGCGCAATCGCGGGCATGCCCGACACGGACGCGAGCCTGCTCAGTTACGAGCTCGACGATCCTTCGCAGATGAGCAACCTGGACTCGAAGGATCACACGATGCATTCAGTCGTCGTCTCGCCCTACTTTGATTGGGGCAACGACCATCCTCCGGCCCACGAGTACCACGATTCGATCATTTACGAGGCGCATCTCAAAGGCTTCACGGCTACGCACCCGGACATCCCCGAGAGTATCCGGGGCACTTACGTGGCGATGGGGCACCCGGTCGCGATCGATTACCTCAAGTCCCTCGGGGTCACGGCGGTTGAGTTCTTGCCGTTGCACCAGTTTGTCCAAGACGGCCACCTTCAGGATCGCGGACTTCGCAACTACTGGGGCTACAACACGATTGGCTTCTTCGCGCCGCATAACGAGTACGCGTATGCGGGCGAGACCGGCCAGCAGGTCCAAGAGTTCAAGCAAATGGTGAAGAACCTTCACGCGGCGGGTATCGAGGTCATTCTCGATGTGGTCTACAACCACACCGCTGAGGGCAATCACTTAGGCCCAACCCTGTGCTTCCGCGGAATCGACAACGCCAATTACTACCGCCTCGTCGACGACGATCTCACGCACTATTACGACACGACCGGCACGGGCAACAGCCTTCGCATGCGCACCCCGCACGTGCTTCAGCTCATCATGGATTCGCTTCGGTACTGGATTACCGAGATGCACGTTGATGGCTTCCGCTTCGACCTCGCCTCGACTCTTGCCCGCGAGCTGCACGAGGTAGATCGGCTCTCGAGCTTCTTCGACATCATCCAGCAGGACCCAATCATTTCGCAGGTCAAGCTCATCGCGGAGCCGTGGGATCTCGGTGAAGGCGGCTATCAGGTCGGTGGCTTCCCTCCCCTGTGGTCGGAGTGGAACGGCAAATACCGCGATGCCATGCGCGACTTCCACCGCGGTGAGTCAGGCATGCTCCCAAAGTTCGCAAATCGGTTCGCTGGCTCGAGCGATCTCTACCAGCACACGGGCCGCACGCCCATCGCCTCCGTCAATTTCCTTACCGCCCACGACGGATTTACCTTGCGAGATCTCGTGAGCTACAACGAGAGGCATAACGAGGACAATGGCGAGGGCGGCAACGACGGCGAATCGAATAACCGCTCGTGGAACTCGGGGGCGGAAGGTGCCACGGATG
Organism: Dermabacter sp. HMSC08H10; assembly: GCF_001807585.1. Lineage (NCBI taxonomy): Bacteria > Bacillati > Actinomycetota > Actinomycetes > Micrococcales > Dermabacteraceae > Dermabacter > Dermabacter sp. HMSC08H10. The sequence goes on from NZ_KV789424.1 coordinate 620,557, forward strand.
ACGAGGCGATTCTCGACCTCCGCCTCCAGCGCATGAAAAACATGATGGCCACCCTGCTCCTCAGCCAGGGCGTTCCCATGATCCTTCACGGCGACGAGCTCGGCCGCACCCAAATGGGCAATAACAACGTGTACTGCCAGGACAACGAAATCGCGTGGATGAATTGGGAGATCAGCCCGCGCCAGCAGGACATGCTGAACTTCACGCGCATGCTTATCGAGCTGAGGCGGTCGCACCCTATTTTCCGTCGCCGACGCTTTCTCTTGGGTGAGGTCCGCGACGGAGCGTCCTCGAGCCTGCCCGATGTTGCGTGGCTCGGAGTCGACGGCACCCCCATGACCGATGAGGAATGGAACGATCCGGTGGCAAAGTGCCTCACGGTGTTCTTTAACGGAAGTGCGATCCCCGAGCCGAACACGCGAGGCGAACACATCGTCGATGATTCCGCGCTCCTCATGTTCAACGCCTCCGAGACGGACGTGGAGTTCACGATCCCGGAGGGCGAGTATGGCGAAGAGTGGACGGTCACGGCAGAAACCTCTGCGTCGCTCAGCCCCGGCGATACCGTCAGGGCGGGCGAGGTCCTCATTCGCCCCGCCTACACGACGCTCGTGCTCGGCAGGGCCCCCATGACGCCCCCGGGAGAAGAGGATGACGCGACGGCTCTCTCAACTCCCCTGTCTCCTCCCACGTCCGTTTTGACGCCCACGGCGCCGAATGATCCAGGTACCGACGAGGGCCCCGCGCTCTGACGGAGCCACAGCGCACCCACGACGAAGGAGGGCCCATGCCCGGCGCGCCGATCAGCACGTACAGGCTTCAGATCACGCCTGAATTCACCTTCCAAGATGCGACACGACTCGTGCCGTACCTGGAGCGACTCGGGGTGAGTCACGCGTTTATTTCACCGATCTTGCAGGCGGCGCCGGGGTCCATGCATGGCTACGACGTCGTGGATCATTCCCGCGTGAGCATGGATAACGGTGGCGAAGAGGATCTGCGGGGGCTCGCAGATGCTCTCCATGAGCGAGGTATGGGCCTCATCGTCGACGTCGTCCCCAACCACATGGCGATCCCCACCCCCATGTGGCATAACCACGCGCTGTGGTCTTTCTTGCGGGATGGGGCATCGAGCCCCTACGCGTCGTGGTTCGATAGTGATCCTCACGCGGAGCACGGAATTCTCCTGCCGGTTCTCGGCCGCCCGGTCGGCGCGACGATTCTCGACGATGAGCTCAAGCGAGGGACCGCGGAGGTTCCTCAGCCTGATGGCTCGCGGCGAATCGAGCATGTCCTTCGATACTTCGATCATGTGTTCCCTCTCGCCGAGGGCACCGAGAATCTGCCAATCGTGGATCTTCTCGAGGCCCAGCACTACCGCCTTGCCTATTGGAGGGTCGCCAATGACGAGTTGAACTATCGCCGCTTTTTCGACGTCCAGACTCTCGCGGCCCTCAAGGTTGAAGACCGTGCAGTCTTCGACGCGACTCACGCGACCCTCCTGCGCTTGCAATCGGAGGGCGTGATCGACGGGTATCGGATCGATCATCCCGATGGCCTTGCCGACCCGCGCGGGTATCTGCGGCGCCTCGAGAGCGCCACCGGTGGCGCATGGACCGTGATCGAAAAGATTCTCGAAGGCAACGAGTCGCTCCCACCGGACTTTCCCGTCGCCGGAACGACGGGTTACGACGCCCTCTGGCGCGTCCAGGGCCTTTTCCACGACCCTGCGGGCGCGGCAGCCCTCACGCACACGTGGCGGACATTCACCCACGATTCGCGTTCCTTCGACGAGATCACTCACGCAAGCGCCAAGGAGGTCATCGACACCTCGCTGTGGGCCGAAATTGCACGTCTCGTCGATCTCGCCCAGCGGATCTGTGATGCCGACATAATGCTGCGCGATACGACCAAGCGGCAGCTCGAACACGCGATCATCCAGCTCCTCATGGCGATGGATCGCTACCGCGCCTATATAGTCCCCGGGGAGAAGGCCCCCGCGTGTGAGCGCCAGGTGCTTGCCGAGGCCGCAGATCGAGCAGCCTTGGCCATCGGTGACGACGAGGGGGATCGTGCCGCTCTCGAGATCGTCACGGCATTTGCGGGTGGTCCGGGGCAGTTCACGTCCGACGGTTCACTCGATCCGCTGCGCGCGGAGTTTGTCACGCGTTTCGCTCAAACGTGCGGGCCGGTTCACGCAAAATCTCTTGAGGACACAGCTTTCTACCGGTATCACCGGCTCCTCGCAGTCAACGAGGTGGGTGCCGACCCGAACCGCATTGGCGTGGATCCCGAAGAGTTTCATCACTTCTGCGAGCGGATGCTCGGGACTTTCCCCACATCGATGACCACGCTCTCTACGCACGATACGAAGCGCAGCGAGGACGTACGCGCAAGGCTCGCGTCGCTCACCGAGTATCCGTCGGAATGGTCCACACACGTGGCTCGCCTCCATGCCGTGAGCGCACAGAAGCGAGGACCGCTCGTCGATGCGCCGTTTGAGTATTTTGTGTGGCAGACGCTTGCGGGGATGTGGGACCTACCCGGCTCGCGGCTTGCGTCGCTGAGCGAGGAACGCCTGGCGGAGTACCTCGAGAAGGCCATGCGCGAGGCAAAGGTCCATACGGGATGGGTCGATGGCAACGATGAGTACGAGCGCGAAATCCGCGACTTTGCCCTGTGGGCTCTCGGGAACGACGACGTGCGGGCGATCCTCGACGAGTGGACCTCGCTGACGTTCGATTCGCAGCGCGCTGCTATTCTCGGCCAGAAACTCCTCCAGCTCACGATGCCCGGTGTGCCCGATGTGTATCAAGGCAATGAGACTCTTGACTTGAGCCTCGTCGATCCCGATAACCGACGCCCAGTCGACCACGCGGCGCACGCGGCGCGGCTCGAGGACCTCCTTTCAGGTGCTGCACCAGAGGGCATCGCCGATGAAAAGCTCCTCCTCGTCGCACGCGCTCTTAACACGCGACGGCACCACCGCGAGTCGTTCGTCGGCCCAGATGCCACCTACACGCCGCTGCCAACGACGTCCTCCCACACGATCGCTTTCGCCCGTGGATACGCGAATAGCCCCGCCAATGTCGTGGTTATCGCCACGCGCTTGCCGCACGTGGAGGCTTCGCAGGGACCCGGGTGCACCAAAGCGCGGATCGTCGTCGATGAGGGGCGCTATACAAACGTCCTCACCGGGAAGCGTATTGAGGGCGGCACTGTCGAGCTCGCCTCCCTCGTGCGCGAATGGCCCGTCGCGCTCCTTGTACGCGAAAAACCGGAGCACTCGGAGGGATAGCCGATGAGAGACTATTCGCGTTTCGAGGTATGGGCGCCGAAGGCCGGCACGGTCACGCTTGCACTCGAACCCCGGTTCGAGGGAAAGCGCCGCGAAATCACCATGGAACGCAGGGAGGGTGGCTGGTGGCATGCCCCAGGGGTCGAGGCGCACCCGGGCGATCGCTACGGCTTTCTTCTCGACGACTCCTCCGTCGCGCTGCCGGATCCACGCGCACTGGCGCAACCCGAGGGCGTCCACGCCTTAAGCGAGGTCGTCGACCCGCGCACATTCAACTTCACGACTCCGTGGGCAGGCATGGATCTTCGTGGGAAAGTCATTTACGAGCTTCACATCGGAACGTTCGCGGCGGATCGAGATACCGGTGCGTCGGGGACCTTCGACTCAGCGATCACGCGCTTGGATGCGCTTGTAGAACTCGGCGTCGACGCCGTTGAAGTGATGCCTGTCGCGGCGTTTCCTGGCGAGCGCGGTTGGGGCTATGACGGCGTCGGCCTTTTCGCCACCCATGAGACCTACGGCGGGGCCGAAGCGTTCGCGCGGTTCATCGACGCTGCGCACGAGCGTGGACTTGCCGTCATCGTCGACGTCGTTTACAACCACCTCGGTCCCGACGGAAATTACCTTGGGGAATTCGGCCCCTACTTCACACACACGCATACCACCCCGTGGGGGCCCGCTATCAATTTCGATGCCGAAGACAGTGCCGAGGTGAGGGCGTTTGTTGTTCAGAACGCTCGCCAGTGGCTCATCGACTTCCACCTCGACGGCCTTCGACTCGACGCAGTGCACGCCCTTCGAGATCACTCCCCCACGCACATTCTCGCGGAACTGTCGAGCGCGGTTGCGGATATGAGCAGAGAGGTGGCTCGCCCGCTCACCCTCATCGCGGAGTCCGACCTGAACGACCCCGCGATGGTGACCCCCGTCGCCGAAGGTGGTTTCGGCATGCACGCTCAATGGGCGGATGACATCCACCACCATCTTCATGCGTGGGCCACCGGCGAACGCGCGGGCTACTACGTCGATTTCGGCGCGGCGGCCGGCGTGAAAAAGACCCTCGAGCGCATCTTTGAGCACGATGGGTCCTATTCGACCTTCAGGCAGAAGAACTGGGGGGCGAAGGTCGAAGCCGCGAGTGCGCACTACGATGCTCATGCCTTCGTAGCCTTCATCCAGGACCACGACCAGGTGGGCAACAGGGCATCGGGCGACCGCATCACCGACACAATCGGTTATGGCGCGCATGCGGCGATCGCCTCGCTCTACCTGCTGGGCGCGAGCACGCCGATGCTCTTCATGGGCGAGGAGTGGGGCGCGCGAACCCCCTTCGCATTCTTTAGCGACCACGGGGAAAGGATCGGCCCGCTCGTCAGCGCAGGTCGAAAGGAAGAGTTTGCGCGCATGGGGTGGAGCGATGCGGTCCCCGATCCGCAGGCACGCTCAACCTTTGAGGAGTCATTCCTCGACTGGAGTGAAGCCGAAAGCGGCGAACACGAGGCGCTGCTCGAGTTTTACCGGGCGCTTCTTTCGCTGCGGCGCAAGAATTCTGACATCCAGAAAGGCGCATTCGACTCGATCGTGGTGGACGTTCTCAGCGAGGGGGCAATCCTCATGCATCGCGGACGCATCGGCGTGCTCGCCTCGCGCGGGGACGCACCCGTGGCATGGGAGCCGGGCTCCCGCGCGCAGGTGCTCGCCTCCTTCGGTGGGGAAAGTGATGGTCGCGCGCTCACGCTCGACGGTGCGGGAGCGCTCGTATTCGAAAGGTCCGACGCTTGATGGCATCTCACGCTCACGATAAGAACGCGCCGCTTACCCGCCTCATTGGCGCCGGTGTCCCGGTTACGCCCGAGGAGTTTCGTCTCGACGATGAGGGCGCCCGCGCGCTCGGTAGCCTGCTCGCATTTCCCTCGGACCGCGTCCACGTGCGCTCGATGATGAACCAGAGCCTTGACGGCGCGATCGCGGGGGGCGATGGGACGTCAGCCTCGCTCTCGAACCCGTGGGATTTTTTCACTCTCACTGTTCTTCGGGCGCTTGCGGACATCATCGTGTGCGGCGCCAATACGGTGCGCAGTGAAGACTACCGTCGTCCCTCTGGCAGGCCCGCGCTTCGCACCGAGGCGCGACGCCCGCGCGGCGCGGAGTTCCCCGCACTCGCGATCGTGACGACGAGCGGCGAGATTCCCGAGCACATTGACCAAGCCTGGCCGACGTTCCTCATCTGTCCACCTGGCCGCGGAGCTCACGTTGCCCGTGTCAGTGGCTTTGAAAGCGAGGCCATTATCGAGGCGGGCCGTGCCCAAGAGATCGTACGCGCACTCGCAGAGCGTGGATTTCTCGGCATTCAAGTCGAGGGCGGCCCGCGGGTAAATGGAATGTTTGCCGAGGATGAAGCGTTCGATGAACTTGTCTGGACGCGCTCGGCGATTACCGTGGGAGGCGATGCGCCTCGCGCAAGCGTCGGAAGCGCACACCACCTCGCGTGGCGCCTCGCGGATCTCTTCCACAGTCCCGGCGCCCAGATCGAACGCTACGTCCGCACTCACCCCAAGGAGACTCCATGAACGTGCCTCTCGGCGATGGCCGCTACCCGATCTCGTTTACGAACGACGAATGGCGCAAGCGCCTCAGCCCAGATGAGTACCGCGTCTTGCGTGAGGCTGGGACCGAGCGGCCCTTCGCGGGTGAATACGAAGAGGTGCGCGCGGCAGGCACGTATGCGTGCCGGGCCTGCGGTGCCGAGTTGTTCCGCGCAAGCGAACAGTTCAACGCGCACTGCGGGTGGCCAGCTTTCTGGGCGCCAGCCGAGAGCGACCGCGTGGAACTTATCGAGGATCGCAGCCTCGCAATGGTGCGGACCGAGGTGCGCTGCGCTTCATGTGGATCACACCTCGGGCATGTCTTCACCGGCGAGGGTTTCCCCACCCCAACCGACGAACGCTATTGCATCAATTCCATTTGCCTCGTGCACAGCGAAAACGATGACCCGGCTGCGCACTGATGGAGGCGCGGCGCGCCTCCGCCACGACGCGGTAAGTCAACGATAAGTTAGCGGCCGTGGCCATTCATCACTTTCCCCAGGAACGCGAGGAATTCGTGAGCGCGATCGATGCGCTCACCGCTGCGCCCATTCGCCACGAGGTCAAGTGGGAGGAGATTCCCGCTCCTTCCAGACTCGCTCCCTTTTCGTGGGCAGCCGAGGCCGATGTCGTCATGCACGACGCTGATCTCGCGAGCGGAAAGTTCATCGTGCTCTACGACCCTGAGGGCAGGGAGGACTGGAGCGGTCGCGCACGAATCGTCACCTTGATGCAAGCCCAGCTCGAACACGAGTTCGCGCTCGAGTCCATGCTCGGCGATGTGGCGTGGAGCTGGGTCACCGAATCGCTTGAGCTTGCGGGGGCCGAAGCCCACGAACTTGGGTGTACCGTGACGCGCGTCGTTTCCCAAAGCTACGGTTCACTCGCCGCCCGCCCCACGACGGTCGACATCGAGATGCGCGCATCATGGAGCCCGGACTCCCTCGACCTCGGCGCCCATTTCGGCGCGTGGTCCGCGATCCTCTGCGCCGCAGGTGGCCTTCCGCCCCAGCCACTCTCCGTGAGCCCTCTGCATCCGTCCCACCGCGCGAGGGCGCCTCATCTTTCAGCCTCGAAGGATCACTAGAACGTTCATGACTGATTCCCACGACCAGTTGCCGGATCCCGAGTGCGCGCCCCTCATTAAAAAGCCCGCGGGTGGCACGCCGCCCCTCGTCACGACCGTTCAGGGCATCCTCGAGTGGTGCGCGCGTGTCAAAGCCGACGAGGACCTAGCGATCGACGTCGAGCGCGCTTCGAGCTACCGATACTCCGCTAAGGCCTACCTCGTGCAGATCAAGACGGAGGCGGCAGGGATATTGCTGCTTGATCCCCTCGCGTGCCAACTGCCTGGAACCTTCACGGACATCATGAACTCGCATCCGTGGATTCTTCACGCCTCGAGGCAGGACCTTCCCTCACTCGCCATGCTCGGGCTTGAACCGGTCGCACTTTTCGACACCGAGGTAGCTGCGCGCCTCCTCGGACTTCCCAGGGTGAGTCTCGGGGCTCTCACGGAAGAACTGCTCGAAGTTCGGCTTGCCAAGGAGCATTCGAGCGCCAACTGGTCCAAGCGCCCACTTCCGGAATCGTGGCTCGACTACGCCGCGCTCGACGTCGAGTACCTCGCCGAACTCAAAACCGTGCTCACACGCATGCTCGACGACGCTCACAAGACGTCGTGGGCACGTGAGGAATTTACCTTCGAAGCCACGTTCGCCCACCCGGAAGTTCCCGACGAGCCGTGGCGCGGCCTGCACGGCCTCGGCCAGCTCAAAAGCCCCCTGCAACTCGCGGTCGCGCGATCGATGTGGGAAAGGCGCGATGCAATCGCGCGTAATTCGGACGTCGCGCCGTTTATGGTGCTGCGCGACAAGGCACTCGTGGCCATGGCAAAAGCCTCGAGCAAGGGACGCCAGGAGTTCGACAACGCCGCACCGAAGAACCTCAAGCACCGCGAGCAGTGGTGGCGATGCGTCCGCGAAGCGCGAGAACTGCCCCGCGTTCACTTGCCGTCGAAGCGCGACCTGGGCCCCTACCCCAATCATCGTTCGTGGTCTAGGCGCTACCCCGAGGTTCTCGAGGCCTACAAACAGGTGCGCGAGGGGCTTCTCACACGCGCCGAAGAGCTTCACATGCCCGTCGAGAATCTCATCTCCCCCGGTCACATGCGCCACTGGGTGTGGAATCACTTCAGTGCAGAGGCCGAGCATCGCATCCCACACGCGAGCCCCGAACAGATCGTGCAGGAGCTCGAAGCGGTCGGCGCGCGCCCGTGGCAAGCCGCTCAAGTCACGCCAGCGATCATCGAATCTCTGCGCTCGTACGCGCGCTCGCGCAGTTAAGCGCCGGGGGCCTCGCCGCGGCGCACGCGTGCCGTATAGGCGAGCGTGGCGATGATCAGCGCACTGTTGTGAAGGCGACCTGACAGCGCGGCATCCTCGAGCTCGTCAAGGGGCACCGTACGAGTGAGGATTTCGGCTTCCTCGTCGACGCGTTCGAAGTCGACGCCCTTCGCCTCCGTGCAGTCGAACGCAACATACACGCTGATTTTCTCGTTCGAGCCGCCCGCGCTCGGGTAGTAATCGAGAAGGTGGTGCGCTGCGCCGGCCGTGTAGCCCGTTTCTTCTTCGAGTTCACGGACGGCTGCCACGGCTGGGTCTTCCCCGGCCTTATCGAGTAGACCAGCGGGCAGCTCCCACATGTGAGCGCGAGCCGGATGGCGATATTGGCGAATCACGACGACTTCACGCTCTGGCGTGAGCGCGAGGATCGCGACGGCGCCCGTGTGAGCGACGTAGTCGCGTGTAAACCTCACACCGGCCGCGAAATCGACGGTATCGCGCGCAACATCCCACACGAGCCCCGTATACACGGTCCGACTCTCAGCGACGGGTCGCGCGCAAAAATCGTCGGCGAGCGAATTCTCGGAGGTGGTCATGAGTGCTGGTTCTCCTCGTCGTCGGCGAACGTGAAAAGCGCGGATTCGAGCTGAGCGATCAAGTCCTCTTCGGTTGGGAGTTCAGCGGCGCGTGCTCGGGAGGCAGCCCGAAGCTCGTCGAGGCGTTCCTCAGATCCCGGGTGTCCGGGCACGAAGGCAATAAGCCGTTCCGCCAGCTCGCGCGCATTCGCCGGCGCGACGAGAGGAATGCGCTCGCCCGTCACCCAGCGCGTCCCGCCGGCATCGGTGGCGATGATCGCCGCGCCTTCACCGATCGCTTCCTGAATCGCGACCGGCTGTCCTTCCCACACGCTCGTTTGGACCACCACGTGCGCCTCGCGCATGAGGGCGCGGGTGTCCTCTACACGCCCAAGCAGCTCCACGGGAAGCGCATGTTTCTCGATAAACTCTTCGAGCCGTGCGCGTTCCGGCCCCTCGCCCGCGATCTTTACGCGAAGAGATCCCGGATACTGCTCTTCCACAAGCCGCACTGCCTCACACAGGCAGGCGAGGTCTTTTTGAGCAGCAAGGCGCGCGACGCACAGAACCTCGAGGACATCGCCGTCGAACGCTCGCAACGACCCGCAACTCGCGGGGCGCGCAGCGGGAATGAGAGCCCTTTGAACCGCGCGTGCACCACTCGCGCGCGCGGCATCGGCGAGATCAGGCGAGACCGCGAGTACAAGATCGCTACGGCGTGAGGCAAGCGTGAACAATGCTCGCCCGATGACTGCGCCAACGCCGGTACGCGGCATCCGATTATGAAGCGTCGTCACGAGCCGAATGCGGGGGCGAAACCCGGTCATGAGCGCAAGGGCAGTGAGTGCTCCTGCACGCGCGCCGTGGGCATGAACCGTGAGCCGTTCGCCCTGTGCACGGCGATGTTCATCCCGAATGATCACGCGCAGATTCGCCCGTGCGCGAAGCGCCGCAAGCGGAGAAGCCCCCGAAGCGATCGCGAGGTGCCGATGTTCGACTCCGGGCCCAGCGGTATGCGAGGTGGCGTCGTCGAAGCACGGCGCTTCCCCCGCGTCCACAACGTGTACGCCTGCCCGAGCGAGCACGCATGCCTCATCGCGCACGTGCGCGAGCAAACCGCCTTCCGCGCGGGGCCGCACGAGGATCACACGCCGCATGCCCTACCCCTTCTTCGTCGCCTTGACGATTCGCGCGCCGAGCTCCACGATTGGCGCCGCAAGAGAGCGATCGGCGATCATCAGCACGCCCAGACACACCGCTGCACCAGCCGTACCCGTCCCGAGGCCAAACACGAGCGAGCCCCACGCGCCACGAAAAGCGTCACTCGCGAGCTGTGCGAGAGCGAGCCCCGCAATTGAGCCGAGGACCGACGCCACAACCGAGGCGAGGACCGTCGTGAAAAGGGGACGCACGTGTTCGCGAACCATGATCCGCTCGCGAAGGATGTTGAGCCCGCCAATCGCCGCGATCCACATGCCGATAGATATACACAGACCAAAAAGGACTCCGGCAGTGGCCGTCGATCGCGGTGGGGACGTCACGACCGTCACGAGAATAAGCACGCCCGCGATTCCCCACCCGGTCGCACCGATCGCGAGAGACTCCCCGGGCCTCAGCGCCGCATTGAGAACCCTCGCGGTCAGCATCACGATGCCGTACGCGATCAGCCCTGTGGCGAGCGCCGCCGTGACCGCGCCAACGCCGCGGATCCCCGCGCGATCGATCGCCACAAAAAACTTATCGATGGGGAGTCCCGCACCCCAAAGCGCAGCCCCACCCACGGCTGCGAATGCCACGACCGCCTGGACGGATCGAAGCGTCAGCGCCGAAAACTTTGCCCTATCACCGAGTGCCCGCAGCTCGGAAAGCTCGGGAAACACGCTCGTCATAACGGGGACGAGGAGAACCGCGTAGGGCAGGAGGTACACGGCCTGACCGTACTGGAACAGCGGAAGGGTGCCCGTTCCACCCGCGCGAACGGAGAGGGCAAGAATCAGGGCGGTCGTCAGTTGCTGGGCGCCGACGGTTGCCACACCCGAGCCGGCAAGTCCCAAGGCACGCGCACGCACGCCTCTGGTGAGGGCGAGTTGGGGCGTATACACAAACCCCGATCGCAACGCGGGAAACACTACGCATACCGCCATCGCGACAACCCCGAGAGTTGTCCCCCACCCGAGGGCAGCTTCAGAGAGATTCGAGAGCGTTCCCGCAGACACGCCCACGGGGACCGTGAGGGCATAGAGGCCGTACGTTGCCATGACGACGAGACTCGAGATGAGCGGTGCGAGCGCTGGCCAGAGAAACTTGCGTCGCGCCTGCAGGTACGCGCCAAGGACGATCGTAATCGCATAGAACGGCAGCTGAAGGGCGAAAACCCGCATGAGGCGAGCGCCAAGATCGATCGCTGCGGCATCGGCGGCTTGCGCACCGGTTCCAAGAATGGCTCGAGCGAGTGTGGGGGCAAGCGCCCACAGCACGAGTGCGAGGATGAGCGTGAGCAGAACGCTCCACGTGAGCAACGCTGAGACGATGCTCGAGGCGTTTTCGCGCGGGGCGACGCGGCTGCCTCCTTCACGCGGGCGGGAAGGCTCGTCAAGAAGACCCGCGATGAGCGGGATGACCATGCTCGCGAGCGCCCCTCCAGCGGCAACTTCGAAGACGACACTCGGCACAAGATTGGCACTCGCGTAGGCGGTTCCAATCTCACCCGCTCCCACGCTCGCGCCGAAAACGAGGTATCGCGCGAACCCTGCGAGCCGCGCAAGAACCGTGACGACAGCGATGAGACCCGTCGCTCGCACGAGAGACGGCGTCCGTGACGTAGCGCTCATGACCGCCCCCATTCGTCAATCGCGCTCAGAAAATCCGAGGAGGAAATGATGCGTGTGAAGCTCACCCGTTCACTCACGAGCGTGAGCCCCACGGCCACAGACGCTGCCGCAGTGCGGAAGGCACGCGAGGATGACAGCGCGGCGAGGGTGCCCGCATTCGCCCCGAGGACGTTTGCTCCCGCATCCCCGAGCATCCCCCGCGCACCGAAGTCGCGCGGAGCGGCAAGGATTGTCGCGGCCGCATGCGCGGCGGCGAGGGCCTTGCGAGAGCGCGAGGCTTCCTCGCGCGACGGCCCACACAGGGCGATCAGGACGCCTATGCTCGTGGCCTTCAGCGCCCTCGAAGGTCGCACATCGAAAAGGTTGGTGAGGTTCGCGCAGGCCGCAATCAACACGGTGTCCAGGCCACGATCGACGACGGCAAGAGCACTGCCGCCGAAGCCGGCGTCGGACTCTCCCCTCCCCCGGACACGTTCGCACTCGCGCGCGAGTACGTTCGCCGCCACCGCGATCCCGAGAATCTTGATGTTTCCCGTGGTGAGCTTTCCGTGCGCAAGTGCCCCGAGATGCCCCTTGAGCCCCTTCGGGGGTGCGGTCTCAGCATTGCGCATGAGCATCGGTTCGACGATGTCATCAGCGAGACCCACCGCACCGACGAGCGCAGCGGCACCACTCGACGGCACGCCGAGCCCCACGAGTGCACCTGCCGAGAGTGCGCCGGCCACCTCAACCCCCTCGGCGAGAGTGACGGGCTCACCGCGAAAGTTGGTGCGGTCGAGGTGTGCACGAAGCGACTTAGGACACTTGGCGAGGGCACGAGCGCATGTACGCGAGGCAAGCGCCGCCGCTGCGGCGCTGAAACCCACCGTCCGGAGGATACTCGTCACTGTCCACCGCCGTCGCTCGAGGAGGCCTCTTCATCGTTCGTCTGCCCTCCCGCATCCGTGTCATCCGAGCGCTTCTTTTCGCTTCGATCACCATTGCGCTCTTCGACCTTCTCGCGGATTGCGGACGCATCGGGCACGAGCGCCTCGGCATCGGTCGCTGATCCGTATGCTCCCGGCATCTCGACCTGGGCACCGGCAAGCGCGAGCGTAAGCGTCGCCGGACCCGACGCATACGTCAGCATGTCGATGCTCGAGACTCGCTCACGAAGATCACTCGTGCGCACAGCCGAAACAAGACCCTCCGAGCCTCCCCGCACGGATGAGGAACCTCCAACCGCTACCGTGACGCCTTCGCCGCCGAATGCCGTCACGAGCGCGCGGCGCGACTTATCAAGGTTGTCCGAGCGGGTCGCAGCAGCCTCCGGCGAGTCACTCGTGACCGAAAAGAGCGACTCTTCGCCCGAAAGCACCAAAACGGAGTCCACCGCTTCAATATCACCTTTGAGCGTGAGAACGCCGCTTGCGCTCAGAGCTTTTGCGATCTCGAGCCGCGCTGCATCGTCAAGATCCTCGCTCGGGGCAAGAACCGTCGCGATAACGGACGCCAGCTTTTCTGAGGTCGACGTCCCACTCGGCTTCACGCCTGGCCACGTCTGGGTGATTGTCGTCAGGGCCGAACGCCGTTCGCTTTCCGCCGCGGGATCCCACAGCGACTGGCCGAGCTCGATCTGGGGTCCAGTTTGTCCCCCGGCGGCCTCAATGAGCGTGCGCGTCGCCTCGACTTCGGCATGCATCGAGGAATGATCGGCAATCGTCGCGACCTTCTCACCGTGCATGGTGCCCGTCACCAGACCCGCACCCGCGGCTTTAACGAATCCCTCGAGGTCAGAGTTCTCAGCGTTCAAAGCATCGTTCGAGGCTCGCATTTCGTCTCGCTCAACCCTCAACTGCTCAACCTGCGCGGTTAGGGTCTGCCCCACGCCGTCGCGAAGAGGGCCCGCACCGAGCACGATGCCGATCGCGAGTGCGAGGAACACCGCCACGAGCGAAACGAGGTGGTAGCGAAAGTCGATCATGGGATCGGTCCTCCCTGGACAAACAGAGCGGTGAAAAAGCGCAAGGTGTCATCGAGCCTTGCACCGAGAATCTGGATAAACGTCTGGCCACCATCGGTAACCGCCATGGCGACGGCGAGCGCCAGGAGCCCCGCAACAACGAGGAGAACGAGCTGGAAAGTCGAGATGCGCTGCCGGTAGAGGCGAGAGACGCCCTTCGCGTCCACGAGCTTCGAGCCCACCCGGAGCCGCGTGAGGAACGTCGAACTCATACCCGCGCGCCCCTTGTCGAGGAACTCCTCGAGCGTTCCGTGAGTGCCGACGGCGACGATTACGTCGGCGCCGCGATCGTCAGCAAGAAGCATCGCAATATCTTCGCTCGTTCCCGAAGCCGCGAACGTCACGGCATCGTCGGCGAGTCCAAGCGCACGGACGCGCTCCATACCCGGAGCACGGCCATCGCGGTAGGCGTGCACGACAATCTCGGCGCCGCTCGCAAGCGCCCGATCGGACACCGAGTCCATGTCGCCAATAATCATGTCGAGCCCGTAGCCGGCATCGAGCACGGCATCTGCTCCCCCATCGACCCCGATGATGATAGGCCGGTTTTCACGAATGAATGGCATGAGGGCCACGAGGTCCTCGCGGTAGTGGTAGCCGCGCACGACAATAAGGACGGGCCGGCCTTGGAATCGAGTACGGACCTCCGGCGTGCCAACGCCGTTGATGAGAAGCTCACGCTCACGAAGCATGTATTCCATCGTGTTGGAGGCAAACGCCTCAAGCTGCTCGCTGAGCCCCTCACGCGCCTTGTCGAGCTTGTCGTTGAGAACCGCAGGCGTGTAAAGCTCCGCTTCGAGCCGCTCCCCCGTGCTGAGAGATACACCGCTCTCGTCGATCTCAACGAAGCGCCCCTCGCGAACCGTCGCGAAAAGATCCTGGTCCAGGACATCGAGCACCGGGATTCCCGCCTCGACGAGGATCTGGGGACCCGCATTCGGGTAGCGCCCCGAAATCGACGGTGACGCATTGAGGACTGCCGCAGGCGCGCGATCAACGAGTGCCTCGGCCGCAACGCGATCGAGATCCTCGTGGTCGATCACCACGATGTCTCCAGCCTCGACGCGCTTGGTCAGGTCTTTCGTCCGTTTGCCCACCTTTGCTCGACCGGCAATAGGGAACGTAAATCCAGGTTTCACGCGCCGCGAGCCTCCATTGACGTTGCGAGAAGCTCAGCGGCGTGCTCAAGCGCGGCGTCACTTTCTGCATCTCCCGCGAGCATGCGCGCCAGTTCGCGAACGCGCGCTTCTCCCTCGAGCGGTTCAATCCTCGAAACCGTGCGGTCCTCGCCGCCATCGCTGTGTGTCTCTTTCACGATCCTGACGTGGCAACTCGCCCACGAAGCCACCTGCGGGAGGTGAGTCACGACAATGACCTGGGAATTTTCGGCGAGCCTCGAAAGCCGTTCTCCTACCGCCCGCGCCGCGCGGCCACCAATACCCGCATCGATTTCGTCAAAAACGAATACCGGGGGCGCGCCGCCATCTGAAACGTCTGTAAGAGAGGCGATTGCCACCTCGAGCGCGAGCATCACGCGAGAAAGTTCGCCGCCTGATGCGCCCGTCGCGACGGGCATGTATTCGGCACCGGGGTGCGGCTGCATCGTGAACGACACACCGTCGGTGCCGCTCGCACTTCGAGGTGCCGGCGTCACGTCAATACGAAGAGATGCCCCGGGCATCTCGAGCCCGGCAAGTTCGTTCTCGATTTCGGCTGCAAGCTTCGCCGCGGCCTCGTGGCGTTCTCCGCTCAGTGCATCGGCGATCCGTGCGAGTTCGGCGTCAAGTTCCACGCGACGCTTGTCGAGCTCGCCAAGCCGCGCCGCGCCGTCCTCGAGCGCACGCAGCGCCTCGAGGGCCTCACGCGAGTGGAGCAGAAGCTCACTCACGTTCTCCGCCCCGCCGAGGCGAGGCCCGTACTCACGCACAAGCACTGTGAGCTCGTGCAAGCGCTCTTGCGCCTCCTCGAGACGGCCCGGCGAGGCCTCCCACCCGTCTCGCAGAAGCGAGATCTCGCGCGCAATATCGCTCGACTCGTCTCGCAGGGCGATAATGCGGTCCAGAACCTGCGACGCACCGGGCGCCTGAGTAAGCGATGCCGCGGCGGCATCGGCATGGGTCAGGACGCTCGAGGCTTCGTCGCCCGCAAGGTGCATGAGCGCACCTTCGAGGGCAGTGAGCGACTGAGCAGCATCATCCAAGCGTTCGATTTCCGCGCGCAGCGCGTCATCTTCGCCCTCAAACGTGCCCGCCCGCTCTATCTCCTGGAGGATTTCGGTGAGCTCCGCCTCGCGCTGCTCTCGATCGCGCAGAGACGATGACAGCTCCTTCAGCTCGCGTTCGAGCGAAGCAAACTCCCGAAAGAGTAAGCGGTGCTCGGCGAGCAACCGTCGGCCCTCCGCCCCCAACACCGAATCGAGCGCTCCAAGCTGCGCCGCCGGCTCGCGCAAGCGAAGCTGATCGCTTTGGCCGTGGATCGTAATCTCCCCGCCAACAATCTCGCCAAGCGTGCCCACGGGAACTGGAACGCCACCAATGTGGGCACGCGAGCGCCCGTCCTTCGTCACTCTGCGCACGACGAGAATTTCGCCGTCCTCGACCTCGGCACCAAGCTCATCGAGGCGCTCGTGCACGGGCGTTCCCGGGGCGAGACCTACGCGGCCCGACACCGTGCTTGACACACCGGCGCGGCGGGAATCGAGGCGACGCCCCATGAGGAGGCCGAGGCCCGTGATGACCATCGTCTTACCAGCGCCGGTCTCGCCCGTGAGCGCGGTAAAGCCCGGCCCAAACTCGATCGACGCGTCGTCAATAACTCCGATCCGGCGAATCGACAGAGAACGCAGCATTCAGCTCTCCCCCGCGTTCGAGTCGTAGCGCGTATCGGGATTACCGCCGCGCCACCCCTCAACGGGAAGCTTGAACTTCTCGACGAGTCGATCGGCAAATGGGGTCTCCGCGAAACGGGCGAAATGAACGCTACTCTTCGACAGGTGCGTCTCGAGCCTGGATCCGGGCGGAAGCTCAACCTGTCGCCGTCCATCGAGCGTCAACACTGCGGCCGACGGCGACTCAGGCGACACCTCGATCTCCACGACCGAGGAGCGCCCCATCACGAGGGGGCGTGCGAAAAGGGCATGCGCCGCGAGCGGAATGAGCAGCATCGCGTCCACCTCGGGCCACATGACGGGCCCGCCCGCCGAAAACGCGTACGCGGTCGACCCCGTAGGGCTCGACAGGAGCACCCCATCGCAGCCGAATTCGGATACCGGACGCCCGTCGATGCCGACGACGACATAAATCATGCGCTCGCGTTCGCCCTTTTCGAGGCTCGCTTCGTTGAGGGCCCAATCCGAATGCAGGAGCGCACCATCGGCAGCATATGCTTTCGTGCGGATGACGCTTCTGGCCTCAAGAATGTAATCGCGCGTTAGAAGCCTGCGCACCGTTGTCCCGAGTTCCGCTACCTCGCTCTCCGCAAGGAATCCCACGTGCCCAAGGTTGACACCGTGAACGGGAATGTTAAAGGGGCGGATCAACTCGAGCGCCCGCAAGATCGTGCCATCGCCTCCGAGAACAATGCACAGTTCCGTTTCCGCCGGCAGTTGTTCGTGGTCGAGGACCTCAAGTCGACCCGCACGGATCGTGTCGAGAAGCGCGAGAGCAGCCGGATCTTCCGGCCGAGAGGAGATTTCTTCCACTTGCGCGGAGGTCACGGTCGGCCTCACGCCCGCGGCGTGCAGGTCCTCAGCGACCTGACGCGCTGCCTTGAGAGCCACTCCTCGACCCGAGTGAACGTACAGCAAAAAGCGTCTCAGGGCTCTCCTCCTCCCTTACGGTCAGCACTCGCGGCACTCATGAGCCGGCGGGTGCCTCACGACGAAGACCCTCGGCTTCGGCGAGGGCCTCCTCGATCATTCCACATTCGCCTTCTGGATCGCGTGCGCCGGCGGGCAATTTTTCGCACAGAAGAAAAAACTCGACATTCCCGTCTTGCCCGGGAAGCGGGCTCGGGTGCAGGGCCTGGAGCGCGAGGCCGACGCTTGCCGCGCACTCGGTGACGCTCACAAGGGCATCGCGCCACGCCTGCGGATCGGTCACGACACCCGATTTTGGCAATCGCGCTCGTCCCACCTCGAACTGTGGCTTCAGCATGAAGAGCAAGCTCGCATTCGGCTCGACAAGGCGCGATGCGCCGCCAAGGATGTGCGTGAGAGAAATAAAGGAGACGTCGGTGACGACGACATCGGGAATGCCTACTCCGCTGGGCTCATACGCCGCGAGCATGGTCCGGGTCACGCAGCGCGCGTCGGTCCCCTCGAGATTCGCCAGCCGCGAATGCCCTGCAAGGCGAGCAATGAGCTGCCCGTGGCCGACGTCCACAGCCCACACGTGGGAAGCGCCCCGGCGCAGGCAAACGTCGGAAAACCCGCCGGTCGAGGCCCCCAAATCGAGAACCCGAGCTCCCGCGAGTTGAGGCGCTCGGGCACCGAGGCGCTCAAGCGTACCCTCGAGCTTCAAGGCCGCACGCGAGGCGAACTCGCCGCCTTCGGGAACTCCGAGCACTTCGAGAACGTCGCCCTCTGCCACGTTCATTGAGGGTTTGCAGGCGACGCTACCGTTGACGTGTGCGCGCCCTTCCTCAACGATGCGACGCGCATGCGTACGTGAGGACGCGAGATTGCGCGCAAAGAGTGCGGCATCGAGGCGTGGCACAGCGCGGACCCTTATTCGCCAAATGGCCCAAAGAGCTCACCCGAGGCAGCGCGAATCGCGCCCTCAAACGTGCTTTCGGGGAATCGCGCGTTCACGAGCGACAGGACGACCTGTGCCGCGCGCCAGCTCGACGCGTCGCCCGTCACGACGATGTCACCGCCCTCGAGGTGCGCCGCGGTAGAGCCGAGATGCGCTCGCTCTGCGTCAATGACAGGGTGCGCGGCGCTCTTCGCCAAGAACGAAAGGTTGGGCCGCACAAACACGGGACGTTGAATAGCCGGCGCATGTGCCGCATCGATCCAACTCGACACCCCCGTGAGCGTGTGGAAGGTTGGAACGTTCGCGCGGTTGCCGCCCTCGAGGTCCGTATCGAGGCGATCCCCGATTGCCAAGGGGCGGCTCGAGCTGGAGATTTCTGCCGCGACCTTGAACATCGCAGGCTCAGGCTTGCCCGCAGCTACAGCCTTGACCCCCGTCGAAAACTCGAGCGCGTGCACGAGCGACCCGTTGCCCGGTGCGAAGCCCTTCTCGGTGGGAAGGGTCGAATCGATATTCGTCGCGACGAAAAATGCTCCGCGGCGAATCGCGTACGCCGCCTCCGCCAGATCTGCCCACCCGACGGTCGGCGCGAAGCCCTGAATCACGGCCTTGACGTCATCACGGTCTTCGCGCGTCACGGTGTAACCGTTCCGCTCAACTTCCTCCACGAGCCCTCGACCGCCCACGACAAGGATTGTGCTGCCGGGTTCAACGTGCGCCCTCACGAGGCTCATCGCAACCATCGGCGAGTTCACGACCTCGTGCGCGTGGGCTTCGTAGCCGAGCGACGCGAGGTGCTCGACAACCATGTCCGGGGTGCGCGAGGCGTTGTTCGTCGCGAAGGCAATCGCGAGCCCTCTCGCACGAGCCGCTGCCACGGCATCGACCCCGTGCTCGATCACTGTGGAACCGTTCATCAACGTCCCATCCATATCGAACAGGAGTGCATCGAAAAGGTCGAGGAACGTTGGATCGGGGCGCTTCACGTTACTCCTTGTCGGATGGGGAATCTGGTGCGGTGGGCTCGTGAGGGGGCACCGGAGGCTCGATTGCTTGATCCGGTTCATCGCCGGACTCGCCCGAGGCCTCAAGGCCAGCGTTGGCCCCACTCGGCATATTCGGAGCGTCAACATCGCCTTGCGACTGCTCAGAGGGACCGCTGTCCTCGCTCGTATCTGGATCGTCGTTCACATCGTGGTGATCCGACGCTTGCTCGGCTTTCGCCGCCTCTCGTTCAGCAGCTTCACGCTCTGCCCGCTCAAAATCAGCCTCGACGTCGAACACGCCAATCTCTTCCTCCGTCCGTTCCACGGCCGCTTCCCTCGGTCGAGGTGCACGGCCAAGGCGGGCGTAGGCATCGGACTCCTCGTTAACGTCTGCGTCGGCAGCGAGCGTAACCCACTTCTTCGCCTCATCGGCGCGCCCTGCGGCTTCGAGAAGGTCGGCGTAAGCCAGCCACAGCCTGAACTGCCACTTGCCGTCGACCTTCGAGCGCAGTGCCGGAATCTCGAGCGTCGCGATGGCCGTATCAAGATCTCCAAGATCGGCGTATGCACCGGCAACGACCATCATGAGCTCGATCGTTTCCGCATTCGTGAGCTTCGCTGCCTCTTCGGACTGCGCGATATCGAACGCTTTTTCAGGGCGCCCCAGGCCCCTCTCACAGTCGGCGACGATCGGGAGGAGATCGACTTTTCCGCTCATGCGCATGGCGGCGCGCATTTCCCGAATGGCGCCGCGGTAGTCGCCTGCCTCGTACAGCAGGGCGCCGTAGAGCTCGCGAACGGATGCGACTCGCGCGCCGAAACGCGCAGCCCACTTCGCATGCTCGAGGGCCCGCTCCGGTTCATTCTCGGTCAGCATCGCGCAAGCGACGAGGTGGCGCGACACACGCTCCATCTGTTCCTTCGTAAGGGCCTTGAGGGTGGCGCGGAGTTCGGGAGCCAGCTCGTTTCCAGTGATGTCTGCCGGGACGAATGGTTCGCGCCCTTCGCGAAGGCGTTCTTGGCGATCTGCCTCAAACCCGTCCGCGCTTGACATCCGCGCACGCTGCTCGAAACGCCGCTTATCGCGCTGGTCACGATAGCCGCGTTCCCCTTTGCTGAAGCGCTGCCCGCGGCCCTGGGCGTCACCGCGGCGCCGATTACCATCGTGGTGCTTGTTTTCACCCTTTTTCCAGCGACGATCCCCGTCGCGACGCGGCTTATCATCCCTGGACCAGCGACGCTCACCATCACGACGCGGGCTGTCATCCCTAGACCAGCGACGTTCACCATCGCGACGAGACTTTTCCCCCTCGCGACGATCGCGCCAGTTACCGCCGCCGCCATCGCGCCCATTCCGGTTATTCTTCCAAGCTCCGTCGCGTCCCGAACGGGAGTCACGAGAACGTCGATCCGAACCGTATGAGCGTCGCTTGCCGTCACGACCGCGCTCTCCCCGAGAATCACGGTCACCACGCTTACTCGCACGATGCTCCCCACGACGACCATCGGTGCGCGGCTTTCGCGATCCATACTCGCCTCGAGTACGGGCGCGGCTTTCGCTCGCAGAACGCGAGTCAGGTTCAAAGTTCTCGTTGTCGGACAATCCGCAACTCCTCCAAGGGGGCGAGCCACGAAGGTAAACGTGGCCGCAGGAATAAGGGTCCGTTGGCGGTCCCGCGACAACTCGCGGTACACAACGTAGCTCTACGCTAGTGGACTACTTCCCCGTAGCCTCGACTATGGAATGGTTTTCGGGCCAAGTTCACATCGTGCGTCGATAAGAGATGGTGCTTTCGTGAGAATCCAAACCATCGCCCGTCCTTCGTCGAGGATCCGGGCAGCCCCGATCCTCGTCCCAGTTCCGGCTGCGTTCGCGGGAAGCACTAGCGTTAAACAGGTTGAGCCCCGACCTTAGCGGCCGGGGCCCCCCCTCAAAGAATAGTTCGGCGGTGTCCTACTCTC
>NZ_KV789425.1:0-179211 GCF_001807585.1 Dermabacter sp. HMSC08H10
GACACACTATTGAGATATCAAACAACACACGCACACCCCAGTTGCCCCATTTTCGTGGGGCTCGCGAGGAGCTGATGTTCGCCGGAAGTTCACTCGACCTCTCGGCGCGAGTCACTAGCTTAGCAACCCTTTCCGACCCGGTCAAGTTGACTCACCGTGTTCCGCGCCACTCTTTACCGGATGCTCACCCGGGGTTTGTGCTCGGTCTTCACGGCGGCCACTTTCGGCCGCGGTTGGAAGTCGAATTTCTTCGGCTTCGCGAACCAACGAACAAATACACTACGCGACCCCACCCCCCTGGTCAAGCCACAAAGACGCCCGCGTGCTCACCGCCACAATGCACAGCGCCTGCGGCCCTCAGCGAGGGGGCAGCAGGCGCTAGATAGGCGAGTTCAGCAACGGTTCACCGCGTGCTCAACGTGCAACTTTCACCATGGCGGCATTCTTCTTGCCGCGCCGCAGCAGCAGGTAACCACCGGCAAGCAGGGTGTACGCGCCTAGCTCGGTCTCAAGAACGTCGACGTCGCCCGCAATCTTTTCGCCGTTGACCGAGAGGCCCCCTTCCTTGAGTGCCCTCCGCACTGCGCCGTTCGAGTTCAAAAGCTCGGTAGCTGTAAAGGCCTCGACGATGCTCGCCGTCGCGGGAAGCTCCACACACGGAAGCTCCCCTGCGATCACAGCAACCGTCGGATCATCGAGCTCACGCACATCCCCGCGCCCAAACAGCACCGATGCCGCCGACTTCGCCTGGGCCGTGGCCTGCTCGCCGTGAACGAGGGTCGTCATATCGTCCGCGAGAAGCTTTTGCGCCGCACGTTCATGCGGGCGCTCGGCCGTTGCCGACTCGACCGCTGCAATTTCTTCCTCGGGACGGAACGTAAAGTAGCGCAGGTACTTGAGCACGTCGCGGTCGTCAGCTCCGAGCCAGAACTGGTGGAAGGCATACGGACTCGTGAGCTCGGGATCGAGCCACACGGCGCCGCCCTCGCTCTTACCGAACTTCGTTCCATCGGCCTTCGTCACGAGCGGGGTCGTGAGGGCATGCGTTTGCACGCCTTCGACCTTACGGATCAGCTCTGCACCGCCAACGATGTTGCCCCACTGGTCGTTCCCGCCATACTGAAGCGTCACGCCGTAGCGTCGGTACAGCTCAAGGAAGTCCATCGCTTGGAGAATCTGGTACGAGAACTCGAGGTAGCTGAGGCCCTCTTCGGAGTTCAGGCGTTTCGCGACAATTTCCTTCGACAGCATCGTGCCCATGCGGAACTGCGAGCCGTAATCGCGAAGGAAACTCAAGACGTTGAGATCCTTGGTCCAGTCGTAGTTATTGACCATCGTGACCCCGAATTCGCCTTCGGGATCGAGGAAGCGCTCAATCTGGCCGCGGAGCGACTCAACCCAGGTCGCCACGATGTCGGCCGAATTCATCTTGCGCTCGCCCGACATGCGAGGATCACCCACGAGGCCCGTAGCGCCGCCGACGAGGGCGAACGGCTTGTTGCCCGCGAGCTGAAAGCGGCGCATGGTGAGAATCTGTGTGAGGTGCCCAACGTGGAGGGAGGACGCGGTCGGGTCAAAACCGCAATAGAGCTTGATCGGGCCCTCGTTTGCTGCGGTGCGGATCGCCTCGATCCCGGTCGAATTCACCAGCAGGCCACGCCATTCAAGCTCGTCAACGATGTTGACCATCGTGCCTCTCCATTCCTTTCGTCAGGGCGGCTCTCACACGCCGCGCATCCTCTCCACAGTAGCGCACGCCCCTAGAGAGGCTTCGCGAACTCCCGCAGTTCGCTCGAGGTCACTTTTGCGTGTCGAAGCTGGGTCGCGACGCTTTTTCGCCCCGTTCCCCCTTTCGAGGAACGCGAGTCGATCGATCCGAGGGTCGTGAGAACGCCGCGCACCTCGGGCTTGAGCGAGGGCGAGACCGACGCGAGATCCTCGTCGCTCAAGTCCCACAGTTCTTCGCCTCGCGATTCTGCGAGTTGGACGCATCCGCCGGAAATCTCGTGAGCCTCGCGGAAGGGAACTCCCTGGCGCACGAGCCATTCGGCGATATCCGTTGCCAGGGCAAAACCGCGCGGCGCGAGATACGCCATTCGTTCGGTGTTGAAGGAGAGGGTACGCACCATGCCCGCGAATGCCGGCAGAAGCAACTCGAGCTGGTCGGTCTGATCGAACATCGGCTCCTTGTCTTCCTGCAGGTCACGGTTGTAGGCAAGGGGCATCGCTTTGAGAGTTGCGAGCAGCCCGGCGAGGTCGCCGATGAAGCGGCCGGCCTTGCCGCGCGTAAGCTCGGCGACGTCGGGGTTCTTCTTCTGCGGCATGATCGATGATCCGGTCGAATAGGCATCGTCCAGGGTCACGAAGTCGAATTCCTTCGTGTTCCACACGATGATCTCTTCAGACAGTCGCGAAAGGTCGACTCCGAGCATCGTGAGACACCACGAGTACTCGGCGTACACATCGCGCGCGGACGTGCCGTCAATCGAGTTTTCGCTCGCCGCATCAAAACCGAGTTCGACCGCGACTGCCTCGGGGTCAAGCCCAAGTGACGATCCCGCGAGGGCACCCGAGCCGTAGGGCGAGATCGCTGCGCGCGCGTCCAGGTCACGTAGCCTCTCGATGTCGCGCATGAGCGGCCATGCGTGGGCGAGAAGGTGGTGCGCGAGTAACACGGGCTGGGCGTGTTGAAGGTGGGTGCGGCCCGGCATGGGAGCCTCGGGGTATTCCGACGCTTGCTGGATGAGCGCGTCTACGACATCAAGCGTGAGTGCCGCAATCACGCGGGCGTGGTCGCGAATATACATGCGCCCAAGGGTTGCGACTTGGTCGTTGCGTGAACGGCCCGCGCGAAGCTTCCCCCCGAGGGCCGGGCCGGCGATTTCAAGAAGGCCTCGCTCGAGGGCAGAGTGGACGTCCTCATCGCTCACGTGTGGCGTAAACTCCCCGGTTTCAACGCGCCGCCCGAGCTCGTCAAGCGCCGCGAGCATGTCGCGAAGCTCGCTCTCACTCAAGAGCCCCGCGCGTGCAAGGACGCGCGCGTGCGCCTTCGAGCCGCGAACATCGTACGGCGCGAGGCGCCAGTCGAAGTCGGTGGACTTGGACAGGGCAGCCATGACGTCGGCGGGACCGGAGGCAAAACGCCCGCCCCACAGGGCGACGCGCTCGACGGACTCCTCCGGCGCATCTGTGCGCCTGTGTACCTCGTGTGTATCGCTCACGTCTCTCACTCCTCGCTAGCGCCGACGTTAGCCTCGAGGGAGGGTGCGTTGCCGAATTTTTCATCGCGAGCCGTTGCCTGCTTCGAGCCGAGACCGTAGATCTCAATGAAGCCTTTCGCATGCGATTGGTCGAAGGTATCGCCTTCGTCGTAGGTCGCGAGATTGAAGTCGTAGAGACTGCTGTCGCTGCGGCGACCGGTTACCGTCGCGCGGCCGCCGTGCAGGCGCATGCGAATCTCGCCACTCACGTAGCGCTGGGTGTCGTCGATGAAGGCCTCGAGCGAGCGCTTGAGAGGGCTAAACCACTGGCCGTCGTATACGAGATCGGTCCAGCGGTCCTGCACCTCTCGCTTGAAGCGCCCCTGCTCGCGCTCGAGGGTCACACGCTCGAGTTCGCGATGCGCCTCGATGAGCGCCATCGCTCCCGGGGCCTCATAAATCTCGCGCGACTTGATACCTACGAGACGGTCCTCGACGATGTCGATGCGGCCAATTCCCTGAGCTCCAGCACGGCGGTTCATCTCCTGGATCGCTTCGAGCGGACTCACTGCACGAGAGTCGATCGCGACCGGGATGCCGCGCTCGAACGTCACGACGAGCTCATCGGAGACCGGTGGAAATGCCGGGTCATCCGTGTAGTTGTACACGTCTTTCGTCGGCTCGTTCCAAATATCCTCGAGGAACCCGGTTTCGATCGCGCGTCCCCAAACGTTCTGGTCAATGGAGAACGGGTTGTGCTTCGTCGTGGTGATCGGGAGGTTGTTTTTCTCCGCGTAGTCGATTGCCTTGTCGCGAGTGAGTGCGAGGTCTCGCACGGGTGCGATGCACTGAAGTTCCGGGGCGAGCGAGGTAATTGAGACCTCGAATCGCACCTGGTCGTTACCCTTACCGGTGCAGCCATGCGCGACGGTGCTCGCACCGTATTTCTTCGCGGCCTTCACGAGGTGTTTTGCGATCACGGGGCGCGAAAGGGCGGAAACGACCGGGTACGCGTCCATGTACAAAGCGTTCGCTTTGAGGGCGGGCATGCAGTATTCGCTCGCGAACTCCTCACGTGCATCGGCGACGTATGCTTCGACGGCTCCGCAGTCCAGCGCACGCTTGCGGATTACTTCGAGGTCTTCACCTCCCTGGCCAACATCCACCGCACACGCGATGACGTCAGCGCCCGTGGCATCGTGGATCCAGCCGATAGCCACGGATGTATCGAGACCGCCTGAGTAGGCAAGAACGATGCGTTCTGTCATGGGTTTTTCCTCCTAGGTCGAGTGGATCGGGGTGGCTCGCATCCGTGTTCTACGTGTGGTCGTCGGCTGTTGCCCGGCGACCGTCGGCGAGCTCGCGCAGCGTAGCCGCGAGTTCGCGCCCCTGCGCTGCGCCGCGAGCGACGATGAGGATCGTGTCGTCTCCCGCAACCGTGCCGAGGATCGAGGGCAGCACGGAGTGATCCAGTGCGCTCGCGAGATACTGTGCAGCCCCGGGCGGCGTGCGCACGACCACCAGGTTGTCGCTCGCCTCCGCGCTCACGAGCAGCTCTTCCGCAAGGCGTTGAAGCCTCGCCGCGTAGTGTTCTTGCGAGGGTGGGCGTCGCAAACTGTGAACCCGCTCGCCTCCTTCGGGAGGAAGCATGTACACGAGAGAACCGGAGCTCGAACGCACCTTTTCGGCACGCAGCTCCACGAGGTCGCGCGACAGCGTCGCCTGAGTAACGCTCACGCCGTCTTTCTCCAAAAGCGCGAGAAGAGCGGTTTGCGATGTGACCTCGGTACGGTTCAGGATGTCGACGATCTTGCGTTGGCGCGAGATCTTGGTCTGCGGTTGCTGCGGTTGATCGCTCATCGATGTCCTTTCATGCCGAGGGGTCCTCGCGCGGGCGGCACACCGCGCACCGCCAAAGCATTCTATTGCAGTCGCATGCATGACTATACATAAAAAGCCTGAGCCCCGCCGCTCAATGCAAGCGACGGGGCTCAGGCCGACTGCTTACCCGCGAGGGGCGAAGTCCTTAGGCGCGCAGCTCACCACCCACGGCCGATTCAACCGCGGCGATGGCTCGGGCACGAATCTCGTCGATCTCGGCGCCCTTGAGCGTCTTCTCATGAGGCCTAAGTCGCACGGCGAATGCGAGCGACTTCTTGCCCTCAGGGACCTGGTCACCGCGGTATTCGTCAAAGAGGCGAACCTCTTCCGCAACATCGCCAATCCCCACGATGAGGGCCGCACGCACGGCCTCGGCAGGCGTGTCGTCATTCACGACGAACGCAAAATCTTCCTTGGCGATCGGGAACGTCGAGATCGGCTCCGCCGGCACCACGGCGGGTGCGGACTCAATCACGGCTTCGAGATCAAGCTCAAACGCAGCCGCGTTCTTCGGAAGACTGAACGCCTTGATGACCGCCGGGTGAAGCTCGCCGGCAATGCCCACACGCTCCCCCTCGATGGTCGACAGGATCGCCGTGCGACCCGGGTGGAAAGCACTCGCTGTTCCCTGTTCGACCACGAGTTCGGTACCGGCAGCGGCAGCGACGCGACGCGCGAAGGCAATCGCATCGGCCCAGTCCCATGCACGAGGCTTGGTCAACGGTCCCGCAGCAGTGATGGGGCCGCCCGCCACGAGAGCAACGTGGCGATCTTGCTTTGCGAGCGAGGAAGCGATCTCCTCCAACTCGGCATCGCTGGGACGTGAGGAAGCGCTCGGCAGCGGAACGCGTTCGCCTCGCTTTTCGAAAACGAGACCGGACTCGAAGACCGCAACCGAATCCTCGCCGCGCGCGAGATTGCGCTGGGCAACGGGAAGAAGAGTTTCGAGAATCGCCGTTCGCATGAGCGGTTCATCGTCAGCGAGCGGATTGAGCAGTCGCACCGCATTGCGCAGCGGAGAATCCTCCGGCAAACGAAGCTTCGCGAAAGCTTTGTCGTTCGTGAACGGGAAGCTCACGACTTCGGTCGCGCCCGCCTCAGCGAGGGCATTTGCGACCGCACGCCTCGCCCGCTGGGCGCGAGTGAGGCCGCGCCCGCCGGGGGCCGACGGCAGCCTCGACGCAATCGCGTCATAACCCTCGAGCCGCGCAGTTTCCTCGACGAGATCCTCGGGGATGCGAAGATCGCCGCGCCACGTGGGCGGAACAACCGTGAGAGTTTCCTCTCCGTTGTCTCCGCCGGCGGCGGAGGAAACGGTGCAGCCGATCTTCTCGAGCGATCCGACGACCTGCTCACGCGTGTATGCAACGCCCACAACACGCTCCGCGTAGTCAAGAGGCAGCGAAATTTCGGTCGCGACCTCCTTTCCGGCGCGCGCGTGCGTTCGGTTCGAGTCAAGCGTTCCACCGCCGTACTCGACGAGGAGCTGGGCGGCACGCCGGGCTGCAACCTCCACCAGCGCAGGATCGACCCCGCGCTCGCCACGCTTGCCGGCCTCGGACACGAGCTTGTGGCGGCGCGCGGTGCGCGCCTGAGTCGTCGGGTCGAAATGCGCAGCCTCAATCACGACGTCGACGGTCGAGGAGTCGACCTCGGTTTCGCTTCCGCCCATGACGCCCGCGAGCGCGACGGGACGTGCGCCGTGCCCGCCGGTCGAGTCCGCCACCACGAGGTCCTCGGGGTGAAGCGTGCGGGCCTTGTCGTCGAGAGTCGTGAGCACCTCGCCTTGCTTAGCGCGGCGCACCACGATCGGTTCCGTAAGCTTCGCGGCATCGAACATGTGCAGCGGCTGGCCGAGATCGAGCATGACGTAGTTGCCGACGTCGACGATGAGCGAGATCGGGCGCATGCCAGCGAGCGAAAGACGCTGCTGCATCCAACGAGGGCTAGGAGCCGAGGTGTCCACGCCGTTCACGCGCTGGGCGACATAGGAGGTCGCGCCGACGTTGCCGCGGATCGGGGCGTCATCTTCGAGGAGGACCTGAATGCCCTCACCGCTTGCCTCGGGCACCTCGATCTCAAGGGCGGGGTCGGTGAAGCGCGCCCCGGTCGCGTGGGAGTACTCGCGTGCAACGCCTCGCATCGAGAAACAGTAGCCGCGATCGGGCGTCACGTTGATCTCAACGACTTCCTCATCGAGGCCAAAAAGGGCGATCGCGTCATCGCCAGGCTTCGCTTCGATACCGTCGGCGATCCCGCGGCCGAGAACGATGATGCCGTCCTCGGGATCCTCGCCGAGGCCCAGCTCGCTGGTCGAGCAGATCATGCCGTCGGAAATGTGACCATAGGTCTTGCGTGCCGCAATCTCGAAGTTCCCGGGAAGAACGGTTCCGGGAAGTGACACCACGACGAGGTCACCTTCGACGAAGTTGTGCGCACCGCAAATGATGCCGCGGCTCGGCACTTCTTCGCCGGGCTGCGGATCTTTCGGGTTGTCGAGTGCTTCATTGTGCGCGTCGCCAACGTCGACGCGGCACCAATTGACGGTCTTACCGTTTTTGTGGGTTTCTTTGACGAGGTTCAAGACGCGGCCCACGACGAGGGGCCCCGTAACCTGAGCGCCAAAGATACCTTCTTCCTCGAGGCCGACGGAGACGAGCGAGGCTGCGACAGCCTCGGCGGTAGCGCCATCGGCAAGCTCAACGTGTTCGCCGAGCCATGAAAGGGGAATGCGAGGCATTGCTCAGATCTCCGTTCCGTAGTGCTGGGAGAAGCGCACGTCGCCCTCCACGATGTCGTGCATGTCCGTTACCGAGTTGCGCAGCATGAGGATGCGCTCAATTCCGAGGCCGAACGCGAAGCCGCGGTATTCACTCGGATCGATCCCGCAAGCGCGAAGCACAGCGGGGTTGACCATGCCGCAGCCGCCCATTTCAATCCAGCCCGTTCCGCTGCACACGCGGCACGCGGGATCCGCATCGGCATCGAGACCGTTCTTCGCCTCGCATTTGAAGCATCGGAAGTCCATCTCGGCGCTCGGTTCGGTGAACGGGAAGTATGAGGGTCGCAGACGCGTGATCGGCTTGCCGCCAAACAGAGCCTCGGCGACTTTGTCGAGCGTGCCCACGAGATCCGCCATCGTCAGATCCCGGTCAATCGCGAGCCCCTCGACCTGGTTGAACACGGGGGCGTGGGTGGCATCGAGTTCATCGGTACGGAAAACTTTGCCGGGGCAGGCGATGTAGAGGGGAACGCCGCGCTCAAGCAACGTGCGCGCTTGAACGGGAGAGGTGTGCGTTCGCAGCACCTGACCGCTTCCTTCGGGCGCCACGTAGAACGTGTCTTGCATCTGGCGCGCAGGATGGTCCTCGTCGAAGTTGAGCGCGTCGAAGTTGAACCACTCGGCTTCGATCTCTGGGCCTTCCGCGATTTCCCAACCGAGGCCAACAAATACGTCCGCGATGCGGTCCTGGAGGATTCCGAGTGGGTGGCGTGCACCGCGCGGAAGCCGGTCAACTGCTGTCGTGACATCCACGCGATCCTTCGCGAGCGCCTCGGCTTCCTCCTTCTCGGCGATCTCCTTCGAGCGCGCCGCGAGTGCCTGCTGCACGCGCCCCTTGGAACCGCCGATGAGCTTGCCAGCAGCGGCTTTCTTCTCGTTGGGTAGATCCTTAATGCCGCGGTTCGCGCGTGAAAGCGGGGAATCGTCCCCGACATGGGCGATGCGCACCTGCTTGATCTCGGCCGACGTCGTGGCCTCCGCAATCGCGGCGAGCGCAGAATCGACCGCGCGCGCGATCGCCTCCTCGCTCATGTCCACACTGTTCGTCACATCTGACACGAATTCTCCACATCCTCACGTTGACACAGCACGCGCGCATGCCCGCACTCGATCGCCGCTGGCATCGGATACATACGCGGGGTGCACGTTCTTTGCATTAGTAATGATACGTGGGCGATACGGTGGGGCTTGCACGCCCTCTCAGCGCAAAGCTCCGCACCTGGCGGCGCACGCGCACCCTTCCGGGCGTTCCCCCGCGCCTTGAACCGCGCGACAACAGAAAGGCTCCCCTCATGCCCACGACAGTCCAAGGACTCGTCTCCTTCGCCGCACATGAACCCGCGGAGGTCGTCGACATTATGATTCCCGAGCCCGGCCCGCGCGACGTGATCGTCGACGTGAACACGTGCGGGGTGTGCCATACCGATCTCGCCTACCGCAACGGAGACATCACCGACGACTACCCGTTTCTGCTCGGTCACGAGGCAACCGCAGTCGTAAGTGAGATCGGCGAGGATGTCACCCACGTCGAGGTTGGAGACACCGTCATCCTTAACTGGCGCGCCGTGTGCGGGCAGTGCCGCGCATGCAAAAAGGGCGAGCCGAAATACTGCTTCGACACCTTCAATGCCTCGAAACCGGTGACCCTCACCGACGGCACCGAACTCACGGCCGCCCTCGGCATCGGCTCCTTCGCCGAAAAAACCCTCGTTCACGAACTCCAGTGCACGAAGGTCGATCCCAATGCCGATGCGGCAGCCGTCGGCCTCCTCGGATGCGGCGTCATGGCCGGAATCGGCGCGGCGCTCAACACGGGCGAGGTCCAGCGTGGTGAGTCGGTTGCGGTGATCGGCGCGGGTGGCGTCGGACTCGCCGCCGTTGCCGGCGCAAAACTCGGTGGCGCCACCACGATCATCGCTCTCGACCTCGACGACAAGAAGTTTGACAAAGCACGCGCCCTCGGAGCCACCCACACGGTTGCCACGAAAGGGCTCGAACCTGAGGAGGTTGCCGAAAGAATCCGGGAGCTCACGGGCGGCTTTGGTGCCGACGTCGTCGTCGATGCCGTCGGTATCCCCGCCACGTACACCGCAGCCTTCTACGGGCGCGACCTCGCGGGGCGTGTTGTCCTCGTCGGCGTACCAAACCCGACCGCCGAAATCACGCTGCCCCTGATCGACGTGTTCAGTCGGGGCGGCTCCCTCAAGAGCTCATGGTACGGGGACTGCCTGCCCGAGCGCGACTTTCCTTACCTCGCTGATCTCTTCGCACAAGGCCGCCTACCCCTCGACGAATTTGTGAGCGAACGCATCGCGCTCACGGATGTCGAGGGCGCTTTCGAGCGTATGAAGGGCGGCACCATTCTCCGCAGTGTCGTGGAAATGCCACGCGCCTAAATCCAACCCTCACGCACATCACCGAAAAAGGACTTCACCATGAACCTCCGAATCGACCATGCCGTCACCGAGGGCACATTTACCCTCGACGGCGAGACATTCGACGTCGCCAACAACGTGTGGGTCGTCGGCAACGACGAGGACTGCGTCGTGATCGACGCTCCACACGACATCGACACCATTGAAAAGCTCGTGGGCGAGCGTACGCTCCTCGCGATCCTCTTGACGCATGCCCACGACGACCACGCGCGTTTTGCCCCTGAGCTCGCCGAGCGCTTTGACGCACCGATGCTCCTGCACCCGGGCGATAAGAAGCTGTGGGCACTCACCCACGGAGATCTCGAATGGGATGCCGACCTTGAGGACGGCGACGCTTTCAGCATCGCCGACCACGAGCTCAACGTCATCCACACGCCCGGGCACTCCCCCGGGTCGGTGTGCTACCTCCTGCGCAGCACCACCGAAGGCGAGCCCGATCAAGTGTTCTCCGGCGACACGCTCTTCGAAGGGGGCCCCGGCGCGACCGGACGGTCCTACAGCGACCGAGGGCAAATTGAAGACAGCATCCGCGAAAAGCTCTTTAGCCTCGACGACGCGACCATCGTTCACACGGGCCACGGCCCGGATACAACGATCGGCGCCGAGCGTGAGCGCGCGAAGGGCGACTGGCTCTAAACGCCCCTCACGCCGCAATTACCGCGAAGCGAGCTGGTCGAGGGTCTCCTCGACCAGCTCTTTTTCTCGCGCTCCATACGTGCCAGCGAAAGCGCTGAGCGCCTCTCTCCCCGGCGGCATACCGTGCGCGGCAGCACCCGCAACGCGCGCAGCGGCGACGAGCTGAGCAAAATCGAGAGCCTCCCCGAGCTCACGCCCCGCGACCACCGCGGTCACGAGCGCCGCCACGAGCGTGTCCCCCGCCCCCGTCGCATTCGCACGCTCGACGACAAACCCCGGCCTCTCGAGCACCTGACCGCGACCCGCATCGATCGCGACAAGCCCCTTTCGGCCACGAGACACCACGACGAGCTCCACCCGATCGGCAAGTGCGCGCGCGGCCTCGAGCGCGGAATCGGTACGTGTGTAGCGCTTGGCCTCCTCGTCATTTGGGCAAAACGCGTAGCAGTGCTCGAGGTGGCGCAAGATCGCCGGATCCCACGCGCCCGAGTCATCGTGGCCAACGTCGGCCCAGATTCGCGTGCCGCGCTCCCGCTCCGCCGCAAGCAGAGGCATGGTGTCGCGCTCGAGCGAGACCGTGAGGTGCTGCGCTTGCTCGGCAAGAACATGCTCGGTCGTCGCGAGCGGAGCGCTCGGCAGGCCCCCCGTGTAGAACATGCGATCGCCTTCGTACGGGATCGCCGCTGTACACGGAACATCCCAGCCAGCGCGCCTCACGCTCGCTCCGAGTCCCACACCGTCGGCCTCGAGCATCGGCTCGACGAGTCGGGAAATAGGCCCTTCACCAAGCTCGGTTCCGAGCGTGACGTCCATATCGAGCGCCGCCGCGGCACGCGCAACGTTTGCCGCGCCTCCAACAGCGAGGGCAACGGACTGCGTATGACACTCCTCGCCAAGATCCGGGAGCTGGGTGAAAGGCGTGAAAAGGACATCGAGGAACACAGGTCCCACGCATGCGAGATCACGAAGCGATAGGGTCGTGGGTGCCGCATCGTTGCAGGCTAGATCTTGATTCAGGTTCGTCACGTAAAAAGGCTATGGCGCGCACGGGCGCCCGTCAAAGACGCGAGTGCATCTCTCGCCGTCGTTCACACCACACCCATGAGGAGGCCCTCACATGAAACTCACGCTGCTCGGTGGAGGAGGCTTCCGCGTCCCGCTCATGGTTCGCACGCTCCTCAAGGACAGCTCCGAACAGCGGGTTCGCGCCCTCACCCTGTGGGACGCGAACGAGGAGCGCCTGCGCACGATGGCGCGGATCGTCGAAGCTATGACCGCCTCGGTCCCCCATGCGCCGAGCGTACGCATCGCTACCGATATGCGCGATGCGGTGCGCGGAGCCGATTTCGTTTTTAGTGCAATTCGCGTCGGTGGCACCGATGGCCGCGCGCAAGACGAGCGCATCGCGCATTCGTGCGGCGTGCTCGGCCAGGAGACGACGGGCTTCGGCGGCCTGAGCTACGCACTTCGCGGCATTCCCGTGGCGAGGGCCATCGCGGAGGCAATCCGCGATGAGGCTCCAAGCGCCTACCTCATCAACTTCACGAATCCCGCGGGAATCATTACCGAGGTCTCGAGCGAGATTCTCGGTGACCGCGTGATCGGCATTTGTGACTCTCCCGTGGGCCTCGCCCGCCACGCTCTCACGGCACTCGAAGATGCCGGCGAGGTCGATCCCGGCACGAGCAGTCGCATTTTCGAAACCGGCGGTCCGGTGCACATCGACTACCTGGGCCTCAACCACCTCGGTTGGGTACACCGCATCCTCGTGAACGGCCGCGATGTTCTCCCCACGGTTCTCGAGCGCCCCGACCTCATTGAATCGTTCGAGGAGGGCAAGCTTTTCGGCGCCAAGTGGGTTCAGCACATTGGCGCGCTGCCGAATGAGTACCTGCACTACTACTACTACGCGCGCGAGGCGCGCCTTGCCGACGACCGCGCGGAAGCAACGCGCGGGATCTTCCTCGCCGCCCAGCAGGCCGACTTCTATCGCGAGGCCGCGCAGCTCGACGGGCACGCGGCATTCGAGGCATGGAACCGCACGCGTGAAGAGCGCGAAGAAACGTATATGGCGACGAACCGCGAAGCCGCGGGTGGAATCGAGCGCGAGGCCGCGGACATCGAATCGGGCGGTTACGATCGCGTTGCGCTCGCCGTGATGAAGGCCCTCGCCTTCGATCAGGCGACCGAGCTGATCGTCAACACGCCCAATAGGGGCCGCATTCCGTCGCTCCCGGACGATGCCGTCGTCGAAGCTCCATGCCGCATCGACTCCAAGGGTGCGACGCCACTGGAGGTCACCCCGCTCACAGGCCACCAGCTCGCCCTCGTCACCCAGGTCAAGAACGCCGAACGCACCGTGATCGCTGCTTCCCGCGAGGGAAGCGCCGATCTGGCCGTCGAGGCGTTCTTCTCCCACCCGCTCGTCGACGGCGTCGGTGTCGCGCGCGAGCTGCTCGCGAAGGCCAAAGAGAGCTTCGCCGAGGACCTCGCCTACCTCCGCTGAGCGGAATCAGACTCATCGCCTACGTGCGTGCCCTCGCCATCCTGTAGGGCACGCAAGTAGGCGTTGTAGTTTTCGAGCTCAGCTCCACCGTCGCGCTCCGCCTTGCGGTCATAGTTACGGGCCGCCCTCTCTTCGCTGCGCGACCACTGGATTCCCGCGATGAGGGCATAGAACGCCGTGGGGACCTCGCTGATACCCCACATGATCGAGCCGCCCGCAAATTGCTGACGCTCAAGTTCAGCGCGCGGGAACATATTGAGAAGCGTGTACCAATCTCCGCCGATGAGCCAGGTCGCGCTCACGACAGCGATGCCAAAGAAGGCGTGGAACGTGAGCGTCACAAGCAGCGTGACGAGCTTGAGCACGGGACTTATGGGCTTTTGGGCGGGGTCGATGCCGATAATCACCCACGCAAACAGGTAGCCCGCAAGGAGGAAGTGGACGGTCATGAGGAGGTGACCGACGTGTTCGAACATCGCCCACGTGAAAAACGGGGTGAAATAAAACAGCACGAGCGAGCCCGCGAAGAGAAAACCGGCAATCGGCGGGCTTGAGACGACGGCCGCGTAGCGCGTGTGAAGGATCGCGAGGATCCACTCGCGCATGCCGCGCGAGCCGTCGCTCCTGGGCGTCGCGGCCCGGCTGAGCATCGTGACCGGTGCGCCGAGTACAAGAAGTGGGGGGACAATAACCATGAGCGCCATGTGCTGGGTCATGTGGGCATCGAAGCGCACGCGCCCGAACGCGGCCGCACCACCGCTCATCACCCAGAAAAGTGCGAGGCACCCCGCAAGCCAGAAGATCGTGCGCGAGAGCGGCCAGTGGTCTCCGCGTGCACGCAGACGGGCAAGCCCCATGAGGTAGAGCACGGCAAAGAGAGCAGCAACGCCCGTGAACATCCAGTCCATCTGCCATACGGTGATGAGGCTCAGGAGGGAGAACTCGCCGCTCGGAGGCTCGTATCCTACGAGAGAAAGTACGCGATAGGTATCGGGCGGCACGTACTGGGGCACGGGCGGCTGGGAACGGCCGAGGGCACTTGAGGCGCCGAGAATGACGGCAGCAATGAGCACCTCCACGCGCGCGAGGCGGGCGAAGGCGCGGCGGGCTGCGCGCTCGGCATGCGCGTGGGCCGGTCCGACGGTTCCCTTCATCCTGTCGCCGCGCGCGACGGAGGTGTAGGTATTCACAAGCGGGGTGAGCGCGCGGCGTCGTTGCGCGTACCCAATCGCGGCGATGGCAACCGTAAGCAGGGCCTTGAGAAGCACGAGCCATCCGTAGCGAGTAGTGACGAATTGCGCCGGGTTTTCCAGCCGGATCGCGGCGTTGATGATCCCGGAATAGACGAGTGCGAGGATGGCAAAGAGAGCCCACGGGCTATAGCGCTTGAGCCACGTTGCGAGAGTCGCGGTATCGGTTCGGTGCGCTTCGGCAAGGAACACGAGGAGCGGACCGAGCCACGTGAGAACGCCAAGGAGGTGCGCGATCATGGCGTTGACGGCGTTGAGGTGGTCGGTCGAGTTGCCGGCGTGCCCGAGGAAGCCGAGCGCGATGACGCTCAGGGCAAGCAGGGCAGTCAGCCACCCTGCTCCGCGCAGGTGCCTCGTGAGGGCGCCGATCCCCGCGGATAGGAGGGCGAAGACGAGGGCCCACACGGTGGCGCGCCCCAGGTCGGTCCTCCATATGAAGTAGCCGAGCTGCTGCGGGGACATCGAGCCCCGCGCGTTGGCGTATGTGAGATAGGTGCCGAGCGCGAGGAGCAGCGCGTAGCCGAGGGTGAAGAGTACGGCGAGCCGGCGCTGCCGATCCTGCACATCGCTCAGGCGAGGACTCTTATGGCCGCGCGTGCGGCCAACACCCGGCTGAAAGAGGCTCAGCGTGAGTGCATAGCCAAAGGCGAGGGCAAGCGCCAGGTATTCGGCGCATTTGACGCCAATGATGAGGTCGTTGGTGATGGTGCCAAACGTGCTCGCAAGCGGTCCGTTTGCTTCACCGGTGAGGGCGAGACCAAGGACCCCGGCGAGGCCACCGGCAACAATGACGAGGACGCTCAGGGGCAAGAGAGTGCGCGAGAGCCCTTTCACCGCGCACCTGCTCGTGCGCGCGCCGACTCGAACAGACACAGGGTTGTGGCGGTTGCAAGGTTGAGAGATTCGGCGCTCCCGTAAATCGGGATGGCCACGCGTGTATCGGCCGCCTCGAGTGTTGCCTCGTCAAGACCGTGGGCCTCGTTGCCCATGAGCCACGCGAGGCGCTCGGGAGGAGTCCAGTCAAATAGATTCTGCGCGCCTCGCGGGCTCGTCGCCGCCGTTGCGATGTTGCGAGAGCGCAGCGCGTCGAGGA
Source organism: Dermabacter sp. HMSC08H10 (assembly GCF_001807585.1). NCBI lineage: Bacteria > Bacillati > Actinomycetota > Actinomycetes > Micrococcales > Dermabacteraceae > Dermabacter > Dermabacter sp. HMSC08H10. The sequence goes on from NZ_KV789425.1 coordinate 15,784, forward strand.
GTTCCCCCATGGGGACCTTGCGGGCGAAAGGGACGTGAAAGAGGCTTCCGGCACTTGCGCGCACAACCTTGGGCGCGAGCGGGTCGACGGAGCCCTCGGAAAAGAACACGGCGTGGGCGCCGGAGGCGTCGGCCGTGCGCATGACGAGCCCGGCGTTACCGGGGTCCTGAAGGCGCTCGCACACGACGATCGTCACGGGCCCCGCCCCCTGGGCATCGAGTAGATCACGCCAGTTACGCTCCACACTTCGCGCAACGGCGATGGCGCCCTGAGGATTTGTGACGCTCTGATGGCCCTGCTCGCGCACCATGGCCTCTATGACGTCGGGGGCGACGAGGCGCGGGCGCGCGCCGACCGTTTCAGCAAGCTGCTCGAGCTCCGGGTGGGCGTCGCGCGCTTTTGTCGTCAGGTAGAGCTCGTCGAGGATGCCGCCCCGCCCCTCGGCTCTGTCGCGAGCTTCGCGTTCGAGGAGCGCGCGTATCGCTTGGGGCCCCTCCACCCGGAATCGACCTTCGCGCTGACGCACTGAGCGCCCGGAAAGGGCGGCGATTTTTCCGACACGCGCACTGCGCGGCGTCAGCATCGCACCCTCCGGGCGCTCAGAGTGTGTCATTGGGTAGATCAGGCTACCGGTGCGTTGACGTCCTTCGGGAGGGCGTTCTTCGCGATGGTCACGAGCTGGGCGAAAGCAGCCGAGTCGTTCACGGCAAGTTCGGCGAGCATACGGCGATCAACCTCGACACCCGCGAGGCCGAGACCCTGGATAAAGCGGTTGTAGGTCATGCCGTTGGCGCGTGCCGCAGCATTGATGCGCTGGATCCAGAGGCGACGGAAGTCGCTCTTGCGAACCTTGCGGTCGCGGTAGCTGTAGGTACCCGAGTGGAGCACCTGCTCCTTCGCCTTGCGGTACAGGCGCGAGCGCTGACCGCTGTAACCGGAGGCCTGTTCGAGGATCTCCCTGCGCTTTTTCTTGGCGTTGACCGCCCTCTTCACGCGTGCCACGTGATTCTCCTTTGGTCGAAATGAAAAGTCTTATGGGGTGCTGAAAACTCAGCGGCCAAGCATGCGCTTGAGGTTCTTGACATCGCTCTTGGCAACGTCGGTCACGCCGGCGAGGCGGCGCTTGTGGCGCGAGGTCTTGGCCTCGGCCTTGTGGTACGCGTTTGCGCGTTGGCGCTGCAGCTTGCCGGAGCCGGTGATGCGGATGCGCTTCTTCGCACCGGAGTGCGTCTTGTTCTTCGGCATAGTGCCTGTTCTCCTTCTGATTAAGCGCCCTATTCGGCGCTGGCTTCCTTCGCTGCGGCCTTTTCCGCATCGCTCTTGCGCTTGCGGGCTTCGGCGCGAGCCTGGGACTTCTTCTTGTGTGGCCCGAGCACCATGACCATCGTGCGGCCATCGACGCGCGGGTGGGATTCGACGAAGCCGGCTTCAGCGACGTCTTCAGCCATTCGCTGCATGAGCTTCATGCCCATTTCGGGGCGCGACTGCTCACGGCCGCGGAATCGAATCATGACCTTGACCTTGTCGCCACCGTTGAGGAACTTCTCGACGTTGCGCTTCTTGGTCTCGTAGTCGTGCGTGTCAATCTTGAGGCCCATGCGAATTTCCTTCTGCTGGGCATTGACCTGGTTCTTGCGCGCCTCGCGAGCCTTGAGCTTCGCTTCGTATTTGAACTTTCCGTAGTCCATGAGGCGTGCGACCGGCGGGTTCGCACCCGGAGCAACCTCGACGAGGTCGAGATCGGCTTCGTTCGCGAGCCGCAACGCGTCTTCGATACGGACTTCCCCGACCTGTTCACCGTTGGGCCCCACAAGAAGGACCTTGGGCGAGCGGATCTGCCCGTTGATTCGCTGTTCGCTGATGACTGCTCCTCACACAATAGAAATGCCTGGAACATCAAAAAAGGCCCCCGTGCATGCGGAGGCCCGACTCGCGCGACGGCGCGAGCGCTGTACTGACCCGCCAGCCGCAGCCGATCGGGTGGGAGTGGGCTCCACTTGTAAGGGAACGCGAATGTTCCGAGTGACAACACTAGCAGGCGGCGCGATTGTGCGGAAGGGATGGCCGCGCCCGTGTGGCAGGCCTTACAAGCCCGACGCTACCCACCCCCTACGACTTTCCCATTCGCCACACCGCTCACACATCACCAATTAAGAAACCTCGATTTTGCATAATCGGGGCGACTTCTGTAAGGATAGGGCAGCCTTACCTCAGTCGATGAGCGGCCGGGGTCGACACAGAAATGAGAACGCGTAATGTCCATGACACGCCGAGAACTCGGACTTTTTGCCCTTGCTGCCTGCTCCGCTGGGGCTCTCGCTTCGTGTGGCTCAGCTTCATCACAAGGAGGCGCTTCGTCCGGTAGCGACTCGGGGGCAAGCGGTACACGAACCGTCACCGACGCTCGCGGCAGCGTCGACGTTCCCACCTCCCCCAAGCGAATCGGGGCAACCGACAATCGCATCTTCCGCACACTCGAGGCCTGGGGGGTCGAACTCGTTGTTGCACCACGCGACCTCATGCCAGAGGGCGTCAGCTACCGGGACAACGAGAAAATTCTCAACACGGGCTCGCACCGCGAACCCGATCTCGAGCAGTTCGTCGCGGCTGACCCCGATCTCGTGCTCAATGGCCAGCGCTATGCGCAGTACTACGACGACATCAAGGCTCTCGCACCGAAAGCGGCGATCGTCGACACCGACATTGACATCGAGAAGAAACCGCTCGACGACGAGCTCAAGCGCCAAATCACACTTCTCGGCGCTACCCTCGGGCACGAAGCCGAAGCTCAAAAACTCATCGAGGCTTTCGAAGCCGCGATCGAGCGCGTCAAGGCGGCATACTCCACCGACGATACGGTCATGGGCCTCGTGACCTCGGGCGGAACCATCAACTATGCGGCGCCGAAGACCGGCAGGGCGGTCGGCCCACTCTTCCCCGTCCTCGGCCTCACTCCCGCGCTCGAGGTCGAAGGCACGAGCGATCACAAGGGCGATGACGTCTCCCTCGAAGCCATCGCCACCGCGAACCCCGACTGGATCATCGTCATGGACCGCGACGCAGCCGTCGCCGCTGACGAGGAAGGCTACCAGCCCGCAGCGGAGCTCATCGAAAAGGCCGAGGCCCTCTCGCACGTCACGGCCATCACCGAGGGTAATGTCGTCTACATGCCAGCCACGTTCTACACGACCGAAGACATCCAGGCCTACACGGAAGTTCTCAACACCTTTGCGAGTGCCCTCGAGGCGAAGAAAAACTAAGACCTCATTCGCATGAGCCTGAGCGAGACCTCCCACTCAAGGACAGCCGCAACGCCCGCGAGCGCCACGTCGCTCGCGGGCCCCTGGCGTAACCGCATCGCGCTCATGTGTGCGATCGTCGCGACCCTCGCTCTTTTGGCGCTCTCCCTTTTCGTAGGCGTCTACGACATCACGGGCGGCGAGCGTGGCTGGGACATTTTCCTCATCACTCGCGTTCCGCGCACGCTCGCACTCGTTCTATCCGGCAGTGCGATGGCCATGTGCGGCCTCATCATGCAGCTGCTCACGCAAAACAAGTTCGTTGAGCCGTCCACGACGGGGACAACCGAATGGGCGAGTCTCGGCCTGATCACCGTCATGATCCTCTTCCCCACGGCCGGACTCGTCCCGCGCATGATCGGCGCGATTATCTTCGCGCTCATCGGCACGCTCGTGTTCTTCGCATTTCTCGAGCGCGTGAGCCTTAAGAGTTCTCTCATCGTGCCCATCGTCGGCATCATGCTCGGCGCTGTCGTCGGATCACTGACAACCTTTATTGCCCTCGAAACCGACACGCTGCAAAGCCTCGGCATCTGGTTCACGGGAAGTTTCACGGGCCTTGTGCGCGGCCGCTACGAGCTCCTCTTCCTCGTGCTCCTCGTTCTCGTCGCAGCATTCATCGTCGCGGATCGCTTTACGGTCGCGGGCCTCGGCAAGGACGTCGCCACCAACGTGGGCCTCAACTATCGCGCCGTCGTTTTTCTCGGTGTCTTCCTCGTCTCAGTGGCAACCGGAATTGTCACCGTGATCGTGGGGCGTCTGCCCTTCCTCGGCCTCATCGTCCCGAACATGGTCTCGATGGTCCGCGGAGACGATCTGCGCTCGAACCTCCCCTGGGTCATGCTGCTCGGGGTATGGGTCGTGACGGTCTGCGACCTCATCGCACGCACGATCATCGCCCCATTCGAGATGCCCGTGAGCGTCGTGCTCGGCATCATTGGCGCGGCAGTCTTTCTCGCCCTCATCGTGAGGAGGAACCGTCGTGGACGATAGCACTCGCGACCCCAACCTCCATCCGAGCGCGGCAACTCTCAAGGATCCCTCGCTCGCGACCGTCACCGACATTCGCGACGTCGAGAAAGCCCAGGAGCAGCGCACGCACAAGGGCATTCCCAATCTGCTGGCAACCGTCGGACCAGCGCGCGTAAGCGCGTGCGCTCCCGAACGACACTCCGGTCCCTTCATCACCCGTTCCTCGCGCACCCGATACGCGCTCCTGCTCGCGAGTCTCGCCACGATTGCGGTGCTGACGACCACCGGAATCTTGGCGTGGAACAACCCGCTGCCCTTCGGAAGCGAGGGTTTCTGGCGGATCGCGACGATGCGCGCGAGTGCGATCGTCGTCATGGCTGTGGTCGCCACGTGCCAGGCATTCGCCACCATCGCCTTCCAAACGGCGACGGCAAACCGCATCATCACGCCCTCGATCATGGGCTTCGAGTCGCTGTACGTCCTTTTGCACACGTCCGCGGTATTTTTCCTTGGCGCGGCGGGGATTACGCAGCTCACGGGCACCGGGCAGTTCTTCCTTATGGCAGCCCTCATGGTGGGTTTCTCCGGGCTTTTGTACGGCTGGCTGCTCAACTCTAAGACGGGCAGCATTCACGTCATGCTCCTCGTGGGAATCATCCTCGGCGGCGGCCTAGGCTCACTCTCAACGTTTATGCAGCGGCTGCTTGATCCGAGCGACTTCGATATCCTCACTACCCGCATGTTCGGCAATATCTCAAACGCCGAACTCAGCCACCTCCCGTTCGTGATCCCGATCGTCGCGCTCACCGCAGCACTGCTGTTCGCCTACTCGCCTCGCCTCAACGTCCTCGCACTCGGACGTGAAACGGCGACCAACCTCGGCGTTCACCACAAGCGCGCAACGATCTTCGTGCTTCTCCTCGTCTCGATTCTCATGGCGATGACGACCTCGCTCGTCGGCCCGATGACCTTCCTCGGCTTCCTCATCGCCGCCCTCACCTACCAGCTCACCGACACCTATGACCACCGGCTCCTGTTTCCCGCGGCGGTCCTCATCGGCTATGACGTCATGACGCTCGCCTACTTCATCCTCCGGCACATTTTTAACGCGCAGGGTGCGGTCACCGTCATCATCGAGCTCATTGGCGGGCTCGCGTTCTTGCTGTTCATCCTCCGAAAGGGGCGCCTGTGATTCGCGTAGAGAACCTCACGAAAAACTATGGGCAGGGCGTACAGATCGGTCCCGTCAACGTCGAGATTTCGAGCGGCCTCACCGCTCTCGTGGGCCCGAACGGCGCGGGCAAATCTACTCTCCTGACCATGATTGGCCGCCTGCTCGAGGCGGATTCGGGCACCGTCACGATCGACGGACGCGATATCGCCACGATGCCCTCGCGCGAAGTCTCGACGATGCTCGCGATCCTCCGCCAAGACAATCACTTCGTCACTCGCCTCACGGTGCGCCAGCTCGTCGCTTTTGGTCGCTTCCCGTATTCGCGTGGCCGGCTCACCGTCAAAGACGAGCGAATCGTGTCCGAAGCGATCGACTTCGTAAACCTCACGCCGCTCGAGAATCGCTTTCTCGACGAGCTTTCGGGAGGCCAGCGCCAGCGCGCATACGTCGCGATGGTGCTCGCGCAAGACACCGAATATCTGCTGCTCGATGAACCACTCAACAACCTCGACATGCAGCACAGCGTGCAAATGATGAAACAGCTTCGTCGCGCGAGCGACGAGCTGGGGCGCACGGTCGTGATCGTCGTGCACGACATCAACTTCGCGGCCCACTACGCGGACCACATCATCGCGATGAACGACGGCAAGGTCACCGTCCAGGGCTCACCCATCGAAATCGTGTGCGGCGAAACCCTCTCGCGCGTGTTCAAGACCGACGTCGACGTCGTTGACGGGCCGCGCGGGCCGCTCGCCGTCTATTTCTAGACCTGCCGCACACGCCATCTGAGGGCGGCAAAAGCCGGTTGGGCGGGCCGGGAATCAGGGCACGTCAGGCGGCTGCCCGAACCGTTCTGGGGCCGACGGTCGCCTAGGCCGCCTCGATACCGAGTTCTTGCGCTGCGCGCGCCCTCACGCGCGAGCGGTGCACGCGCATGGCTACAAGCCCGCACGCGGCGACAACAAGACCGAACGCACCCGCGGAAAAGAACGCCGCGCCGGCGCCACCCGCGTCGATGACGACGCCCACGATTGGGCTGCCAAGGCTCGAGCCGATCGTCATGGCACTACCGTGCCAGCCCATGGCCTCGCCGCGCGCAATCTCGGGAACGCGCCGCGAGATCGCTTCGCCCGTTGCGGCGATGCTCGGCGCGATCCCGAGCCCGGATATGAAGCACAGGATGAAGGCCGTGGGAAGGTTCGATACAAGCGCAATGGGCATGGTCACGATCGACAGCCAGAACAGCACCCACAGCGGGTGAAGATCGTTTTTCATGGCGCCGTAGGCGAGGCCACCGATCGCGCTGCCGAGGCACCAGATCGCGACGACGGGGCCGATGAAGTCTTTGTGATCGAGTTCTTCCATGAGGGCAACGATGCCCAAGTCCCCGGTGACGAGGATGACGCTGCCCACCGCCGTCGCGATGAGGATCGCGATGCCGCCGAGCGAGAGGAGTTGCCTGCGCGCGAGGGAGCGGGCTTCGTCGAGCGCTCGCGACGTTTCGGGAGAGGTCTCGTCGAGGTCGGCCTGGGACAGAGCGGTGATTTGACCGGTTTGTGTGTTCTCGAAGGCGATGCGCTCAGCGACCGCTGCGGGCGAGCGCTCGAGGCCGCTCTCAGCAACTTCGAGCGGCTCGGGCATACGTGTGGGCAGCACGATCTGCTCGCTCGAGAGGGGCGGGTCAACGATCATGAGCCCGATGCCGGCGATGACAACCGCGCCGCCGATCACCCACATCGCCACGTACGAGCCCCACGTGAAGACAAGGACGGTTCCCGCAGCCGGGCCGAGCATGAACACGAACTCGGTGATAACGGAGTCCAGAGCGAACGCGGATTTACGGATTTTTGCGGGGATGACGACCGAAAGGGAGGTACGCACGATCGAAAAGACCGGGATCGAAAACAGCCCCGCAACAAAGACCGCTGGGAGGAGAAGTCCGAACGGCAAAAACGGCGCGATCGCCCAAAAGGCGAGGTTGACGATGATCGGCGGGATGAGGGTGCGCGCAAGCCCCTTCGTATCCATGAGCCGCCCTCGCCACGGCGCCGAGATCGCTGCACCAAGGGTCGAAGAGGTCACGACGAGGCCGGCCATCATGTAATTCTGGCCGAGGCTCATGACGGTGTGGAGCGTCAGCACGAGACCCGTTGCAGAAAACGGGAAGCGTGCGAGGAACCCAAGGAGATAAATGGAGGGTGCCTTGGGAACCTGGAGAACCTCGCGGTACGTCGAAAGAGCCACCAGACGATCCTATCGCCGCGCGGGGATCACGGTGATTTTCAGGGAACTGACTCGCTCCGCGATGACCTGGGAGTGGGCGAGGTAGGTGTGGACCCGCGCCATGAGTGCATCGAGCTCTGCTTGCTCGAGGCCGGGAGTGAGGCCGAGCTTCAACTCGACTTCGCGCTCCTGCCCTGCCAGCACTTCGGCACCCTCAACTCCGTCGATGGCAGCCACGAGCGCCTCAATTTCGTCGAGCACCGTCGAGTCTTTGTAAGGCGCGCACCAACGCCTGCCCTGCGCGATTGCCCAGAGCGCCGATCGGCGAAGAACGAGCGGTGCGCCGTCGCGTCCGAGGTCGAGGGCGAGGCACGTGCACCCCTCGGCGACGGCCGACTGAGCTGCCTGTTCGAGCACCATCGGCACGGGTCGGGCCTCGGGACTCCACGCGGATAGAGCCGCGGCGCTTGTGAACACGGGAAGCGCCATGTGCCCATCGCGCAGTTGAAGCTTGAGCATAGCCATGTCGGAGGCGTTATCGGCGTGCAGCCCGCTCGCTGTTGTCGCGGTCTCGGTTGCGATCGCTTGGATTGGAATGAGCACACGCGTGCCGGCTAGGGCCTCGACGAGCTTTTCGCGTGTAGGGTCCTCCCCCGCATCGCACGCGTCGAGCGCCTTGGCGACACCCTCGTGTCGCTCCCCCACATCACCGGGGAAGTGTGAGGGCGTGAGGTCGCGCCCGTGCCACGGTGTTCCCGCGGTGTCCGCGCGCTGATCCTTCGTTGCGAAATGCGGGGGTAGCGTGCGCGCGACCTTGGGATCTTGTCTCCGAAGGCTCATTTTTTCCTTTCCGACGGTTGCTCGGCACCCTCGCTTTCGGCTCTCTGCACGCACGCGAGAGCCTCCGCGAGACCAAAGCGCCCTTCGAGGAGGGCACGGCCCATGATGGCACCCGCCACTCGGGTGTGGCCGGCAAGCCGCGCGAGCTCCTCGATGTCTTTCAGATCCGCGATTCCTCCCGATGCGATGAGTTCGGCGTCGGTCGCCCTCGAGACGCTCTCGAGGAGGGCAAGGGGCGGGCCCGAGAGAGCGCCGTCGCGATCGATCTCCGTGACGATGAGGCGAGCGCAGCCCGCGTCGTTGAGAAACGCGAGGATGTCCGTGAGCTCCCCGATGGGGTCCGCGCTTCCGCGAGGGTGAACGAGGGTTCCGCGCACGTCGACGCACACGGCGATACGCTCTGCGTGCATATCAATCGCCTCTCGCACAAAGCCACGGTCCGCGAGCGCGGAAGCGGAGAGATTGACGCGCGCACACCCGGTTGCGAGCGCCGTGGTGAGGGCATCGGGAGAGTCGATACCGCCCGAACACTGGGTGCGAACCCCGAGGTCCTGTGCGCCGCGCACGATCTCGGCGAGCAGCGTGTCATTGCTCCCTCTCCCAAAAGCCCGGTCGAGGTCAGCAAGGTGGATCCACGCGGCGCCGCTGCGCGCGAAGAGGCGCGCAGCCTCGGCTGGGTGCGGGCCGTCGTGCCCGCGCGGTGCGCGCGCGAGAGCCCCATCCGCGATGTCAATAGCGGGCAGAAGGGTGAGCTGAGACATGCTCCATCCCTAGCCCATCCGGATACGCCAAAAGGCGACGAGAACGCACGCGAGGCCAGTAACTGCGAGCGCGATGACAGCGAGAACCGGCTTCTTTTGCTTCGTGAACGAGTAGGCGCCGCCGAGGAGAATCCCTCCAAAGGCAAGCATGACGTAGGCGAGAATCACTTGCGTCGCCCGCCCGCGATCCACTTCACCGCTTCGAGGCGGCTGATGCTCGAGGGATCGTACGTCTCCTCGAGATCCTCGAGCGCATCGACGCCGAGGAGAAGATCCTCGACCTCCCCCGCGAGCGCGCCGAGCACGAGTGCCGGTGAGGTCTCCCCTTCGTTGCGACCCGCGCGGTAGCGGAACGCAATCATGCGATCACCGCGGCGCCAAAACATCACGACGCCTTGGCGCTGAAGCCCGAGGGACACGAGGCGGGCAAGCGTGTGTGCCTCTTCCTCATCCACGTGGCCCGTGAGGATCGCGCCTGTTTCCGCCTGCGCAGTGACGGCTCCCTCGGGAAACGGTGTGCGATCGTCTTCAGCGGCGAGCGCAAGACGCACCACGCCCGCGAGCGCCTTCGCCGACGCGAGTGGGGTTGCGACAATGGCGATCGGGGTGGGGGCTGCCGGGTCTTCGGCCGGCGCGGAATCATGGAGGGTCGAGAGATCGTCGGGGACCTCCACGTCATCGCCGCTTCCGCCGGGCGTCGCTGGAGTGGGGCCCGTGAGCGAGCCGGCGCTTCCCGGCGTGTTGGGTCCCGTTGGCTTGCGCAGACTGCCGGGAACCGCGTATCCGGTGGGCGGTTCGTCCCCTGAGCCTAGGATCGAATCGTCGATGTCGATCCCCCGCATCATCGCCTCGAACTCGGCATCGATTTTCGCCTTATCGCGATCGCTCTCGCCGTTCTCGCCGTTGCTGGGGGTCGCGGTCATCGTGCGGGCCTTTCGTCGACGTCGGTGGGCGGGTCCGTCACCTTCACGGACCCTCACGTAATTTTACGCCCCGGGAAGGGGCTAGGGTGGCGGGGTGAGAAATTACTACAGGGCCCTCGCGGCCGACGCTTTCCTTGTTGTCCTCTTTTCCGTACTCGGAACTCTGAGCCACAACGGCGCGCTCACGCTCGTGAACCTTGCGCGTGTCGCGTGGCCATTCCTCGCGGGACTCGTGCTCGCCCACCTCGTGCTGCGCGCGTGGCGGGTCGAACCATGGCGGCTGTGGCCCCACGGCGTGTTCATCGTTGCCATCACGGTCGTGACCGCGATGCTTCTGCGCACCCTCACGGGCGCGGGCACCGCGCTGCCGTTCGTTCTCGTCTCCTTCGCCGTCAACGCGCTCTTCCTCCTGGGCTGGCGTGTGATCGCGGGGCTTGTGACGCGACGGAAGCAGGCAGACGTCGGACACAGCTCCACGCACTAAACCCGCGGCCGCACCCCGAGCGCCCCTAGTTCAAGCACTGCGCGCCCAGCAAGGTCTTGAGGGAGGCAAAAAGGGCAGGCGAAGGCGCCACCGACAGTCGCCGGTCCACGCGCATAAGCGTCGATCGGCCGGGCTCGGTAAGACGCAGGCGCACCTCGCTCCCGCCCGGGTTATCCTCGAGAATCCCCCGGAGCTGCTGGGCGACCTCGCTCGTCATGCGTGAATCGGGAACGGTGATCATCAAGGGACCATCGGACATCGCCCCGGACGTGTCAAGCACCCGCATCTCCTGCACGCGCATCTCGGGTGAGCCCTTCGAGTTATCGACGCGCCCCTTCATCGAGACGACGAGATCGCCCGCGAGCTCCGTCGCAACCTGCTGATACGACTGCGGGAACATGAGACAGTCGATTGCACCCTCGAGATCCTCGACGGTGACGATCGCCCACGTATCGCCCTTCTTCGTGATCTTGCGCTGAATATTCGTGATGAGACCCGCGATCGTGACCATCCCAAGCGAGTCCGTATCCTCGGCTTCCGCGAGGGCTGTGATCGAATGCGAGCTCGCCTGCGCAATAACGTGCTCAAGGCCCTGAAGGGGATGATCGCTCACGTAGAGGCCAAGCATCTCGCGCTCAAACGCGAGCTTCTGCTTGCGATCCCACTCGGGAAGCTCCGGAATCTGAATCGTCGCGGCGCTACCCGACGCATAGTCGTCGCCGAACATGCCGCCGCCGAAAAGGTCATCCTGCCCCTGAGCTTCCTTGCGTTTGACGTCCACGATCCCGTCAACCGCGTCCTCGTGCACGAGGACGAGCGAACGGCGGTTGTGACCGAGCGAGTCAAACGCGCCGCCCTTGATGAGCGAATCGATCGTGCGCTTGTTGCACACCGAAAGCGGAACCTTGTCGAGGAAGTCCGTGAATGACGTGAACTCGCCCTTCTCCTCACGCGTCTTGATGATCTCTTCGACGACGTGCGCGCCGACATTCTGAATCGCCGACAGCCCGAAGCGGATATCAGAACCGACGGCCGCGAAGTTCATGAGCGAGGAGTTCACGTCCGGCGGAAGCACGGTGATGTGCCGGTGGCGGCAATCGCCGAGGTAGAGGCCGAGCCGGTCGCGGTTGTTCTGGGTCGACGTGAGAAGCGCCGCCATGTATTCGGTGGGATAGTTCGCCTTGAGGTAGGCGGTCCAGTACGACACGACCCCGTACGCCGCCGAGTGCGACTTGTTGAACGCGTAGTCCGCGAACGGAAGCAGCACATCCCACAGGGCCTGCACGGCGGAATCGCTATAGCCGTGGTCGAGCATGCCCTGGCGAAAGCCCACGTACTGCTTATCGAGTTCTGCCTTCTTCTTCTTGCCCATGGCTCGACGAAGAATGTCAGCTTGACCAAGCGTGAAGCCCGCGACTTTCTGCGCGGTCTGCATGACCTGCTCCTGGTACACGATCACGCCGTAGGTCTCGGCAAGAATGTCGTGAAGCGGTTCTTCGAGCTCCGGGTGGATCGGCGTGATCTCCTGGAGTCCGTTCTTCCTGAGCGCATAGTTCGTGTGCGAGTTCATACCCATCGGGCCCGGACGATACAGGGCTGACACGGCGCTAATGTCGCCGAACTTATCGGGTTTCATCTGGCGAAGCAGGGAGCGCATGCCCGCACCATCGAGCTGGAACACGCCGAGAGTATCGCCGCGTTGAAGCAGATCGAATGTCGCCGGATCTTCGAAGCCAAGGTGGTCGAGGTCGGGGACCTCTTTGCCGTTCGATTCGATGTTCTCAATCGCGTCAGAAATCACCGTGAGGTTACGCAGCCCAAGGAAGTCCATCTTGAGCAGGCCGAGGGTTTCACACGTCGGATAGTCGAACTGCGTGATGATCTGCCCATCGGAAGGGCGACGCATCATCGGGATGATGTCGGTGAGGGTCTCGCTCGACATGATCACCGCGCACGCGTGTACACCCCAGCCGCGCGTGAGGCCTTCGACGCCCTGCGCGATATCCATGACGCGCTGCCACGAAGGATTCTCACGATACTGACGGCGGAAATCCTCAGCCTCCGCGTAGCGCTTATCGTTCTCGTCGAAGATGCCCTTGAGCGTGATGTCCTTGCCCATCACGGCGGGCGGAAGCGCCTTCGTCATCTGGTCGCCGAGCGCATACGGCTCGCCGAGCACGCGCGCCGAGTCCTTGATCGAGTTCTTCGTTTTCATCACGCCGTACGTGATGACCTGAGCGACCTTGTCGTCTCCGTAGCGTTCGGTCACATACTCGAGCACCTCGCCGCGACGGCGATCGTCGAAGTCCACGTCGAAGTCGGGCATGGACACGCGATCTGGGTTGAGGAAGCGCTCGAAGAGAAGCCCGTGAGGAAGGGGGTCGAGGTCGGTAATTCGCATCGCGTACGCCACCATCGAGCCCGCACCGGAGCCACGACCCGGTCCCACGCGGATACCGCGTTCCTTCGCCCAGCGGATGAAGTCGGAGACGACGAGGAAGTACCCCGGAAAGCCCATGCGCGTGATGATGCCAACCTCGTAGTCGGCGCGTTCCTGCACTTCGTCGGGGATCCCGCTCGGGTACCGTTCGTGAAGACCCTTTTGGACTTCCTTCACGAACCAGGAGTGCTCGTCCTCTCCCTCGGGAACCGGGAAGCGCGGCATGTAGTTCGCGCCCTCCGCGGTCGTCGTGAACTGCACGTCGCACATTTCGGCGACCCTCAGAGTGTTATCGCACGCCTCGGGTAGCTCACGAAAGAGTTCGCGCATCTCGCGTGCGCTCTTGAGGTAATAGCCCGAGCCATCAAACTTGAAGCGCCCCGGCGTATCGAACGTCGAGCCCGAGTTGATGCACAAAAGTGCGTCTTGGATTTTCGCGTCATCTTCGTACACGTAATGCAGGTCGTTGGTGGCAAGAAGAGGCGCGCCAATCTTCTTCGACAGCTCGATGAGGTCTTTTGTGACGCGCCGCTCAAGCTCAAGACCGTGGTCCATGAGCTCGACGAAGTAGTTCTCCTTACCGAACATGTCCTGGTATTCGCCAGCGGCCTTGACGGCTTCGTCCCACTGCCCGAGGCGAATGCGAGTCTGGATCTCACCGGACGGGCAGCCCGTCGAGGCGATCAGACCATCGGAATACTTCGAGAGAATCTCGCGGTCCATGCGGGGCCACTTGCCCATTTGACCATCGAGCGAAGCGAAGCTCGCGAGCCGGAACAGGTTGTGCATGCCCGCGGTCGTGCGGCTCAGGAGTGTGAGGTGGGTGTAGGCACCGCGCGCCGAAACATCATCGCCGGCATCCTGCTGCGCCTTCGTGCCCCACTGCACGCGCGATCGATCGTGACGGCTCGTGCCGGGCGTCACGTACGCCTCAACACCGATGATGGGCTTCACGCCCGCGGCTACAGCGTTCTTGTAAAACTCGTAGGCCCCAAACACGTATCCGTGGTCGGTGATCGCGATTGCCTTCTGGCCGGCTTCAGCGGCGGCGTTCACGAGCTTGCTGATCTTCGAGGCCCCATCGAGCATCGAGTAATCGGTGTGGACGTGAAGGTGAACGAAATCCTCTGAAGCCATGCCCACGATGGTAGTCGGCCGAACGCGAATAGGCGGCCTCAGAAACCCGCGCGTGCGATCCTGCTCTTAGCTTGAGCGCAACACCTCGAGCGCGTGCTCGAGATCCGTCGGGTACGGGGCCTCGAATGTTACGCGCGTATGCCTCGTGGGGTGCTCAAACGCGAGCGCTCGCGCGTGCAGCCACTGCCGCACGAGGCCAAGCTTTTCGGCGAGTTTCGGATCGGAACCATACTGTGGGTCTCCCGCAAGGGGATGCCCAGCGGCACTCATGTGCACGCGTATTTGGTGGGTCCTGCCGGTCTCGAGTTTGATGTCAAGGAGGGAAGCGCCCGGAAACATCTCAATCACGTCGTAGTGTGTGACCGACGGCTTTCCGCTCGCCATGACGGCGAACTTGTAGTCGTGCTTCTGGCTGCGCCCGATAGGTGCATCGATTGTGCCCTTCATGTTGTCGAAGTGCCCCTGGGCGAGAGCGTGGTAACGCTTGTCGACGAGCCGATTGCGAAACGCGTTCTTCAAGACCGAGTAGGCGACTTCGCTCTTCGCGACAACCATGAGGCCGCTCGTACCCACATCGAGGCGGGAGACGATACCGCGACGCTCCTGCGCGCCGCTGGTCGTGATAGCCACGCCCGCGCCAAGCAGGCCGCCAAGAACGGTTGGGCCTTCCCACCCGACGCTCGGATGCGCGGCAACGCCCACGGGCTTATTGACCACAACGATGTCGGTATCCTCGAAGACGATGTCCATACCGTCCACTTTTTCGGGGGCAACATCGGCGATGTCACGCACCTCGAGAAGCGTCACCGCGAGCTCCTGGCCCTCGCTCACGCGTTCCGAGCGAGCGGGGACCTCCCCGTCGATGAGGACGTTGCCCGACTGCACAAGATCCGCAACCTTCGTGCGCGAGAGCCCCAGGAGGCGGGAAAGAGCGACGTCAACGCGCTCCCCTTCGAGCCCACCGGGGACGAAGAAAAGTCGCTCGCCACTCACTCGCTCACCTCGATCTTCTCCCCCGCATCCAACGGGGCGTTGACAAGGGTGAGGAGCACGAGCAGAACGGCTCCGCTCGTGACGGCGATGTCCGCGACGTTAAAGATCGGCCAGTGCGGGAGCTCGAGGAAATCGACAACGTGACCGGTGAGCGGCCCCGGGTCCCGAAAAAGGCGATCGACGATGTTTCCGAGTGCGCCCCCGAGAAGAAGCGAGAGCGATATCGTCCACGCGCGCGAGCGCACGGAACGGACGAGAACGACGATAACGGCGAGCGCGATCCCGATCTGAACACCGGTGATGATCGGGGTGATCGAACCGCCGAGCCCGAAAGCAGCGCCCGAGTTATAGATGAGGCGGAGTTTGAGGATGTCCCCGACGAGGGGCTGCGCGACGTTGTGCTCGAGGGTGTTTTCGGCCCACAGCTTCGACAGCTGGTCGAGCACAAAGACGATCGTGGCGATCACGAACGCCACGATCAGTGTGGAACGGGCGGAAGCGCCGGCCGCACGTGCGGTTCCGGCGCTTCCCTTCATCGTGTTGCCGCTCACAGGCCGTAGTTGGCGGCCTTCTCCTGGCTTTCGCCAGTGTCGAGATCGCGAAGCTGGTTCTCGAGGTAGTTACGCAGGCGAGTGCGGTAGTCACGCTCGAAGGTGCGCAGCGATTCGATTTCCTTCTCGAGTTCGCTCTTGGTGCCTTCGAGGCGCTCAAGCGTGGTGCGCGAGGTCTCGTTGGCCTCGTTGATAATGCGCTCGTGCTCGGCGGTACCCTCGCTGATGAGGCGATCGCGCTCGGCCTGACCGTTCGCGACGTGCTCGTCGTGGAGGCGCTGCGCGAGCGTGATGAGCTCGGAGGCGGAATCGGTTTCGCCAACGCGAGTCGCGCCTGCGGCCGCACCGGGAGCGACGGCAGCGACAGCGGTTTCGGTCTCCGGCTCGGTCGCGGGGGCCTCGGTCGGCTCATCGGCGCTTTCGGTTCCGACGGCTGCCGGCGTGACGGCACCGTCGCCTTCCTGGTTGACGCGGGCCTCGAGTTCGGCAACGCGGCTCTGTGCTTCCTCGAGCTCGCGCTTCAGGCGGTCGTTTTCCTCGATGAGTTCACGAAGGCGGGGAATGACGTCGTCGTCGAGGTACTTGTCGACCTCGTCCATGTCGTAGCCCTCGGTAAAGCGCACGGGAGTAAAGCGCTTGTCTTCGAGATCCTTTGGCATAAGAGCCATGGGTTCCACCTCTTGTCGTTTGAACAGATGATGACTATTTAACTCTACCTGAGAGTGCGGGCGCACCCTGAAAACACGGTTCGTTTCCCGCAGCTGTGCTCACAGCACGAAGGGAGCGACGAGCATCGAGATGATTGAGCACGCAAAGAAGATCACGAGGACGCTCACATCGAGCGCTACATCGCCGAGCCTCAGTGGCGGAATCACGGACCTCAGGGCCTTCACCGGAGGGTCCGTCACCGTGTAGATCAACTCGCATACGACGAGCACAAAGCCGCGCGGCTTAAACGATCGCGCGTACGACTGGATCATCTCGAGGCCAATCCGCACGAGCAGAAGGATCGAGAAAAGATACGCCGCGAGGTAGACGACAGAGGCGAGGATCGCCATGTTCAGCTCTGGTTGTAGAACGTGCCCTCGTCGGTGCGGGACTCACCCTCAACTTCGATGAACTCCGGCGACAGCAGGAACACCTTGGTGGTCACGCGCTCAATCGTGCCGCGAAGACCAAACACGAGGCCCGCCGAGAAGTCCACCATGCGCTTGGCGTCAGCTTCGCTCATGTCAGAGAGATTGAGAATGACGGGAACGCCATCGCGGAACGATTCACCGATGCTCTTGGCGTCGTTGTAGGAGCGGGGGTGAATCGTCGTGATGCGCTGCATGGTCTCCGGTGCGGCCGGCGCAAGCGAGACGCCGGTCTGGTGCGGACGAAGCGGGGTCACGTTTGCCTCCTGGACCTTGGGCTCCGCGGTGCGCTCCGGGACGCGCGCAGCGTGCGTGTCCTCGGCCGCGTAGCTCTGAGTGTCGTCGTAGTAGGTGTCCTGTTCTTCGGCGAGCCCAACGCTCACCATCAAGTTGCGCAATGCGCCCATCGAAGTTCTCCCTATAAAGAAGCCGGTTGTTCGCCCCTGGGGAAGCACGGGAGTGCGGGGTCTTTCTTGAAACTACCGCAGGAAACCCTGGCGCCGCGGAATTTACACGCGTGTCGCACGTTGCGCTTAGGCGCGATTCTCACACGGCCCGGGGGCTCAGCGTAATGACGCCCGCAAAGCGCCCGGTTCGTGGATCACGGCGGTAGGAAAAGAGTTCTTCGCTTTCGAGCGTGCACCGCTCGAGAACCTCGATCCCCTCGGCCGCAAGACCCGCGTCGCGCAACGCGGCGACAGCACCGGCTGGCAGGTCGAGCGCCGGGGTATTCCACGACGTGCGCGAGGCCAGCGCAGACTGAATCTCGACCGATTCCCGGAACATCGGCTCGGGAACCTCGTAGCATCGCCCGCACACCGACGGGCCGACGAGCGCGCGGATCTTTGCGGGGCGTGCCCCGAGGCCCACCATCGCCTCAACACTCGCACCGAGGACTCCGCCGAGAAGGCCGCGGCGCCCCGCATGCGCTGCCGCGATCACGCCACGCTGTTCATCGGCGAGCAGCACCGGAACGCAATCGGCGACCATGATCGCAAGGGCGACGTCGGAACGGTCCGTCACGAGCGCATCCGCGACGTGCGCCCGCTCCCGCATGGCATGGACGTCCCGCTCGCTGCGCACGATAGCGACGTCCGCGGAATGCACTTGTTCGACGAAAACGAGAGGCACCCCGAGTTCGCGCTCCAGAACCTCCCGACGCGCACGCACCTTATTCGGGTCATCGCCTACATGCAGCGCAAGGTTGCCTTCAGCAACGCCCGTGAAAAGGGCGCGGGCCCCCGACAAGTCGAAGGCCCGCGCACATGATTCGCTGCTCATGGTTCAGCGAAGGAACTGGGGAATATCGAGGTCGTCGTCCGGGTTCGAATCCTGCTGGATCGAGGGAACGTTGGGCACCTGCGGCCGTTCAACCTGGACTGCGCCTTCCGCCTCAGCTGGATCCTGCTGCGCACCCTGAGCCTGTTCGGTATTGACCTGCGGCGAGCGAGCCGGGATGTAGCCCTGGCCCTGCGCGGGAGCCGACACCCAGTCGCGGCTCGAGCTTTGCTGCTCGGGCTGGGCAGGGGCGGCCTGCGGGGCGCTATTCGGCACCCCCTGCTGCTTCTGCTGCGCGGCATCCTCTGCGCGCTCGGGCTTCGGGTCGAAACCAGCGGCGATCACGGTCACGCGCACTTCGTCGCCGAGGGCATCATCGATGGCGGTACCGAAGATGATGTTCGCGCTCGGGTGAGCGGCTTCCTGGATGAGGCGCGCGGCATCCGACACTTCGACGAGGCCGAGATCGCTGCCACCCTGAACCGACAGGAGCACGCCGTAGGCGCCGTCGATCGACGCTTCGAGCAAGGGGCTCGAAACCGCGAGTTCAGCGGCCTGGAGGGCACGGTCGTCACCGCTCGCGGTGCCGATGCCCATGAGCGCAGTGCCGGCATCCTTCATCACGCTCTTGACGTCAGCGAAGTCGAGGTTGATGAGGCCCGGGGTGGTAATGAGGTCAGTAATGCCCTGCACGCCCTGAAGGAGAACCTGATCGGCGAGCTTGAACGCGTCGATCATCGACACCTTGACATCGGCAAGTTGGAGCAGCTTGTCGTTCGGGATGGTGATGAGGGTGTCGACCTCAGCCTGGAGAGCATCGATGCCCGAATCGGCCTGGGTCGAGCGGCGGCGGCCCTCGAACGTAAACGGACGCGTCACCACGCCGATTGTGAGAGCACCGAGCGAGCGGGCAATCTTCGCGACGACAGGCGCGCCGCCCGTTCCGGTGCCGCCACCTTCACCAGCGGTCACGAACACCATGTCGGCGCCTTCGAGCGCCTCGGCGATCTCGTCGTTGTGATCTTCGGCAGCCTTGCGCCCGACCTCCGGGTCAGCGCCGGCGCCGAGGCCGCGGGTCAGTTCCTTGCCAACATCGAGCTTGACGTCGGCATCAGACATGAGCAGCGCCTGGGCATCGGTGTTAATGGCAATGAACTCGACGCCCTTGAGGCCGGACTCAATCATCCGGTTCACGGCGTTGACGCCGCCGCCGCCGACACCGACGACCTTAATGACTGCGAGGTAGTTCTGCGATCCGTCCACGTGGATGTCCTTGCTTTCGTTGCTCCAGCTCCACCCCATCACACTGCCTAGTGGGCCTCCCGCGCCCGGCGCGGACAGGACAGAAGAGACATGGAGTGGCACATTTGTCTCGTACTCGACGCTATTGCCTGACAGGCGTCTAGGGCAACATTGTCGGGCGCGTGTCTTACACGAATGTCATTTTCTCGTCACAGCCTCCACGGAACGTGGGAACGACGCGCGCGTAGTTGGGCGTACGTGCTTCCCTTTAGCGAATCGTCGGGGCCTCCGGCGAAGAGACGTCAATCACCGCGCCAGGCTGGCTGAGAAGTGCCTCGAGCACCTTCGCTTTGAGCTCGGAATCCTCGGGGCCTCCCCACACGACCGTGCGAGGGCCCGCTTCCGTGGAAACTTCGAGTGTCACGTTCGACGGCGCGCTCGCCGTGGCCTTCGTGAGGGCGGCACGCAAATTCGGCGGGAGTACGCGCACGATCTCGAGGAGGGCCGCTTCGGTCGCCTTCGTATTCGCCGATGCCGGATCGACAACAAGGTGCGGCAGATCCGCCGGGTTCGCCGCAGTCGAGGGAAGCGCGGTGCCCGAGCCATCCACGAGCACGCTGCGGCCGCCCGAATCGAGGTTGGCGATCGCGGTCCGCTCCGTGACGACGACGCGGATCGTGCTCGGCCAGTGACGCGATGCCTTCGCCTCCTTGACCCCTGGAACAGCGGCGAGGTCCTTTTCGAGAGAGTCGAGGTCGGCAAAGGCGAGAGCCTGACCCTCACGGGCGCTCCCAATCTGTTCCAGGGCGCTCGCATCGACGTACGTTGCGCCAGCCACGCGCACCTCGGAAACCTTGAGCTGCGGGAGAAAGGCCAGGGCGAGCAACGCGAGAACGACAAGCGCCACAATCGTGCCGACGGTGAGAGTAAGCCAGTGCCGGCCCTGCTGCCACGGCTTCCTCCGCACGCGACTCGTGAACCTCTCCCTTGCATCGACAATCGGCCCGTCCGAGGGTCTCGTTCGGGAAGGCGCGTGGGCACCAACGGGAGTCTTTTTTTTCTTCCGACGGTTGCCGAGCGCACGCCAGGGCTTTGGGACTTGGCTGCTCTTTGCCTTCTTATCCCCCGCGCGTTCGGGATTCACGGGCGGACGAGGGTGTGCACCCGAGCGAGGCTTTGCCACGACTCGAGACTGTTGGGCGGATTCGTGGGAAGCTTCGGCGCTCGCGTTCGGCGCGGCCTTCGCACCTGAACGGGCTGAGTGTTCCGTCCTGCGCGTGGGGCGCACGGGGCGCGGCGGGCGTTTTGCTGGGCTCATGCGCCCCTCGCCTTGAGCGCCTCGAGCACGCGCGGGCTCACATCCACGATGTCTCCGGCCCCCATCATGAGGATCACGCGCGCGTCATGCGCGTGCTCAGCGAGGTAGTTGGGCACATCGCCCGCCTCCAAAACGCGGGCACCGCCGTCCACGAGAGCGGCGATGTCCTCGCTTCGAATACTCGGATCGAAATCCTCGCGTGCCGGGTAGATCGGCAGGAGAACGGCTTCATCTGCGAGGCTCAGTGCCTCGGCAAACTCGCGCGTAAACGCTTTCGTGCGCGAGAACAGATGCGGCTGAAAGACGGCAACGAGCCGCCCGCCCTCTGCACGCTCGCGGCCCGCCGCAAGCGCAGCCGCGACCTCGCGCGGGTGGTGCGCATAATCATCGATCACGGCGACATCATTCACTTCGCCCGCAACCTGGAAGCGACGATCCGCCCCCTCGAACTCGGCGAGTCCGCCAAGGGCGCTCTCGCGCTCAATGCCCAGGACGTCGAGAGCGGCGAGCACGCCGAGGGCGTTGAGGACGTTATGTCGGCCTGGAACGCGCAAGGCGAGGTCGACGTTCTGCCCGTTCGGTGCGACGACCTGGACGTGAGCGCCGGAAGCATTCGAGTGATCGGCGACAATCCGCCACGTCGCTTCGGGGTGTTCGCCATACAGCACGACGCGAAGGCCTGCGTCGCGCGCGTCCAGGGCAAAGGCGTGCGCGCCGGGGTCGTCCGCGCACGCAACGAGCGTGCCGTTCGTCTCTGAGAGCCTCGCGGCGAACGCCGAGAGCACCGCGCGGAGGTTCTGTTCGGTGCCGTGGAAGTCGAGATGGTCGGCCTCGAAGTTCGTGAGCACGAGAACCGAGGGAGCGAAGGCGACAAAGGAGCCGTCGGACTCATCCGCCTCCACGACCGCATATTCACCCGCGCCCTGGCTCGCGTTCGCACCGAGCTGCGCGACCGCCGCACCAACCGCCCAGGCGGGCTCGGCACCCGCTGCGCGCAGGGCCAGTGTCGCCATCGCACTCGTCGTAGTCTTGC
Organism: Dermabacter sp. HMSC08H10; assembly: GCF_001807585.1. Lineage (NCBI taxonomy): Bacteria > Bacillati > Actinomycetota > Actinomycetes > Micrococcales > Dermabacteraceae > Dermabacter > Dermabacter sp. HMSC08H10. Next base: position 37,588 of record NZ_KV789425.1, read on the forward strand.
CGTGAGTGCCCGCGACAGCGATGATCGCATGCGTGCCGAGGAGACCCGCGAGCCCCGCCGCCCTGTGAATCACGGGGATAGACAGCTCGTGCGCGCGTCGTACTTCGGGGTTATCGGCACGTACGGCAGTCGACACGATCACGAGATCGGTGTCCTCTTCTACGGAGTCAGCGTCGAAACCGACGGTGATACGTGCACCGAGTTCGCGCAGGGGCGGCAGGAACCGACCCTCTTGGGATTCGGAGCCCGTAACTTCGAGGCCCGCTTCGAGCGCGAGGCGCGCGACGGCGCTCATACCCGCCCCGCCGATGCGGATCACGTGGACCTTCCTGACGCTCTCTTCGGGCCACTCGGCAGCAGTCACGACTGCGCCGGGCCTCAGCATAGTGCGCACCTCCCCCGGGGAGAACGGGCGAAGGTGAGAGAGAAAATCGCTCGACGTGGTCATCGGGCACCTCCTTTGGGGCGCTGAGTCGCGAGCGCCGGAATCGTCGCAGCGATGCGGTCGGCGACCTTTTCAGCAGCATCCCGCTTGCCGAGGGAGAGAGCCGCTTTCTCCATCCGCCCGCGCACTTCGGTATCGAGCAGGCATTCACCGACGGTCTCGACGAGAAGCTCGGGGGTAAGGAGCGCATCCTTGATCATGCGCGCGCCGCCGGCCGCGACCATGTCGGCCCCGTTGAGCGCCTGTTCGCCATTGCCGATGGGGAGCGGCACGAACAGCGCGGGCAGCCCGACGGCGGCGAGTTCACACACGGTTCCCGCTCCCGAGCGTGTGAGCGCGAAATCGGCGGCTGCGTAGGCGCCTTCCATGCCGTCCACGTACTCGACCTGCACGTAGTGTTTTCCCCGAGCCGGGATCCGCTTGCCCTTGCCGGTGACGTGGAGAATCTGCACGCCGAGGCCCTCGAGCGGGCCCATAGCCGCGATCAAGGTTTCGTTGAGGCGCTGCGCGCCGAGCGAGCCGCCCGTCACGAGAAGGGTCGGCTTGTCGGGGTCAAGGCCGAACGACTCCCGCGCCTCGGCCCGCTTTGCCTCGCGATCGAGATGCGCGATTTCGGGTCGCATGGGCATTCCTACCCACTCTGCCTGTGAAAACGGCCCCGACGTCCCGCTCATATCGAAAGCGGTCATGGCGCGCGCCCCGAGCCGCACCCCAAGCTTGTTGGCCATTCCGGGCCGTTTATTGGCTTCATGGACCACTAGCGGAAGCTTGGCGTGCCTCCCCGCAAGGTAGGCGGGCGGACACACGTAGCCACCAAACCCCGCGATCGCATCGACGTGCTCGGTGCGAATGAACCGCCGAACATCGCCCAGTCCGCGACCGAACTCGCGCGGAAATCGCAAGGCTGCGGCGTTTGGACGGCGAGGGAATGGCACCTTATCAATCGTGAGGAGCTCGAAGCCCGCCGCCGGAACGAGATCCGCTTCGAGGCCGACCTTCGTGCCGAGGGCGACCACTCGCACTCCCTCATAGCGCTCCGTTAGTGCTCTGGCAACCGCGAGCATGGGCGAGACGTGTCCCGCGCTTCCGGCGCCCGCGACGAGAACGGTTGCCTCGGCATCTGCCTGGATGCTGGGTTGAGGTGTCATGAGCGCGATCCCTTCGTGGCACGTGTTTCCGACGCCGGCTTCGCGACCACCGTCGCCGACTTCTTCGAGTAGTTCGCGTGCGCCCGAAGTGCCTCGGCCGCACCGGGTTCCGATTTCGCAAAGGCGAGTAGCACGCCGAGCGCGAGCATCGAGGCAATGAGCGCCGATCCACCAGCCGACACAAAAGGTAGCGGCACGCCAAGAACCGGCAGTAGGCCCGTCACAACGGCCATGTTCACGAACGCCTGCGCGAGAATCCACGACGTGATGCCCGCGATCGTGATCTGTACGAAGGGATCGCGCAGGCGGACCATCATGCGGTACAGCACGAGAGCGAGCAGCGTAAAGAGCACCACGATCAAAAGTGTGCCGAAAAGTCCGAGTTCCTCGCCGATGATCGAAAAAATGAAGTCATTGTCGGCCTCGGGCACACGCCCCCATTTTTGGCGGGACTGCCCGATACCGACGCCCCACCAACCGCCTGTCGCGAGCGCCATGAGGCCGTTGTCGGCCTGGTAGCACGAATCGCCAGCGCACTCTCCGTGCAACCAGTTGAGAGCGCGCGCCATGCGGTTAGGGCTCGCGAGGACGAGTCCTATGACGATCGCGGCGGCACCGCTACCAGCGATGAGGAACCAGCGTTTTGGCACGCCGGCAACCCAGAAGGCTCCCGCGGCGAGAATGCCCACCATCATCATCGTGCCGAGGTCTCGGCCGAGAATAATGAGTCCGAGCGCCGCGCTCGTTCCCGCGATAGCGGTTGCGAGCACGGGAAGTTCGCGCAGCCGGTCGCGGTTCTTCGACAAGAACGCGCCGAGCCACACCGCGAGTGCAAGCTTGAGAAATTCCGACGGCTGGCCACGGATCGGGCCGATGTGGATCCAGTTCCTATTGCCGCCCTTGCCGAGCCCGAGAGGCGTGAACACGAGCGCCTGGAGGAACAGGCCGAGAACGAGCAGCAGCGTCGCAACGCCGATGTTCTTGTACCACCTCACCGGAGTGAGCGCCGCGGCAATCAGCAGTACAAGGCCGATGACGGCAAATGCTCCCTGGGTCATGAATGACGCGTACGGGGAGTTGCCTTTCGCGATATTGGTCACCGAGGAGCTGGACAGCACCATCACGAGACCAACCGTGATGAGAATACCGCCGATCACGGCGATCGCGTAGAAATCAAGCGCGGGCGACTGGAGCCAGCGGCCGAGCGTTGATTTCACTTCGCCGCCAACGTCACCGAGCGGGTTTTGCTCGCTCGGGCGTTGCGGCGTGCGTGCGCCTCGCTGCCGTGCGCGCTCGCTCACGGCGTGCCCCCGAGCCCCCGAGCAGCTTCCGCGAACAGGTTCCCCCGCTCGGCGTAATTCGTGAACTGATCGATGCTCGCAGCAGCCGGCGCCAAAAGCACAACGTCACCGTCGCTCGCGTGCGACGCCGCTTCGGTCACGGCCGCCTGCATAAGCGCACGCGTGTCCCCGTATTTTTCGGGGTCAATCCAGACACGAGGGACATCCGGGGCGTTGTCATTAAGCGCCGCGGTGAAAGGCTCCGGATCGCGGCCAATGAGCACGACCGCCTTGAGCCTCTCGGCCTGCGCGGCGACGAGACTGTGGAGGTCCGCCCCCTTAGCGTCGCCGCCGGCGATCCACACCACTGACTGCGCGGCGCTGAGCGCCGCCGCTGCAGAATCGGGGTTCGTCGCCTTCGAATCGTCGATGAAGGCGACGCCGCCCTCAACGTGGACGATTTCGCTTCGATGCTCGCCGGCGCGATAAGCCGCGAGACCTTCGCGCACGTGGATCGGTTCGACGCCAAACGAGCGCGCGAGGCCGGCGGCAAAAAGGGCGTTGAGTGCAACGTGCGGCGGGGCGCCGTGGGGACCGAGGTGCGCAACGGTATCGAGGTTCGCGATCTCCGCTGCCTGAGAGTACCGGCTCTCGCAAAAAGCGCGATCCACGAGGAGATCCTCGACAAGGCCAAGTTCGCTCGGCCCCGGCGAGGAAAGCCCAACGCCTATTGCGCGGCAGCCTTCGACCACATCGGCATCCTCAAGTGCACGGAGCGTCCTTTCGTCGGCTTTGTTGTACAGGCACGCGTGCTCAGTCCCGGCATAAACCTTCGCTTTTGCCTGCGCGTAGGCGTCCATCCCCCCGTGCCAATCGAGATGATCGGCACCGATGTTCAGGATTGCACTCGAATGGGCGCCGAGGTTGTCCGTCCAGTGAAGCTGGAAACTCGACAGCTCCAACGCAATCGCCTCGAAGCCCACGGGATCGAGGGCCGCTTCGATGAGCGGGAGCCCGACATTGCCCGCTGCGACCGCCCGAACACCGGCATGCTGCAGAATCGACTCAATCATCGTGACGACCGTGGTTTTCCCGTTCGTCCCCGTGACCGCGAGCCACGCCGGGCCATCGGCCTTTTGCATGCGACGCGCGAGCTCGATCTCCGACCAGATCTCGATGCCTTCGTTCTGCGCGGCAACGAGAAGCGGGTGGTCGGGCCGCCACCCGGGAGACGTGACAACGACGTCGAAGGGGGAACCGTCGGCGTTCGTGGGAAGCGCGCGAGTGTGCTCTTCGCCGAGCAGGATCCGGGCTCCGAGGGTCTCGAGCACCTTGGCACGCTCGAGGTTCGATTCTGATCGCGACGCGTCCACGGCGGTGACGTGCGCTCCTCGCTGAAGGGTCTGGTCCACGATCGCGTAGCCCGAGACTCCAAAACCCGTCACGAGAATGCGGGCGCCCGACACGTCGAGACCCGGGAAGGGGCGCTCGGGAAGTCGCTTAGATGTTTCAGATGCAGTCACGCGATGCCACCTGGCAATTGGTCGAGAACGGACGTGGGTTAGATAAAGCGCAAAGCGTCAAGGTAGAACAGGCCGAGGCCGAACGCCGCGAACACCCCCGCGATGATCCAGAAGCGCACGACGATCGTCACCTCATTCCAGCCTTTGAGCTCGAAGTGGTGCTGGAGAGGCGCCATTCGGAAAACGCGCTTGCGCGTCAGCTTGAAGCTCGTGACCTGAATGATCACGGACAGCGAGATGATGACGAAGAGGCCGCCAATGATTCCGCCGACGAGCTGCGTGCGCGACAGGATTGTGAGGGCCGCAAGCACGCCGCCGAGAGCCAGCGAACCCGTGTCGCCCATAAAAATGCGTGCGGGCGAGGTGTTCCACCACAGGAAGCCCACGCACGCCCCGAGCACCGCGGCAGCGACAATCGCAAGGTCGAGCGGATCCCTCGCGGCATAGCACGAGCGAATCTCTTCGATGCCGCACTGCTGGCGCCACTGCCAAAATGAAATCAGCACGTAGGCACCCGCAAAGATAATCGTGGCCCCAGAGGCCAGACCGTCGAGGCCATCCGTGAGGTTGACCCCGTTCGACCACGCGGCAACAAGGAAGTTGGACCAGATCGCAAACAGGACAATGCCGACGGCCGTACCGGCAAACGCGAGATTCAGCCACGGGATGTCGCGCACGAATGAGATGTGCATCGAGGCAGGCGTGTGCCCCCAGCGATCGGGGAACTGGAGAGCAAGAACGGCGAAGGCGGTACCGATCAGTCCTTGCCCCACAAGTTTTGCGCGTGGAGAAAGACCGAGCGACTGCTTCTTGGCAATCTTGGCGTAATCATCCATGAAGCCGAGCACGCCGAGCCCGACCATGAGCAAGAGTGCAAGCAGGCCCGACACTGACGGCGCGCGAAGAATGCTCAGGTGCCCCATGCCGTAGCCGATGAGGGTCGCGAGGATGATCATGACGCCGCCCATCGTGGGCGTTCCACGCTTGGTCGCGTGGGTCGTGGGGCCGTCGTCGCGCACAAACTGCCCGTACTGCTTCTTCACGAGGAAGCGAATATAAAGCGGGGTCAGGGAGAACGACAGGACCGCGGCTACGGCCCCCGCGATCAAGATTCCGATCATGCCTTTTCTCCTGCGTCTTCCGCTTTCGTGGGCTCAGCTGCCCACGTGCGCACGAGGGACTCACCAAGTTTCGCGAGACCCGCACCGTTCGATGATTTGAGCAAGAGGGTACTTCCGGGCCTCTTCACCGTTTCTAGCACAGCGGGCGCATCCTCGAGGCGTTCGACATACACCGCGCGCTCGTTCTCACCGCGGGTTTCGGTCACACCTTGGTGGATCGCATGCGCCCCGCACCCAATCGTGACAATGACGTCGATCCCCTGCTCTACTGCGAAAACACCCATATCCCGGTGTGCCTTCTCGCTCTCGGGACCGAGTTCGAGCATTTCGCCAAGGACCGCAACGGTGTGGCGTTCATGACCAAGAACCGCAAGGGCGCTCAAGCCCGCGCGCATCGAATCGGGGTTCGCGTTGTAGGCGTCATTGATGAGTGTCACGTCGCCCGGCAACTCGCTCACCTGCATGCGCCCTGGGGAGCGCTGTTCGGCGGAGCGAAGCCCTGCGACGACGTCCTCAAAGCCCACCCCAGCAGCTGCGGCCGCGGCCGCGGCTGCAAGAGCGTTTTTCACGTGATGCTCGCCCGTGAGCGTGAGAGAGACGGGCGCCTTCTTACCGCCCATATGGAGCATGAAGCTCGCCCTAGCGGCGCCATCAAGGCCGACATCGCTCGCGTAGGCTTCCGCGGAGTCGTCAGTAAGGGAAAAGTGCACGACTCGAGCGCACGTGCGCGACTGCATTGCCTTTACCCGCGCATCGTCGGCATTAAGCACGGCGGTTCCGGTTTCCTCGAGAACCTCGACGAGCTCCCCTTTCGCGAGGGCGATGTTGTCGAGGCCTCCGAACTCGCCCACGTGGGCCGAGCCGACGTTAAGAACAAGGGAAATATCGGGGCGCGCGATGTGCGTGAGATGGGCGATGTGCCCAATGCCCCGTGCCCCCATCTCGAGCACGAGAAAGCGCGTCGTTTCGCTGAGCTCGAGGACGGTGAGGGGAAGACCCAGCTCGTTATTGCGGCTTCCAATGGGTGCGATTGTGTCCCCGACTGGCGCGAGGATTGCGTGAAGCAGATCCTTCGTGCTCGTTTTACCGTTCGAGCCTGTCAGCGCGATCACGATCGGCGGCCTCGCACTCGCACGTGCTTCGGCCAACTCGTGTCGTGCGAGGATTTCGAGCGCCTCGAGAGGATCCGCGACCTGAATAGCGGGAAGCTCGAGACCGGGGACAGCCTTCGTCACGAGAGCCGCAGCGGCACCGGCCCTCGCGGCCGCGCCCACATAGTCGTGACCATCGACGTGCTCGCCTTCGAAGGCGACAAACAGGTCTCCTTCACCGATGACACGCGAATCAACGCTCGCCTTTCCGTGGACGCTTTCGTTGCCGTGAGCGCCACCGACGAGTCGGCCGCCCACGAGACGCGCGATTGCGCCAACCGTCGTCTTACGCATCGCGCACCTCCGTCGTCAGGTCCGCCTTATGTGCACGCTGCCACGCCGCTAGCGCCGTGCGTGCGTGGACCCGGTCGTCGAACTCAATCGTGCGATCGGCGAGTACCTGTCCACTTTCCGCGCCTTTGCCCGCGATAAGCACGACGTCACGCGCATCCGCTTCGCCGATCGCTCGCGCGATCGCTTCGGCACGATCTCCCACGTTCTCGACGTCGGCACGGCACGTCGTCGGAATGCCCGCGAGCACATCGCGCCTAATCGATGCCGGATCCTCATCGCGCGGATTGTCGTCCGTGACGAACACGCGATCAGAAAGTCGCGCAGCGATCTCTCCCATGATCGGCCTTTTGAGCGAATCCCTGTGCCCACCCGCACCGAAAACCGTTACGATTTTTCCGACGCCCTCGAGGGTGTGGAGCGTCTCGAGAGCCTGCTCAAGAGCGTCCGGAGTGTGCGAATAGTCCACGACGACGCGTGGGCAAGCGTCGGACTCGGCGACCCTCTCCATGCGCCCCGGGACCGTGCCCGCCACCGCAAGCGCCCGACGCACCGCCTCCCCCTCGAAGCCGAGCGCTCGAAGGACGAGTGCGACCGCGAGGGTATTGGCTACGTAGTGGGTGCCCGGAAGCGCGCTTTCGAGCGTAAAAGGTTCGCCTTCCGACGGTTGCACGGTGAACACCGTTCCGTACTCTCCGCGGCGGATCTCCCCCACCGTGAAGTCGGCTTCGTGTCCTTTTGCGGAGTACGTCGTCACCGGAACGCTCGCATGGGCTGCGAGACGACGGCCCCACTCGTCGTCGACACACACGATTCCCCGCTTCGTATGCGCGGGCGTAAACAGTGATGCCTTCGCCTCGAAGTACTCCTCCATGTCCTTGTGAAAGTCGAGGTGGTCCTGGCTGAGGTTCGTAAACACCGCAACCTCGAACTGGACGGCGGCTACTCTGTGGAGCACCATCGCGTGGCTCGATACTTCGAGCGCGGCACACGTCATGCCCTCGTCGACCATGTGGCGCATAAGCGCGTGGACGTCAGTCGCCTCGGGGGTCGTGCGCTCCGTCGGAATTTGCTCCTCGCGCCCGCCTGCCCAGGCGAGAAACGTCCCGTTCGTGCCGACGATTCCGGCACTTTCACCGAGCTCTTGGAGCGTGCGCGCACACATCGTCGTGACCGAAGTCTTGCCGTTCGTTCCGGTCACACCGATCAGTGGGATGGCATGCGAGGGCTCGCCATACACGAGATTTGCGGCGAAGCCCGCGAGCGCGCGGGGATCCTCGCACACGAGCACCGAGTAGTCGCCCCCCGGATGCGCGTCGTTCACGATCGCAGCGCCCGCTTCGTCCGTAAGAATTGCGGCGCAGCCCTGGCCGAGCGCCGCCTCGGCGTAGGTCGCTCCGTGCGCGTTTTCACCCTGCACGGCGACGAAGAGAGCGCCGGTTCCCGCCTTGCGGGAATCGATCGTCACGGATGAGATCGGCACACTCCTACCGCGCAGCTCGAGTACGCCCGCTCCAGGCGCCCCTTCGAGCTGCCGGGCGAGATCTCCCAGCATGAGATCGGTGCGATCACTCACGAGTTTCACTTCCATTCGTTCTGAAGTTGAGTTCCAGGCTCGCCGGAGGGGGCGATGCCGCGGCGTTGAAGAGCGTAGCCAAGGAGTTCAGAAACCGCGGGGCCCGCCACGACCGAGCCCGACTTGAACCCCTTAATTCCGTAGACGAACACGCCAACGACGAGTTGCGGGTCATCCATCGGGGCCATTGAGATAAACGATGAGGTGTACGTTCCCCCGGGCACTTGCGCCGTTCCGGATTTTCCACCGACCGCGTAGCCCGCGACGCTGCCGGACGCCTTACCGTCGTCATCGACGTCGTTGTCCATGAGAGCTCTCATGGTCGCAGCGGTCTCACTCGAGACCACGCGAGTGTGCTCTCCCTCGGGTTCGGGGGTAAAGGAGCCGTCATTGGCAACGCGTCCCTTGACGATGCGCGGCTGAATGTGCACGCCGTCGTTCCCAAACGTCCCCACCGCCGAGGTGATCTGGAGCGCGGTGACGGCGTATCCCTGGCCAAAGGCCGTCGCGTACTGGGTACGCCCGCGCCAGTCCTTCGCCGCGTGGAGGATGCCTGCGGATTCGCCGGGGAGGTTCACTGCGGTTTTCGCGCCGAACCCAAAACCCCGCAAGTACTCTTCCCGCTTTTCCTTCGGGACCCGTTCAGCGATTTCGACCGTGCCGACGTTGGAGCTGTACTTCAAGACTCCGGCGAGCGTGTAGTGCGCTACGGGGTGCTCGTGCGAGTCCTTGATACTCTCCCCGCCAAATTCCTTGCGGTACGGGATCGTGAAGTGGTCGTCGACCTTTGCTTTCCCCTCGTTGATCACCGTAGCCACGGTGAAAAGTTTGCCTGTGGAGCCGGGCTCGAAGACGTTGGAAACGGACTGGTTTCCGCGGTACTTTGCGTCGGACGCGCCCGGGTTGTTCGGATCGTACGTGGGGTAGTCCGCGAGCGCGAGAACATGGCCGGTCTTGGGATCGATCACCACGGCCGAACCGCCGCTGCCACCAAAATCCTTGACGCGCTGCGCAAGAATTTCCTGGGCGCGGTATTGAAGGTCTCGATCGATCGTGAGCTCGATGCTTTCACCGTCGATCGCTTCTTTTTCATGGACCTTAGCCGAGGGAATGAGTTGGCCGCCCGCACCCCGCTCATACTGGCGTTCGCCGTCGGTCCCTCGCAGAATCTTGTCGAATGACAGCTCAGCGCCCGCGAGGGCCGTGCCGTCGGAGCCCGTGAAGCCCACGATATTACCGGCGACCTGGCCCGCCGGGTACAGGCGCTCGGCGACTCGCTCCGAGGTGACACCACCGATCTTGAGTTGCTTGACGGCAGCCTCAACCTCAGGGCTCACGTCTTTCGCAAGGACGGTGTAGCCCGATTTACCCGTGAGCTTCTCTTCGAGCTCCTCCACACTCATCTGCAAAAGAGGTGAAAGCTCCATCGCGACGGCCTTGACTCCCTTGACCGTCGCCGTTTGAGACTTTGCTCGGTACTCGGGCATCTGACGCTGGTCCACAATGATCGTGTAGCGCTCGGTGCTCGTCGCGAGCACCTGCCCATTCGCGTCGAGAATATCGCCGCGTAGAGCCGGAACTGGCTCGGTGTGCAAGCGCTTCGCCCGGGCCTCAGCCGCGAGCTCCGCCGAGTTGATGCCCTGAATCCACACCAGGCGCACGCTGATCGCGAGGGCCGCAATCAACATGAGCGCCACGATCACGCGGTGGCGGCGATACGGCTCATACCCGTTCCGGACACGCGCGGCGCCGGCCGATCGACGGGAAGCGTGAGAACGCCCGTCACGCACGGTGCGCGGCGGGCGGCTGCGAGAATCTCGCGGCGGACGGGAATTCGGCACGTCTAGCGCGCCCTCTCGTTACCCATGCCGTAATCGTAAAGATTCTTCGGCGCTTTTGCGACGTGCGGAACGAGCGCGGCCGCTCCCTGCGTCGCGGCCGCAGGCTCACCAATGATGCTGCCGTTCGCGAGATCGATGTAGGCGACCTTCCCTGCAGGCACCATCCCGAGCTCACGTGCCTGGCGCTCAAGCTCCTGTGGTGTTCCGAGAAGATCCGACTTCTCCTCGAGCATCTGCGTCTGCTCGCTCAGTTCACGCGATTCGCGCTGGAGCTTCGCGACCTCGTAGCTCATGTTCGTCATCGAAATGTTGAGCAATAGGGTCGCGACCACGGCGCCGAGCAGCACGAGCGAGCACAGCACCGTGAACGGAATGGAGCTGCGTTGGATGTGCGGGCGCGAGACAAGCGCGAGGTTCGCCTTGCGCGCATGAGCAGGGGCGAAGCCAGCACGCCTGCGTGAGGCGGGGGATGCAGCGAGCTGTGCCATAGCTATGAGATCTCCGGTGGTGTTATGCGTTCAATGGCGCGCAAACGCACGCTTGCGGAACGGGGGTTGGTTTCTTGCTCGCTCGCTGGCGCCTTCATAGCGCCACGCTTCACGAGCGAAAAATCGGGGGCAAACTGAGCGAGGTCGACGGGCAATCCTTCGGGGGTCTTCGACGAGCTCGCCGCGGTGAAGGCTTCCTTGACCATTCGATCCTCGAGCGAATGGTACGACTCGATCACGAGCCTCCCTCCCGGCGCGAGGGCCGCGAGAGCGTTGTCGAGCGCGCCGTGCAGGATGTCGAGTTCCTCATTCACGGCGATACGCAACGCCTGGAAGGTGCGCTTGGCCGGGTGACCGCCTGAGTGGCGGGACTTCGCGGGAATGGACTTTTCGATCGCACTGACGAGCTGAGGGGAGCGCTCGAAGGGTTCCGACGCCCGCTCCTTCACGATCGTGCGCGCGATTCGCCTGGAGAACTTTTCTTCGCCGTAGCGATACAGGACGTTCGCAATGTCCTGCTCAGACCACGTGTTGAGGATGTCCGCCGCGGTGAGCGCATCTCCATCAGGGTTCATACGCATATCCAGCGGGGCATCTGCGCTGTACGCAAACCCGCGTTCGCGCGTATCAATCTGAAAACTCGAGAGCCCGAGGTCCATGAGGATGCCGTCGGCCCTATCGCGCCCCGCGTGTGCGAGCGCGTCGGCAACGCGATCGTACGTGGTGTGCACGAGAGTGAAACGCCCCTCGAAGCCTTCGCTCGTGAGCCGCTCACGCGCGAGACCAAGCGCGGCGCGGTCACGGTCGATACCGACGAGATGCGCATGCGGGAAAGCGTCGAGCACCGCACAGGCGTGGCCAGCCATTCCAAGGGTGCAATCCACGTAGGTGGATTCTTCCCGCTCAAGCGCCGGTCGAAGGAGTTCGAGGCACTCCTCGCGCATGACGGGTGCGTGAAGCTGGGATGCGTCCATACCGTGCCTCCCTTCGCGCTTCGCTTACTTTCGCCGTTGCGGCGCCGATGTCCTGGTCATTTCGCGGGTGACGTCATACCGTCAGACATCTCCTCGCTTGCGTCCCGCCACCGGGGAAGATGCGTCGGGGCGCAAGCGAAGAGATGCCTCGCGGCACGTCGTCTAGAACAAACCTGGAACGATTTCGGTTGCCGTTTGAGCGAAGGCCTCCTCGGTCTGTCCCAGATATGTCTCCCACGCCTCGCTCGACCAGATCTCAATGCGATTACCGGCACCAATAACCGTGCATTCGCGATCGAGTCCCGCATACGAGCGAAGGTGCGAAGGAATGGTCACGCGCCCCTGCTTATCCGGCACGACGTCTTCCGCTCCCGAGAGGAGCACGCGGAGGTAATCGCGCGCGTCCTTGCTCGTGACCGGCGCCTGCCGCAACTGCTCGTGGAGACTCTCAAACTCACGCATGGGATACACCGTCACGCAGTGTTCCTGGCCGCGGGTCATGACGAGTCCAGCCGCGAGCTGGTCACGAAACTTTGCCGGAAAGATGAGCCGCCCCTTGTCATCGAGCTTGGGCGTGAAGGTGCCAAGAAACATGGGCACCTCCATTCCCCCGTTCAATTCGGGTGGACCTCTCCTTACGCCCCCACTTTACCCCACTTCCCACCACAAACAACACCCCCTCCCCCACTTTGTCACGAAATCGGCATAAAACTGCAGTTCATGGCAGTGGAGGCAAGTGGAGGAGATTCCCCGCACAGCTCTTCAAGCACCCAAAATCGGAGGGTTTTCCCAGACTCACCGCACTACCCGCACGGAAATTGCGCGACACCGACCGAGACGCATTTACACACAAAATGCCTGTTCAGAACAGCTAATTGGCGCAAAGAGTGCACCGTCGCACCAAGGTCGCAAGATCCTGGAGGGCAACGCGGGTGGAGGAAAGTGGGGAGAGTGGAGGGAAGTGGAGGAGGCAGTGGAAAGTCGAGGGCGAGGGAAGCACGCTCTAGGACTTAGAACCTAAGGAATGCAGTAGAGAGCCGGGATCGAAGGACGATGCCGGTTTCCTTTATCGCTGGCGCTTGCCTACACAATAAACCGGCTTCCCTTTCGTGAAGCCGGTTCCTACAGGACGATCCGGGCAACGGCGCCCGGGAAACGCTAGCGCTCGCGACCGCGTTCGTCCCAGCGATCTTCGAGTTTCTTCATGAAGCTCGACTGCTGAGACCCCTTGGAATTCTTCCCCGCAACTCCCTGCGTGAAGGACGGGTGCATCCGTCGAGGGTCATCGAGGGGGATGGTCTTCGGCTTTTCCGCTGAAAGACACACGAATGCCCCGACGACCATGACGATAAAGGCAAGAACACCGAGCCACACTGCCGGCAGCGACACCGCAAAAATCAGAAGCGCGAGACCACCGACGATGACGCCGCCACCGAGTGCGATGCGGCGAGGGTTAAACGACGACGACTTTTCAGCCCCACCGAACTGGTGCGCAAGCGTGGGGTCATCGCTCGACAGCTGCTTTTCGAGCTCGTCGAGGATCCTCTGCTCTTTTTCGGAAAGTGGCATTGGTGCCTCCTTACACCGAGACAAAGTAGGCCCTATCTACGCACGAGAGTGAGGGGCGCTGCTCGGCGGATCGTCGTGCCTTCAGTGTAGGCAGCAAACCTGAGATTCGGAAAACGCACCGCTATCGAGAGCCCCCGCCTCGCGTCTCGCCTGTGCCCGCATCCGTGCCGTCCTTCGCCTCAAGGTCACGTTTGTCGAGCCCGGACGCTCTGGCGAGCGACCTGACGCCGAAGCGTTCACGAGCACGGTCCATCGCCCGATCCACATCGCTCCACGTCGCCGATCGCCCTTCGAGATCACCTTGCGCATGCACACTCGAGGCAGGCACGAGGTGCTCGGCCCGCACTCCGAGCAGGCGTACGGCACCCACCCCCTCGAGGGCACGCTCGCACACGACGAGGGCGCGCTCACGAAACTCCTCGCTCTCCTGAACCGGAATGGGGAAGCTACCCGTTCGCGTGAGGCTCGACCAATCGGGGCGACGAACCTTGATGGAGACGCTCTTCGCGGCCAGGCCCCGCCTGCGCAATCGGAACGAGACTTCGTCAGCCATGCTCGTCGCGATCGAGCGCAGCCGCACGGGATCAGCGATATCGGTCGAGAACGTACGCTCCTTTCCGATGCTCTTATCTTTCGCACTCGCGCCGACGGGACGCGGATCCTCGCCGCGCGCGAGCGCAAGCAGCGCGGGGGCGGCGGAGCCCACGGCTCTGCTCACAACGCTCGGAGGGAGGGCCGCGAGATCTCCGACGGTGACGACACCGAGGTTCGTGAACTTCTTCTGCGCGACGGGGCCCACGCCACCGATGGCGGAAAGCGGAAGCGGCGCAAGGAACTCAGCCGTGCGTTCAGGCTCAACGACGTCAATGCCGTGGGGCTTGGCGCGCGAGGACGCGATCTTCGCGACGGATTTTGAGATACCAACGCCCACGGAGCAGGTCAGGTGGACTTTGTCCCATACAGCCTGGCGGATGTCTCTCGCGATCGTTGCCGGCTCCCCTAGCAGACGCTGCACCCCGGAGATATCGAGATACGCCTCGTCCACGCTTACCGCTTCGCGAACGGGCGTAAACCGGTCGAGAACAGCCATGATCTGCGCGGACACGTCCCGATAGTGGGCGTGCCGACCGGGCAAAACAATCAGATCGGGGCACAGTGCACGCGCGCGGCTCATGGGCATCGCCGAGTGGACCCCGTATCGGCGTGCCTCGTAACTAGCGGTCGCGACGACTCCCCTGGGCCCATCGCCACCAACCGCAAGGGGGCGGCCCCGCAAACGCGGGTCGTCGCGAACTTCGACGGAGGCGAAAAAGGCATCCATGTCGACATGCGCGATCGCGCGCTGCCACGGCTCACCGTCCATGCCGCACCTCCCAACGCTTGGCACTTAAGCCTACGCGGTCAGGCAGCGGCAAGAGCCTCAAGCCCGAGGAGCTCTTCCTTCACCGAGTGAACATAGGCGAGGGTCTGTTCGGCGTGCTCCTGCACGTCCTGCTGGGAGATTCGACTCGTGTGCTCCCAGTAGTGCTCCGCGCTACGGCGAAGCTCGACAAAACGCGCCGCCTCCCGTGCGCGCGCCCTGTGCATTCCCCCCATGCGCTCAAGCGCCACCCACACGTTCAGCGGGAGCTTGCGTTTCCTGTGAGCGTTTGCCCGGCGAATCGCGAGCCCCGCACTCTTGAGCGCCGCGCGGTGGACGCGCTCAAATCGTTCAGCGACGCTCATGCCTGCCTCATCGAGGCTCGCGTGGATCTCGGCTTCGAAAGTCTCCAGGCGATCCAGATCCGCGTTAAGGTCCCGAATTTCGCGCAGCGCCGCAGGCGCCGCCACTGTCATGGTCGATGTCATGATTCTTCCCCTTTCTCGACACTCACGACGATAGGAAGGGGGTGAGACATTTAAACTCGAGTCATGGCACGCAACCGTCGATCGAACCGGCTCCCCCTCCACCTCCCCTTCTTCGAGGACATTCCCACTAGCCACTCAGTCGTGCGGTTGGAACCCGAAACAGACGGTTCCTACACCGTGATCATCGATGGCATGGAGAGCTCCCACATCCACCCCGATCCCGAACACCTCGTCTTCGAATACATGCGGTGGATCGCCCTGATTATGACGACGACGTACCCCAGTGAGACGGCACTGAACATCGCCCACCTCGGCGGCGGAGCCGCCTCGCTCCCCCGAGCCCTCGCCCATCATTTCCCCGCCTCCCGGAACTCCGTCATCGAACTCGACGCGAAGCTGATCAACCTCGTTCGCGAATGGGTCGACCTTCCCCCTTCACCTCGCGTCGCCATTCGCGAGGGCGATGCCTTCGCCGTCCTTCCCACACTGCGCACGGCACGCTTCGACGTGGTCATACGCGACGTCTTCTCCAACTCCCGCACGCCCCTCGCCATGCGCAGCCTCGAAGCAGCACGCGAACAGCGCCGAATACTCAACGACGACGGCATGTTTCTCGCCAACATCGCCATGGACCGAGACCAGCACGAACTCGCCGATGAGATCGTCACGCTGCGCGAAGTCTTCGGCGAGATCGAGCTCATCGCGGAACCGAGCGCCATCAAGAAACGCCGCCGCTCTAACTGCATCGCCGTCTACGCGCCCGGCGGGCTCAGCGACGATGCCCGCCGAGCGATTCGAACCGACGCGGTGACAGTGCGCACTCTCGACAAAAAGACCGTCGACAAACTCGCCAGTGGCGGCAGCGTCGTTGAGCTCGGAGGCAACGCGAACGCAGCCACCGTCGGGCATTAAAAAGTTCCGCACCCTGCACGGGTGCGGAACGAAAGCCTAGCGAGGTGAACCTACGCGAGCGAACGAACGTGCGCGGCCTGCGGACCCTTGTCGCCGTCGACAACCTCGAACTCGACGCGCTGGCCCTCATCGAGGGTGCGGAAACCGTCCATGTCAATGCTCGTGTGGTGAACGAACACGTCAGCGCCGCCACCATCAACCTCGATGAAGCCGAAACCCTTTTCGGCGTTGAACCATTTAACTGAGCCCTGTGCCATGCGTGGACTCCCCTAACTTCTCGTACCAAATTGCGCGAAAACACGCGCAGGTACCATCATTCCACGCTGGACGTTCGCGCGCCCAGTTTCCCTTCAGCGTGTCGAGTGGATTCCTGCTGGCCACGCGAGCGCACACACCGGGTTGGAACGCACATGAAAAGCGACCATAATGGAATGTCGCTTCTGCCTCCCGCGAAGGGACGCAAGCGAATCGTGACCCATCCTGGAAGGACCCCACGTGGCTTCCTCTGACGAGCAAATCGCCCTCGAGCAGCGCTACGCCGACCGAGTCTACGCACGCATCGACGAACAAATTGCACGCCTCGAAACGCAACTCACTGACGTCATCAGCGCCCAAACGGCGAGCACTCACCAAAACCGCAGCGAGCGAGACTCCTTCGCGACTTTCTACGAGGATCGGATCGGACTGCTGAGGTCCGTCTCATCGAACGCTATTTTTGGCCGGCTCGACAGGTCCGACGCCACCCGGCACTACATTGGGCGCATCGGCGTGTTCACCGCTGAAGGCACCCAACTCCTGGTCGACTGGCGCGCCCCCGCAGCCGCCGCGTTTTACCAGGCAACGCCGAGGCACCCGCAAGGCGTTCGTTTGCGTCGGCACCTCGTCACTTCGGGACGCACCGTGACCGATATCGAAGACGACGTTCTCGACGGCACGCTCCTCGACTCAGATGAGCACCATTCGAGTCTCCAGGGAGAAGGAGCACTCCTTGCGGCGGTCTCCGCGAAACGCACGGGCCGCATGGGCGATATCGTCGCGACAATCCAGGCCGAACAAGATCGCATTATCCGCCACGAAACACGCGGCGCGCTCGTTGTGCAGGGAGGCCCCGGCACCGGCAAGACTGCCGTCGCCCTCCACCGCGCGGCATACCAGCTTTATACGCACCGTAAGAGGCTCGAGCATTCGGGCGTTCTCATCGTTGCCCCCACGCGCGGCTTCCTGCGCTACATCGAGCGCGTGTTGCCCAGCCTCGGCGAAACAGGCGTCGTCACCCTCACGCCTGGCGAACTCGTTCCGGGCGTGCGGGCAGACACACACGATTGCGACGACGTCGCCCGCGTCAAAGGGTCCCTCGCGATGACGAAGGTGCTACGCCGCGCCGTCAAGGCGCGCCAGCAAGTCCCCAAGGGTCCTATCGACCTCAATATCGACGGGGTCCACATCACTCTTACTCCGGGCGATGTCCGTGCAGCACGCGCCGAAGCCCGCGCGACGGGCAGGCCACACAACCATGCACGCACAACCTTCGTACGCGCCGCACTCGACCGCCTCGTTGAGGCCTATGTCGCCGAGCTCACGCGCCTCGAACGCCCGTGGGCAGAGGAAGACCGCGCGGATCTCCTTCACGATCTGCGAACGAACCACGATGTCAAAGTCGCCCTCAACCGGTGCTGGCTGCCATACAGCCCGCAGTCTTTCGCCCGTTCATTCTTCGCGAGTACCGAGCGGCTGGTTCACGCGGCGGGCGAGCACATAAGCACGCGGGAGATCACGCTCCTTCACCGCCCGAAGGACGCCGAGTGGACGATCGAAGACGTCGCCCTCCTCGACGAAATCGCGGAACTCCTCGGCGATGACGACACCGCCGCGCAGCGCGAGCAAAACAAGGCTCGCACCACCGAACGCTCGAACCTCGAGTACGCCGAAAAGGTGCTGTCCATGATTGATTCCGAGGGGATCGTCAGCGCCGCCGAGCTCGCCGCTCAGGTTGGCGCACGGCGCGACAGCCGCACTCTCGCCGAGAAAGCCGCAATGGATCGCACCTGGACCTACGGCCACATTGTGGTCGACGAGGCACAAGAGCTCTCACCCATGATGTGGCGTGCACTCATGCGTCGAAACCCCACGAAGTCGTTCACGATCGTGGGCGACGTGGCGCAGACCTCCTCGGTCTCCGGCGCCGACTCGTGGGATCACGCACTTTCGCCATTTCTTGAGGATCGGGCCAGCATCGAGGAGCTCACCGTCAATTACCGCACGCCGTCGCGGATCATGCGTCACGCCTCCGCACTCGCTGCCGCACACGGCTTGCGAGTGACGGAGGTCAAGAGCGTACGCGAAGGTGAACACGACGTCCGCTTCCGGCGCACACGTTCCGACAGGGTCATCGAGGAAGCAGTTCACGACGCACGCACGCTTGCCGACCTCACGCAGGGCCGCGTGGCGATCCTTTGCCTCGCCGAGGATCTTGATGCCCTCTTGGCGGGAGCTTCGGCCGTATTCGGCGCCTCGGCAGTGGGCCGTGGTTCGATCGGTGTGGACCGAGAAGTTTCCGTGATGACTCCGACGGATGCCAAGGGACTCGAGTTCGACGCGGTCGTCATCGTGCGCCCCGCCGAGATTCTCACGAGCCATGATCGCGGCGCTAACGATCTGTACGTCGCGCTTACGCGGCCGACTCAGGCACTCAGCGTGGTTTATTCGGGAGTTCTCCCCGCCGGATTAGGCGCGTAGGGCCCCGGCGGCTTCTGGGTTCGGGCCGAGGCATCCACTTCGGCGGAAGCATAAAAGAACCGATGGCCGCGGCTTCCCCTCCGCGACCATCGGCCAAGAAAATCATACAGTGTTTTTCGAGGGCCTCCGACCACTTTTCTCAAAATCTCTCAAGCAAAGAGATATGCCGCGAGATTTTTGCCTGCTCCGGAGGAAAGCTACGGAATCCCGGGCTAGTGGGGCCGGGGCAAGCAACGCGCATCGCCGGTCAGCCTTCGGCTCGTTCAACGCGCTCGGCAGGAGTGCTGCGTCCTACTTCTCGCCCTCGGTTCGTAGTTCCTCGATGGCCGACTCAAAATCCTCGAGGCAGTCGAATCCGCGATAGACGCTCGCGAAACGAAGGTAGGCGACGAGGTCCAGTTCTTTGAGCGGCTGCAGAATCGCGAGGCCTACGTCATGGGCGTCGATCTCCGACACGCCCTTGAGACGAATCGCCTCCTCCACGCGCTGCGCGAGGACCGCGAGTTGATCGTCAGTCACTGGTCTCCCCTGGCATGCTTTACGCACCCCAGAAATCACCTTGGACCGAGAGAACGGTTCAATCACGCCAGAGCGCTTATGGATCGCGAGCGACGCTGATTCCGTAGTCGAGAATCGCTTATTGCACGCAGGGCACTGCCGGCGGCGGCGGATTGTCATGCCGTCGTCGGCTGTACGCGAGTCCACGACGCGCGAATCTTCATTCCTACAAAATGGGCAGTGCACCCCGCGATTCTACCAGGGCGCCCCATTCATACTCCGAGGCCCTACCCGCTAGAGCGTGGGCAGCGCGAGCTCCTGACCCGGGTGAATCACGGTGCCATCGAGACCGTTGACGTCCTGGACAAGCATGAGATAGTCGCGAACATCGGTGCCGGCAGGCGCGTTAGCCGAGACAATGCTCCAGAGGCTCTGCCCCTCCTCGACCTGGACGGTCGTGTACGACACGGCTCCCTCAGCACCCGCGATCGCCGCGGGGGAGAAAAGGACTACGCCGGCGACGATTGCCGAAGCAGCGAGTACGAGCGCAATGAGCGAGGCCACGACGATGCGGCCGCGGCGAGTAAGACGAAGGCGAACATTCTTTCGAACCGGCTGAGTGCTACACGTAGAAGTAGTCATTTTTAGAATCCTTGTTCGATTGACGGCATGACGAGCGTACGATCATCTGTTCGAAAAAGTCAAGACACTTTCGAACACATGTTTGGAACAAGCGTTCTGTTCCGGTACCTTTGAGGTACGCCTCCACTAGACAACGGGGGTGAGACATTTAAACTCGCCCCACCGAAAGGACCGGCGCATGGCACCCACAGCTCACGGCTCTTCAGCTGGCGCCCCCGCCCTCACCGAACGCCAACAACGCATCCTTGAGACGATTGCCCGTTCCATCCGCGCAAACGGTTACGCACCCACGATGCGTGAAATCGGCGAAGCAGTGGGCCTACAGTCACCGTCGTCGGTCTCCCACCAACTCTCGGAGCTCGAGCGCAAGGGATACATTCGCAAAGATCCGAAACGCCCCCGCACTCTCTGGCTCGTGGAAGCAGACGAGGAAGGCGAGCCGCTCCCGAGCGAATTCGAAGCGCCCGGCTCCCCCGCCGTCAACGTCCCGCTCGTGGGCACAATCGCGGCTGGCGTGCCGATCACCGCTGAGGAACAGGTAGAAGATGTTTTCGCGCTCCCCTCGCAGCTCGTGGGCGATGGCGAGCTCTTCCTGCTCAAGGTTCAAGGTGATTCGATGATCGATGCCGCCATTTGCGACGGCGACTGGGTCGTCGTCCGCCAGCAGAAGGTCGCAGAAAAAGGCGAGATTGTCGCGGCCATGATCGATGGCGAGGCAACAGTGAAGACCTTCGCACGAAGCGACGGGCACGTGTGGCTCATGCCCCACAACCCTGCCTTCACGCCGATCCTGGGCGATGAAGCCGAAATCCTCGGCAAAGTTGTGGCGGTTCTCCGCGCGGTCTAGAGACTATCTGGATGCGGCGGCGCAGCGAGCTCTGTGCGCAGCCGCTCGAGTGCGGCAAGCGCCACGGCGCTATCCCGCGTCGTCCACAGCGGAGGAATTGCCTGGCGAATCACGCCCCCATAGGACTTCGTCGCGAGCCTCGAATCCAGCACCGCCACCATCCCACGGTCGCTCTCGGCACGGATAAGTCGCCCGGCTCCCTGCGCCATGCTGAGTGCCGCCTGTCGAACGGCGACCTCGTAGAAACCGTTGCGCCCGAGTCGCGCGTATTTCTCTTGTCTCGCTGAAGCGAGCGGATCATCGGGCCGTGGGAATGGGATCCTGTCGATGAGCACAAGGCGGCAGGCCTCGCCGGCGACGTCAATGCCCTGCCAGAACGTTCGCGTCCCGAACAGACAGGTGTCGCGGCTCTGCCGGAATCGCGAGGTGAGCGCCGCGTTCGAATCCTCTCCCTGTAGGAGCACCGTGCGCCCGGTCATCCGTCGTACATACTCCGCTGCCTCCTCGGCCGCTCGGCGGGAAGAGAAGAGCCCGAGCGCTCCTCCTCCGGCGGCGTCAATGAGTTCGACGATGTGGTCGAGTGTCGCGCTCGAGATACCCTCGCGGCCCGGAGCAGGAAGATGCGAGGCGACATAGAGGATCCCTTGCTGGGCGTACGCGAAGGGAGAGCCTACATCGAGGGCCGACCACCACTCGCGCACAGCATCCTCGCTTCGAGTGGCACCAACGTCGCTTTCAGGCTCGGCATACTTGTCAGCGCGAAGCCCGAAAGAGAACGTGGCGCTTTCAAAACGGCCGCCGAACGTGAGCGTCGCCGAGGTAAAAATCGATGTGCGTTCATCGAGGATCCGGGTTTTTACGAGGCCAGCGACGCTGAGTGGAGCGACGTCGATAAATGTTCGCCCGAGGGCCTCGCTGTGATTGAGGTAGACGACATCGTCCTCGTGGGGCGCGAGCAATCTCTCGCACACGTCGATGATTTCTTGCAGCTTTGCACGCACGGATGTGCGCGCCCCCGCGCTCGTCGCGTCGGAGCTATCGCCGGCATTTTTTGCTTCCGCGCGCGCCGACTCAGCTTCGGCGCGGATAGCCGCGAGAGTGTCGCGAAGCCGGGCTTCGAGTTCGCCACGCACCCTCCCGTCGGGGAGCGGGGCGAGAGCTTCCTGGAGGGCGCTTCCCGCATCGTCAAGTTCGAGTGCGTTCACGCCGAGGCTTCTCAGCTCCCGAACGGCACCGCGAATCGTGCCCTGATGCAGCGATTCGGTCACCGAGGACGTCACGCGGTCAACAAACTCGTGGGCTTCGTCGATGACTACGACATCGTGCTCGGGGATGATCCCGTGCCCGTCGAAGGCGTCAATAGCGTAGAGCGCATGGTTTGTCACGATGACGTCGGCCTCGCGCGCGAGTGCGCGATTGCGCTCCGCGAAGCATTCGTCGTGGAATGGGCAGGAAGAGCCAATGCACTGGGAGCCGGTCACGGAAACCTGGCGCCACGCTCGGTCCGACACCGGGGTGTCGAGATCGTCGCGGTCACCCGTATCTGTCGACTGCGCCCACTCGCGCAGCCTCTGCACCTGCGCGCCGAGACGTTCGGAATCGTGCTTGACTCCCGCGACCGAAGCCTCGGCGAAGAGCGAACCTTCCTCGAGTTCGTCGGGATAGCCGCCCTCCAGCTTGTGGAGGCACACGTAGTTGCCGCGCCCCTTAAGGAGGCTGAAGCTCGGAACACGCTCGAGTTTCGTCCCAAGGGCTTCAACAATGCGAGGGAGGTCCTTGGCGACGATCTGGCTTTGCAGCGCGAGCGTCGCGGTCGTGATGACGACGGGGGTGCCGCGTTCAATCGCGCGTTTGAGGGCGGGAACGAGGTACGCGAGAGACTTGCCCGTGCCCGTCCCTGCCTGCACGAGCAGGTGGCGGCGCAGCTCGATGCTTCGCTCGATGGCGCCAGCCATGGCCCGCTGCCCCGGGCGATCTGCGCCGCCGACTGCGGCGACCGCTGTCGCGAGTAGCTGGTCGAGGTCCGTGCCTGATGCGTTCACTGGCGCGCGGCGGCGAGTTCGGAAGCGAGAGTCTCGTCGACGCGTGCCACGAGGCGCGTGCCCTCAGCGAGGAATTCCTCGCTCACGAGCTCGCCCTGAGTGTGCACGCGCGAGACGAGGTCGCCGCGCGTATAGGGCACGACGACATCGATGTCGACCGAGGGCCGCGGGAGCATGTCGGCGATGAGTGCACGCAACTCCTCAATGCCGTCACCCGTGCGGGCCGACACGACGGCCGCGTGCTCCACTTGCGAGCGCAGGCGCGCGATCGTTTCGGGACTCGCGAGATCCGCTTTGTTCAGAGCCACGATTTCAGGCACGTCGAAGCCTTCAATATCAGCGAGAACGGCGCGTACGGCGCGAATCTGCCCCTCGGGATCGGGGTGGGAGGCATCGACGACGTGCAGGAGGAGGTCCGCCCCGGCGACTTCCTCGAGGGTGGAGCGGAAGGCCTCCACGAGCTCGGTGGGAAGGGAGCGCACGAATCCGACGGTATCCGCAAACGTGAATTCGCGACCGTCGGGCGTCACTGACCTGCGCACGGTTGGGTCGAGTGTCGCAAACAGGGCGTTTTCAACGAGGACGCCGGCACCCGTCAGGCGGTTAAGCAGGGAGGACTTCCCGGCGTTTGTGTATCCGGCGATCGCAACAGAGGGAACGTTGTGGCGTTTGCGGTCGGCGCGCTTGGCCTCGCGCGAGGGGGCCATCGCCTTGATGTCGCGCCTGAGCTTAGCCATGCGCGTGCGGATGCGGCGGCGGTCTAGTTCGATTTTCGTTTCGCCGGGGCCGCGGGAACCGATCCCGGCGCCACCGGCAACGCGGCCACCGGCCTGGCGCGACATCGACTCGCCCCAACCGCGCAGGCGCGGCAGGAGGTACTCGAGCTGCGCAAGCTCGACCTGGGCCTTACCTTCGCGGGATTTTGCGTGCTGGGCAAAAATGTCGAGGATGAGGGCCGTACGATCGATGACCTTGACCTTGATAATGTCCTCGAGCGCGCGGCGCTGCGAAGGGGCAAGCTGCCCGTCGCAGATCACGGTGTCAGCACGAAGGTCGGCCACAATCTCGGCGAGTTCCTTCGCCTTGCCCGAACCGAGGAAGGTGGCGGGATCGGGGTGGGCACGGCGCTGCATGACGCCGTCGAGAACGCGTGAGCCCGCAGTCTCGGCAAGCGCTGCGAGCTCGCGCATCGAGTTTTCTGCGTCTTCGACGTTGCCGGTCGTGAAAAGCCCCGCGAGCACGACGTTCTCAAGTCGAAGCTCGCGGTATTCAACCTCGGTGACGTCTTCGAGATCGGTGCGAAGTTGATCGACGCGGCGCAGAGAGTGGCGCTCGGCGAGATCGAGTTGGTCGCCGTCGGCATCGCTCTCATACGTTGTCGCCGAGATCGAGGCGTCGCCGCGTGAGAGGACGCGCTGCATAATCGAGGATTCGCGGGCGTCGCTTCCCGCATTCTCGGGCTCCGCTGCCTGCGGTGCTGCGTGTGACGTCTCGAATTCGGGATCGGGGGCGAAGGGTGTCAAGTGCGCCTTTACTCCAGGTTCTCTCAAGTGGGGGCCTCGCGCGAGGTCTGCGTATAAGTGTGTCACGTCCGAACCCGTTGCGGGAGCTTTTCGCGTTCTGCGCCACTACACTCCTTGCTGTGACTAGCGACGCCCACTACTTTTCTCCCGCGCCCGGTACGGACCTGGAGCGCCGCGACCTGCGCGTGCACCTCGCTGGTGCCGAGCGGAGCCTCGTGAGCGCCAAGGGTCTGTTCAGTTTCGATGGGCTCGACAAGGCAACCGCCATACTCCTCGACCATGCGGAGGTGTTCGCACCGCTCGCACCCAGAAGCGAGGTTCTCGATATTGGCTGCGGCTGGGGCCCGATTGCACTGAGCCTCGCGCTTACCCAACCGGAGTGCCACGTCACCGCGATCGATGTCAATCCACATGCACGTACCATCACGCGCGAGAACGCTACGCGGCTCGGCCTGTCAAACGTCACTGTCGCCGCGCCAGACGAGATTCCCGAGAGTGCCCGCTTCGATGCGCTCTGGTCGAATCCGCCGATCCGCATCGGCAAGAGCGAGCTGCATGCTGTGCTTACGCGGTGGATCGGCCAGCTCCGCGGGACGGGTACGGCCGCGATGGTCGTCGGGAAAAATCTTGGCGCCGATTCGCTCGCCACGTGGCTCGCGGGCCAATTCCCGACCCGGCCGGTCGAGAAGGTCCATTCCTCGAAAGGGTTCCGCTTGCTCGGCGTAGGCCCGGAGCGCCCAGAAGTTTAGAATCGCTCGCGCATGGGGAGTCGTCGGAATTCCGACGCCCGCCTAGCCTTCCTACTTCCCTCGCTCGCGCGCGGGCCCGCCGCAGGCGAGCTCACCGAGTTCGGCCGGGCCCGTGAGAGTCATGCGCCCGTAGGGGTCCCAACCAATTTCGAGGCGCCCGCCGCGCACATCGACGCGCCACGGCTCGCGCGTGTCGTCCCCCCGTGCCTCAGCGAGAGCGGCAACCACGGCAGTCGCGCCGGTTCCGCACGAGAGGGTCTCCCCCACCCCTCGCTCGAAAACCCGCATGGCGACGTGTCGCTCGCCGCGGATCTCCACAAACTCAATGTTCGTGCCGTCTTCGGGCTCGGGTTCAAGCTCGGGGCGTTCGGTGAGGTCAAGCTCGTCAAGGCTGAGGTTTTCGGGTAGCTCCACGACAGTGTGGGGGTTACCCACGTTCACGTCAGTGCCTTCGAGGAAGCGGTCGGCAACGCGGACGATCCTCGTGACACCTTCAAGTTCTGCGGCCCCCATGCCCACGCGCACCTGCCACTGTGGGCCTTCCTCAAGGATCTCGACCGTGCGTACACCCGCGCGAGTCATGACGTCGAACACCCGATCCTCTACGTAACCGCGGTCAGCGAGAAACGCTGCGTAGGCCCGAACGCCGTTGCCGCACATTTGCGCAATCGTGCCATCAGCATTGCGATAGTCCATAAACCACTCGGGGACCGTGTCGAACCCCTGGCTTGCCGGATCACCGAGGCATCGCGTGCGAATCGCGCGGATCACCCCGTCCACTCCCGTGGGGCCCGCGAGCTCACGCACGCGTGCGCTGTTGAGCTCGCCTCGACCCGCAGGATCGTCGATCATCACAAAATCGTTTTTGGTGGCGCTCGCGTAGCTTAGAGCCTTGCGCGCGTTGGGGCATGAAGATGCAGTGGCCATGGCTCGATCATAGGCACGCGCGCGGCGGACCTCACACCTCAGCGTTTGACGGGCACCTAGCGGCGTGCGCAATCTCGCGCTCAATCACGGCGAGCGCTTCGTCGGAATCCTCCCCCGGCACCCACGTGAGCCGCGTATCCCGCCTGAACCACGTGTCCTGCTTGCGCACGAGACGGCGGGTATTGGTGATCGTCGACTCGATCGCTTGCTCGAGACTCCAGTGGCCCCGCACGTGCTTGATCATTTGGGCGTAGCCGATCGCCTGGCGCGCCGTCACCCCGCGCTCAAGGCCCGCATCGAGCAGTCCCTCGACCTCGTCGCGAAACCCGGTTTCAACCATGCGATGCACGCGCTTCTCGACGCGCTCGTGGAGCGTGTCCCGGTCGAGCTTCACGGCGACGTACGCGATCGCCGGATCGTGGAACGTGTAGGTCGGCAGGAACGCGGAGAACGGCTTTCCGGTGAGGCGGTGCACCTCGAGCGCTCGCACGATTCGACGCTCGTCCCGCGGCGCAATTTTCGCGGCTGCATCGGGGTCTGCTGCGGCGAGCTGGGCGTGGGCGGCTCCGGTGCCGATCGCTCGCACGTGAGACTCGATCTCCTCGCGCACAGCGGGGTCCGACGGTGGAAAAGCCATCACGTCGGTGAAGGCTCGCACGTAGAGTCCCGAGCCCCCAACGACAACCGGAATCTTGCCCCTTTCGCGGATCTCGCTCGCAATCCGGCGTGCATCCGCCTGGAACGTTGCGACGCTCGCCTCTTCGGTGACGTCGAGAATATCGAGGAGATGATGGGGAACACCGCGGCGCTCGCTCGGGGTCACCTTGGCGGTCCCCACATCCATTCCGCGGTAAAACTGGAGAGCGTCAGCGTTGATCACTTCGCCTCCGAAACGGCGGGCAGTCTCGATCGCGAGGGCGCTCTTGCCCGTTGCAGTCGCGCCCGCAATCACGACAAGCGGCGGCACCTGTCCAGCGCCACTGTCGTGGCCCCCACCACCGTTCACCGCATGTGCCACGTGAACTCCCTTCGATCTCACCACTGCTCGTTCGCGCACCGAGCCGAAAGCCGCTAGCGTGGACTTCACGCAGCCACCGGCCCGGACACCACAGAAAGGCAGCCGATGCCCAACGGCCACTCACACGAAGCCGCACTCGCAGGCGAAGAACTCAGCATCGAACGTCTCAAGGAGTCCCTCGGGCGGCTCGGCTATGCCTTCGTCGAGGATGATGACACCCCCACCGTGTTGCGTGCGCGCTTTGACCACTATCCTTTCACGTTCGCAGTCGCCGGCGAGCACTCCCACATCCTCGTCATCCGGGGACGCTGGGACGAGCTACTCGCCGTGCAGCAGAAACTCGAAGCGACGCGCCTATGCAACCACTGGAACATGGAACGCATGTGGCCAAAAGCGTACGTGCGCCGCGAGAACGACTCGGTACTCGGCGTGTACGGCGAGCTGGTCTTCGACTATTTCTACGGGGTTAGCGACGACGCGATCGACCGCGCCATCACGTGCGCGCTATCAACGACGGTAGCGTTCTTCGCGAGCCTCTCGACACAGGTGAGCGACCAGGACGACGTCACCGCCTGAGCGCGTGCCCTCACCGCCCGATTCCGCCTAGCGCTCCGGGCGCCTGAGGCTCGGAAGACCGAGGCTCACGGGCCCACCGGGGCCGGGCGTGCCGCACGAGGCTGCGTCGTCATCGCCGTTCGCGCGGCGGCGTTCCCACGCGTCGCCCGAGCGGGTGCGACGCACCTCGAATTCGCCGCCTTCGGCACCCGAGTCGGCGATCAGGTAGAACGGGGCGGCTTTGGTCACGCGAGCACGGACGACATCACCGGGGCGAGGGCGGTCCGCCTCCGCATACCCTTCGGGCAGAGCAACGTGCACGAGCCGGCCGTCCTCGGCGCGGCCAGAGATGCGGTGCGTTTCGGAGTCTCGATCACCCTCGCCTTCGGCGATGAGGACGTTGACCTCTGCTCCGACCTTCTTCGCATTTTCTTCGGCCGCAATGCGATCCTGAAGCGCGACGAGCCTCTCGAATCGCTCCTGGACGACTGCCTTCGGGATCTGATCGTCCATTTCGGCGGCCGGAGTGCCCGGGCGCGGCGAGTACTGGAACATGAAGGCGCTCGAGAAACGCGAAGCCTCGACGACATCGAGAGTCTTTTGGAAGTCCTCTTCCGTTTCACCGGGGAAACCGACGATGATGTCGGTCGTGATTGCTGCGTGCGGGATTTTCTCGCGCACCTTTTCGAGGATCCCGAGGAATTTCTTGGAGCGGTACGAGCGGCGCATCGCCTTGAGAACAGCGTCGCTGCCCGATTGGAGCGGCATATGCAGTTGCGGCATCACGTTGGGTGTTTCCGCCATCGCGTCAATGACGTCATCGGTAAACATCGCGGGGTGCGGCGACGTGAATCGCACGCGCTCGAGCCCCTCGATTTCGCCACACGCGCGCAAGAGCTTGGCAAACGCGCCCCGGTCGCCGAACTCCACTCCGTAGGAGTTCACGTTTTGACCAAGGAGAGTCACTTCAAGAGCTCCCTGGTTCACGAGTTCCTGAACCTCGGCGAGAATCTCGCCGGGGCGACGGTCCTTCTCCTTCCCTCGGAGGGAAGGAACGATGCAGAACGTGCACGTGTTGTTGCAGCCGACTGAAATCGATACCCAACCCGCGTACGCGCTTTCGCGCTTTGTCGGGAGAGTCGAGGGGAACACCTCGAGCGACTCAAGGATTTCCACCTGGGCCTCTTGTTGAACGCGAGCGCGGTCAAGAAGAACGGGGAGGGAACCGATGTTGTGAGTACCGAACACGACGTCGACCCAGGGTGCACGCTCAGTAATGGTGGCGCGATCCTTTTGGGCCAGGCACCCGCCGACGGCAATCTGCAAATTGGGGTTGGCATCTTTCGCAGGGCGGAGCTGGCCGAGGTTACCGTAGAGCCGGTTGTCGGCGTTTTCGCGCACGGCGCACGTGTTGAAAACGATGACATCGACGTCGCCGTTCAACGGGTCGGCGCCGTCGGCGGCCGGCGTATAGCCTGCCTGCTCTAAGAGGCCCGTGAGGCGCTCAGAGTCGTGGACGTTCATTTGGCAGCCGAACGTGCGCACTTGGTAGGTGCCGCGTGCCGGCGCGTCATTGTCGTTCAGGATCGCTGTTTCGCTCATGGTGTTTCAAGGATACGTAGCCCCGTGGGTTCGGGTACGGTCAGGACCAGGTGACTCCCGCCGCATCAAGCTCGCGATTGAGCACGAAGAGCGTGAGGTTTTCCGAGTAGCCTCGGCGCGCGAGTGCGCCGCCAATGCGCCGAAGGGCCGCCCCTCGATCAAGGTTTTCAGCCCCGCCGCTTTTACGAAGCTCCTTCGCAAGCCGTTCTCTCGCGAGGATCTGGCAGCGCTCCTTTTCGCTGTCGTACGGAGCGGTCTCAGCGAGAACGGTGTCGATATCGGGCGCACCGACGCCTTTATTTTCGAGTTCTCGACGCAAAGCGGCTGTGCCAAGGAGTTTGCTCTCGCGCCGCTGCTCTACCCAGGCGCGCGCAAAGCCTTCGTCATCGATGAGTCCAGCGGTATCGAGACGCCGCATGATCTCTTCGAGAACATCAACTTCATGCACGCGCTGCGCGAGTCTCGCGCGAATCTCCGCCTCACTGCGCTGACGGTGGGCGAGCAGGCCGAGCACATACCGGCATTCCTTGACGACGACCTCTTCCGTTTCGTGATCGCGGAATACTCCACCTCGACACGGGTTGCTGCCCTCCCCAGGTGCGGCTTCCCCCGCTTCGATGGCGGCGATGTGCTCGGCGAGCTCTTCAACGACGCCCGCGCGCCAATCCTCTTGCCCACCCCGAGCTTCGGGACCAGGCTCAGATTTGCGCGGGGACGTCATCGTCTACGAATTCGCCGTCCCCCACAGGAGCATCGGCAGCGGCCTTCTTAGCGGCCTCATCTGCGTACTGGCCAATACCGAGCTTCATAAGGATCTTCTGTTCAATATCTGCGGCGAGATCCGGATTGTCCTTGAGGAACTGGCGCGCATTTTCCTTGCCCTGGCCGAGTTGATCGCCATCGTACGTGTACCACGCACCGGACTTGCGCACGATGCCGTTTTCAACGCCAAGATCGATAAGGCCGCCTTCGCGCGAAATGCCCTCTCCGTACAGGATGTCGAACTCGGCCTGCTTGAAGGGCGGAGCCATCTTGTTCTTCACGATCTTGACGCGAGTACGGTTGCCAACCGCATCGGTACCCTGCTTGAGGGTCTCGATTCGACGAATGTCCATGCGCACCGAAGCATAGAACTTGAGTGCTTTGCCACCCGTGGTGGTTTCGGGACTGCCGAAGAACACGCCGATCTTCTCGCGAAGCTGGTTAATGAAGATAGCGGTGGTGCCGCTCGAATAGAGCGCACCGGTAAGCTTGCGAAGCGCTTGCGACATGAGACGCGCCTGGAGCCCCACGTGGGAGTCGCCCATCTCGCCTTCGATTTCAGCCTTTGGCGTGAGTGCCGCGACGGAGTCGACGACGAGGACGTCGATCGCACCCGAGCGCACGAGCATGTCGGCAATTTCGAGAGCCTGCTCGCCCGTGTCAGGCTGCGACACGAGAAGTGCATCGATATCGACGCCGAGCTTCTTCGCATATTCCGGATCGAGGGCGTGCTCCGCATCGATGAAGGCAGCAATACCACCCGCCCGCTGCGCGTTTGCAATCGCGTGGAGCGCAACCGTGGTTTTACCGCTGGACTCCGGGCCGTAGATCTCGACAACGCGACCGCGGGGAAGACCACCGATACCGAGCGCGACGTCAAGTGCGACCGACCCCGTGGGAACGACTTCGACGGGCGGGCGTGTGTCGTCGCCAAGGCGCATAATCGAGCCTTTGCCGAACTGACGGTCAATCTGTGCGAGCGCGTTTTCGAGCGACTTATCGCGATCCTTGGCGGCAGCTGCCATGGCGGTTCCTTTCGTTTGTCACCCCGTTACGAGGTGGACTCTCGCTTGACCCTTCCAACGGTAAACGGGGGTGAGACATTTAAACCCGACCCCGGCACAGGTGTGGATGCACACGCACCGTGGAGGCCGAACAACACCATCGTAAACGAACACATGTTCGATTTGCACGTTAATGCGCACGCGTGTTCGATTCTTGTCACGCCTTTCGCCGCCACACGCTCACGCGCGCGGACGCGCCTCGGGCGGGACCTCCCAGCGCATGTGCACAGGCACATCCATGTCATCACACAGCGCGTGCCACACTTCTTTAACGGGGTAGCCCGCCTCAATCGCCTGGTTCGGGGTTAGGTTCCCGCACGTCACAAGCGCGAATTCACGACAGTACGTATGCGCGAGTTCGGCACCAAAGACATAGGCGGCGAGCTCGCGAAACTCGCTTCGCCTCACGTTGACTACCGCGCCAGCGCGTATTCGGCGCCCTGGACGCCCCGCTCAAGTTCGGCGGGAACGGTGTCGGGAATAACGATGCCCTCTTCGAGTGCCACGCGATCTGCAACTTCGCGGAGAATCACCGACATGGGGTAACCGAGAGCTTCGGTCACGGAGGCGAGCAGTTCACTCGAGGCTTCCTTTTGGCCGCGCTCGATTTCGCTCAAGTAGCCGAGCGAGACTCGCGCATCGGCCGATACCTGACGCAGAGTCTTGCCCTGGCGGCGACGCGCCTCACGCAAAACGCCGCCGAGTTCCTGGCGGAAGAGCACCATGCGAGATTCTCCCTTCCTTGTCAGTGTTCCGCGCCGCGGTACTGCCGACTCGCGGCCCAGCACGGACGCCGGGCGCGACCCCGTGGCCGTCACCCATTTTCGTTGCCCGGGAGCACCAGCTCCCGCATTCTTGTACGTATTCACGCCTGTTCAACGCACGAGGGTTCCTCGTTGTTCCGCCATCCTACGGCCTCACACGCGCTCGCTTTTCAGGTTTCCCACACCGGCCCAACGCGCCTGTTACACATTTGCGCTGGTCAGAGCCTCAATGCCGAGGGTGATCGCATCGTCCACAACACCCGCACGGATCGCCGGTCGCGAGCCCGTGAGGCGTACTTCACGCACGAATTCGCGACTTGGCGTACTCACGGCGATGTAGGCGAGCCCCTCCGGGTTGCCGTAATCGTCATTCCCGGGCCCGGCCACTCCGGTCGTCGCAAGGGCAACATCTGCCCCGTACACGCGGCGCGCGGCCCGAGCCATGCTGCTCGCGACCTCGGCGCGCACGGCTCCCTTCGCCTGCAGGTCCGCAAGGTCTAGCCCCAGAACAGACGCCTTCGCTTCGAAACTGTACGTGCACGCACCCCCCTGGACGACTCTGCTAGCGCCCGGAACATCCACGAGGCGCGCGACGAGCATCCCGCCCGTGAGCGACTCAGCCGTCGCGAGGCTCATACCCCTCTCTTCGCACATAGCAAGGAGGGCGCGGGCCGACGCCAGCTGCTCACGCGGCGCGTCCATTCTCGTTAAGCCGCTTTCTGCGCGAGTGCCTCGCGGCGCAGGCGCAGCCCGTCGTTGACATTGCGAAGCCCCGACCAGAGCGTGAGCACAAGGGCGATGGCGATAAGCGTGATGCCGATCCACCACGCGGGAGGCCACATCAGCTCAAAGGGCATGAGGCAGAAGGTGATCCCGATCGACTGCATCATCGTCTTCGCCTTGCCGCTGAAGTTTGCGGGAAGCGCGCCATACTTCAAGATCGTGAAGCGCATGACCGTAATACCGATCTCGCGCACGAGGATGAGCACTGTGATCCACCACGGCACGTACTGCCACACCGAAAGCATGATGAGCGCGGCGCCCGTCATCGCCTTGTCGGCAATCGGGTCCATGATCTTGCCAAAATCGGTAATGAGGTTCCGAGAGCGCGCGAGGTAGCCGTCGACGAAGTCCGTGACCATTGCGAGCACGAAGATCCCGGCAATGACCCACCTCATGGCGATGTCCTCGTGGTAGAGCGCGGCTACGACCACGAAGATAGGCACCATGACCATGCGCGTCATGGTGAGGACGTTCGCGATATTCCACAGCGGAACGCGCGGGGTATCGGAAGCGCTCATGGGTGTTTCCCTTCTCTTTAGCGGCGTCTTTCGCGCGTTAGCGGCCCGTGAGCTGCCAGGCGTCTTCGCCGTCGGCATCGTCGTTGTCGTAATACTCGGGACTCACCTCACGCGAGGAGTGGTCCAACGGATCATCCGAGTAGCGATCTTGGGCCGAGGAGGCGTCGGACTCCCCCGCCCCGGAACCGGAACCTGCGTGGGAAGCGTCCTGCGAGTCCTCATACAGGTCCGTGTCCTCTCCCTTGATACGCGCGATCGCGCGCGGGAGATCCTCGGGACGCACGAGCACATCGCGAGCTTTCGAGCCCTCGCTCGGCCCGACGATCTCGCGTGACTCGAGAAGGTCCATGAGGCGCCCCGCCTTGGCGAAGCCCACGCGGAGCTTGCGCTGAAGCATCGAGGTGGAGCCGAACTGCGTGGTGACGACGAGTTCGGCCGCCTGAAGCAGCACGTCGAGATCGCCGCCGATGTCATCGTCGATCTGTTTCTTCTTGGCGACCTGCTGCACGTCCTCGCGGTACTGCGGCTTCGCCTGCCCCTTCACGTAGTCGACGACTGCGTGAATCTCGGACTCGTTGACCCACGAGCCCTGCACACGCATAGCCTTCGCCTTGCCCATGGGGTGAAAAAGCGCGTCGCCCTGGCCGATGAGCTTCTCCGCGCCGGGAGTATCGAGGATGACGCGCGAATCCTGGAGGGAGCTCGTCGCGAACGCGAGGCGGGAGGGAACATTCGCTTTGATGATGCCCGTGACGACGTCGACGGAGGGTCGCTGGGTTGCGAGCACGAGATGAATGCCGGCAGCGCGCGCAAGCTGGGTGATGCGCTGGATCGATGCCTCGACGTCTCGCGGGGCGACCATCATGAGGTCGGCAAGCTCGTCAACGACCACGAGGAGGTACGGGTAGGGCGCGAGCACTCGCTCACTTCCCGGCGGGGGGCTCACCTGGCCCGCGCGCACGGCCTTATTGAAGTCGTCGATGTGCTTGAAGCCGTACTCGGCGAGATCGTCGTAGCGGTGGTCCATCTCCTTCACAACCCACTCGAGCGCCTCCGCAGCCTTCTTGGGGTTCGTGATGATGGGGGTAATGAGATGCGGGATCCCCTCGTAGATCGTCAGCTCAACGCGCTTTGGATCAACGAGCACCATGCGCACTTCCTCCGGCGTTGCACGCATGAGGATTGAGGTGATCATCGAGTTCACAAAGCTCGACTTACCGGCGCCGGTCGCGCCCGCAACAAGCAAGTGGGGCATCTTCGCGAGATTCGCAATCACGAATCCGCCTTCGACATCCTTCCCGAGCCCCATCACCATGGGGTGTTCGTTGGCGGTCGCGACACCACTACGAA
This sequence comes from Dermabacter sp. HMSC08H10, assembly GCF_001807585.1. Taxonomy (NCBI): domain Bacteria; kingdom Bacillati; phylum Actinomycetota; class Actinomycetes; order Micrococcales; family Dermabacteraceae; genus Dermabacter; species Dermabacter sp. HMSC08H10. The sequence continues at coordinate 72,135 of NZ_KV789425.1, forward strand.
GAACATCCCCGAGCGCAACAGTTTCGCGGTCCGCGTTCGGAATCTCGATACCGATCGCCTTCTTGCCGGGGATCGGCGAAATGATGCGCACATCGGCGCTCGCGACCGCGTACGCGATGTTGTTGGACAGCGCCGTGACCTTCTCGACCTTCGTGCCGGGGCCGAGCTCAACCTCGTAGCGCGTCACGGTCGGGCCGCGGGAAAAGCCCACGACCTCGGCGTTCACGCCAAACTGCTCGAACACTTCGCCGAGTGCCGCGACAACGCGATCGTTCGCTTCGGAGCGAGCTTTCGCGGGCGGGCCGGCCACGAGCATGTCGGGGCTCGGGAGCGGGTAGGCGGTCTCAACCTGGAGTTCGGGCTGCACGTGCGGCCCCTTGACACCTTCGCCCTTGGGCGGGGTCAGCTCGCGGGTCTGCTCCGCAGCGCTCACGCTCGGCACCGGCACGGTGGGGGCGTTTTCCAGGTCCGACGTTTGGCTGGCAGCCGTCGGAAACTCCTTCTTCCTGCTGTTTTCCGCTTCGAGGTAATCGTAGGGGTCAGAGCTTTTCGCGCCGGATGCGAGTGCACTGGCGGCATCTGCCTTTTTCACGAGCGGTTTCTTCTGCGAGCGCGGAAGCGTCGTCGTCTCGGCCTGCTCACTCTCGGCGCCCTGGCGATACGCGCCATCGCCTTCGTAGCCGAAGGCTTCGTGATCGACGCCGGCCTCGAGGTTCTCGGTGTCGCTTGACGACCGGCGATTTTTGCGGCGGAACAGATCGCTCATGCGCCGAGTCTTCGTTGGGCTGCCCTCGGCGTTGCCCTCGGCAGCGTGGAGAGCCTGCTGGCGTCGGCCCAAGCCGAAGGCCTCGCGCTCCGCTTCTTCACGCTCTCCCCTGCCCACGAGAGCCCCGTAGACCCCCGCGAGACGCGACCCTACTTGGCCGAGCGGCGTAGCAGTGAGCACGAGAACGGAGAACAGGGCGAGGACGACTCCGAGAGTGACGATCACCCAGTCAGGCAGGACATTCGCGAGGGGCGCCGCGACGAGATAGCCGCACACGCCGCCACCGCGCGCGAGGGCGTCAACACCATTGGACGGCGTGGGAATACGCGCGCTCACGGATGCGACCGTACAGAGCGCACACACAAGCATGAGTAGTCCCGCGAAAAGGCGTCCGTTCGCGTGAACGAGATCGGGCCTGCGGAACATCCGAAGCGACCACAGCCCTAGAAGGAGGGGAAGCAGCACGGCGATCACGCCGAACGAGCTCGCAGCGACCGTATGAATCGCGCCAAAGCCCCATTCGCGCACCTGGAACCATTCGGGAACGATGAGAATGAGCGCGAGAATGCTCAAGAAAAGAGCGAAGCCATCGCGCCGCTCTTCGTAGGCGACCTCCCAGCGCTGAATGCCGATGCCGCGAACGAAGCCGCCAACCGCGCGGGCAACGCCGAGGTACCCGACGCGCAAAGCGCGCACCGGGAGGGGAAGCGTCGAGGGATCCGTGGGCGCACCTTTCGTGCGCGACGAGCCCGAGGACGAGCCTCGGGAGGTTCCTTTCGACGCACGTGCGGGGGAAGTCGTACGTGTCGCCATACTCCACAATCTACCCGCCTAAGGGTACGAACGTCACGAGGTCAGCCCCGGCGTGTGAATCACACAGGGGGCTGACCTCGCAGCGGCATCTGCAAAAATCCGCGTCGCTAAGCCTCGACGACAACCGGGATGATCATCGGGCGGCGGCGAAGGCGCTGAGAGAGGAAACGCCCCACCACGCGGCGCATCGCCTGCTGAAGCTGATACGTGTCGTGCCCCTTCTCGTCCTCGATCGCCTTGTGCAGCGCCTTGATGACGTCGGGCTTGATGCGCTCAAACACCTCGTCATCCTCGGCGATGCCTCGCGAGTGGATCTCTGGCCCGGCAATGAGCTCGCCGGTTTCACTATTGACCACGGCGAACAGGGAAATGAAGCCCTCTTCCGCGAGGATACGGCGGTCCTTGAGATCGGCCTCGCTTACCTCGCCCACACTCGAACCGTCCACATACACGTAGCCAACTTCGACCTCGCCGGCGACGCGTGCGACGCCGTCTTTGAGGTCGACGACCGTGCCGTCCTTCGCGAGCACGATGTTCTCGCGAGGGATACCTGAGGACTGCGCGATCTTCCCGTTCGCGATGAGGTGGCGCACCTCGCCGTGCACGGGCATCACGTTCTTCGGGCGCAGAATGTTGTAGCAGTACAGCAACTCGCCCTCGCTCGCGTGCCCCGAGACGTGCACGCGCGCGTTCGCCTGGTGCACGACCTCGGCCCCGAGTTCCATGAGGCCATTCATCACGCGAAACACGTCGTTCTCATTGCCCGGGATGAGCGAGGACGCAAGAATCACGATGTCCCCCTCGCCGACTTCGACGCGGTGGTTGCGGTTCGCGATACGCCCGAGCGCGGCCATCGGCTCGCCCTGGCTGCCCGTGCACATGTACACGATCTTGTGATCCGGAATGTCATCGGCCTTCTTAAGGTCCACGAGCGTGTTCGGGGGAACATTGAGGTAGCCCATGTCGGCAGCGATGGTCATGTTGCGCACCATCGAGCGCCCCACGAACGCCACCTTGCGGCCGTGCGCGTGCGCCGAGTCGAGCACCTGCTGAACGCGATGGACGTGGCTCGAAAAGCTTGCGACGACAATCTTCTGCTGTGCACGCGCAAAGAGGTTGTCGAGAACGGGGCCGATCTCGCGTTCCTTGACCGTGAAGCCCGGGACCTCGGCGTTTGTCGAGTCGACGAGGAAGAGATCCACGCCCTCTTCGCCAAGGCGTGCGAAGGCACGCAGGTCCGTCAGGCGACCATCGAGCGGAAGCTGGTCCATTTTGAAGTCGCCCGTGTGCAGCACCGTGCCAGCCTCGGTACGGATCGCGACCGCGAGCGCATCGGGAATCGAGTGATTCACGGCGACGAATTCGCACTCGAACGCGCCAAACTTCTCGACATCCCCCTCCTTCACGGCAAGCGTGTACGGCTTGAGTCGATGCTCACGGAGCTTCGCCTCGACAAAGGCGAGGGTCAGCTGGCTACCGACGAGCGGGATGTCCGGCTTGAGGCGCAGAAGGTAGGGAACTGCACCGATGTGGTCTTCGTGGCCGTGCGTGAGCACGATCGCGGCAACGTCATCAAGGCGATCCTCGATCGAGCGGAAGTCCGGGAGGATAAGGTCGACGCCCGGCTGGGCTTCTTCGGGGAAGAGAACGCCGCAATCGACGATGAGAAGTCGGCCCTCATACTCGAAAACGGTCATGTTTCGGCCGACTTCGCCGAGACCGCCGAGCGGGGTCACACGTAGAGTCTTGTTCTTCAGTTGAGGCGGGGTCCCGAGTGTCGTGGAAAAGGGTGTAGTCACAGTGTCCTAAATTCTTCAGCTGGTGTGCTGCGCGAGGACGCTCTGGTAGGCGTCTACGGCGGCGTGGATGCGCGCCGCGACCTCCGGCTCGACCGTTCCGAGCGGGGCGCGGCAGCCAGCGTGCGGAAGCACGCCGAGGTGTGTGAGGGCTTCTTTGATCGCCATCGTTCCTGGGCCCTGGTTCATGATCGCGTCAACAAAGTCGATGCGCGAAGCGTGGAGCCTTCGCGCGAGCGCGAGGTCGCACTGTTCGAGGGCGTCGAACATGAGACGGTCGAGCCTGCCGGTAAGGTGACTCGTGACCGAAACCGTACCAACCGCGCCGATCGCGAGCCACGGAAGGTTGAGAGCGTCTTCACCGGAGTAGATATCGAGGCCCGTGTCACGGATGAGCTTCGAGGCCTCGTGCATGTCCCCCTTGGCTTCCTTGAGGGCAACGACGTTCGGGTGTTGGGACAGTTCGACGGCGCTCTCGTATTCGATAGGGATGCCTGAGCGACCGGGAATGTCGTAGAGCATCGCCGGCAGGTCGACGGCGTTGACGATCTCGAGCGTGTGCGCGATCAGGCCGCGCTGCGTGGGCTTGGAGTAGTACGGGGTTGCGAGCAGGAGGCCGTCGGCATTGCCGCCCTCTTCGATCGCGCGTGCAAGCGCGACCGAGTGACGCGTATCGTTCGTGCCCGCCCCCGCGAGGAGGGTGACATCCGCGCCAATTGCCTCGCGCACGGTCGCGAGAATCGCGAGCTTTTCCTCATCGCTCGTCGTGGGCGATTCGCCCGTCGTGCCGTTCGCGACGATGAGATCGTGGCCTTCGTCGACGAGATGGCGCGCGAGGCCGGCGAGAGCCTCGTGATCGACCTTCTCGAGATCCTCAGTGAAGGGCGTGACGATAGCGACGCCGAGACGTCCAAATACCGGTGCTTCTTGACTCACGGCGCCACCCGGCCGCCCGCGTTGAACGCCTCGTAGGTGAGGGGCATCGCCTCGGCGAAGAACTCTTCGATCTTTTCGGCGACCATCTCGATCTCGCGCTGCGGGAACGACGGGAAGTGCGAGCCTTCACGCTTGGTGCGCAGCGACAGGAAGTTCATCATGCTGCGGGCATTGACGGTCACGTACATCGAACTGAACAGCGTGAGGGGCAGAACACCGCGTGCGACCTCGCGTGCAACGCCGGCCTCGAGCATCTCGAGATAAGCGGCATACGCGCTCTCGCACTGCGCCTTGTACGCCTTCGTCACGATCTCGTGCTGCTCGGGGCTGCCCTCGTAAAAGTCATAGGCGCCGGGTTTGCCCTTCTGGACGAGCTTGCGCTCGGGCCCGGGCACGTAGAAAATCGGGCGCATCTGGCGGTAGCGGCCTGATTCCTCGTTATAGGACGCGATCCGGTGGCGCATGAACTCGCGGAACACGAAGATCGGCGCTTCGACGTAAAACGTGAAGCTGTTGTGCTCGAACGGCGAGCCATGGCGGTCGCGCATGAGGTAGTTGATGAGGCCCTTGTCGCGATCGGAGGCATCAGTGCCCACGATGCTCTTGGACTTTTCCCCCTGGGTCGAGACCCGCGCGGCAAAGATGACATCGGAATCGGAAGCCTGTGACCTCACAAGGTCGACCGTGACGTCGGATCGGAACACTATTTCGCTCATATGTATCACCCTAGTTGACCAAGCAGTTCAAAAACCGAAAATCGCCGCGTGGCGCTCACCGCGCACGAAGCACGAGCTCCCCTTCGCAGGTCTCGATCGAGACATCCGCGAGCGAAGGAATCACGAGATCGGCAAGGGGGCCGACGGTCTCCGCACTCGCACTGTTGAGAACACTCACGACGAACGCCCCCGCAGCACGAGCTGAGGCGAGGCCGCCCGGCGCATCTTCGACGACGATGCACTCCGCCGCATCGACCCCGAGTCTCTGTGCCGCGAGGAGGTAGGGCTCGGGATCCGGCTTGCCATGCGTGACCTGATCGGCGGTCACGAGGGTCGTGGGGTACGGGAGCCCAAGGGGCCGGTAGCGCGCCTCGAAGAGTGGAAGCGTGCAGCTCGTCGCTATCGCCCAGCATTCGCGCGAAAGCGCAGCCTTTGCCTCTTCGAGTTCGCCGAGGAAACGCGCGGTCCCGTCGAATGCCTCGACATCGCCCGCGCTCGCAATTTCGTATCCTTCGACTTTGGTGAAAAGCTCCTCGAGCCTCTCCTCGCTGATGTCGGGCATCGCGAGGCGCAATACTCGCCTGGCCGGTTGCCCGTGATAGTGCTTTTCAAACCGCCCCGCACCCTCGTCACCGAGGAGGGTATCCCAGCTCGCCTCGACACTTCGAGTTGAGTCGACGAGGGTCCCATCGGAATCGAGAAGGATCGCCTTCGCACGCGCGAGAGCTGTTCCCTTCGCGCACCCGTCGAGCGTCGCCGCCATGTCTGCCACGTGTCACTCCTTAGTCGAGGTTGGGGCGCCCGTCTAGTGGGCGTCGTCGAATAGGGCGTTCGCGCGTTGAAGCAACCGCGCGAACTCGCCCCTCACGAGAGTAGCGTCTGGCCGAAGTTCGGCATCCACGAGAGGGGTGGAAGCGTCGGCCTGTCGCTCGCCCGAGCTCTCGGCTTCATCGACCGTGAGGTCGCGCCCGAGCAGTCCCACTGCACGGGCCCACTCGATATCCGCAAAGCGCGGGTGCTCCTTGGAGACGTCGCGAAAGCTCGCGATCTCGGGCGCAACAGCGGAGCCTCCCGCCGCGAGGTGCGCCGCAAGTACGCCACGAAGCAGCCGCGCGAGGAACGAACACCCCTCCGCTCGCGTCACGGGCTGCGTCGGCTGAAAGGTCGCGTCGTACTCGCCGAAGAATACCGCTTGGCCGCGCATCCACATGATTTCGCGATAGCTGCGAGCCGTCTTCTCAATGTCGCGATACGGTTCGAGGTCGAGACCGTCACGCTCGGGGGCACCAGCGAGACGGTACAGCATGATCGCGGCGTCCTCACGCGTCACATCGGCGCTCGGAAGAAACGTTCCCTCGCGGGCTGGATCGAACAGATCGTGTTTCACGAGCCACTCGATCGCGTCGGCGTAGCGCTCCGCGGGATCAGCAACGACCTGCATGCCCGGCTTCGTCGCGGTCGCGGGCCGTAGCTTGAGCGCGGCGATCCCGGCTATCCCCAAGAGCGAGGCCAGCAACGCCCGCCGCGTCGTCACGAGGCCTGCCGCTTCCGAATTCACCGCCCTCATGCCATCCACGCGAGCTCCTTCATTTTCTCGATGAGAACCCACGAGACGAGGAGATTGCCCCAACCGCTCAAATGGATACCGTCGCTACCCCTGAGCGGGGTCGGTACGATCCCCTTCTCGAGTTCGGAACGTGTTTCTGCTCGCGAGTGCAAATCAAGCGACGCGATTGGTTCGGCGCGCAGCGCCTCCTCGCTCGTCAGGAGGGCTTGCACATCCACGAAGCGGTGCCCGTAAACCTCGCGTTGGGCGGCGTTGACCGCGTGAATGGCCCTAATTTTCTCGGGAGCATCGAGATCGTTTTTCGTGACCCACTGCCCGAGAACGATGGCATCCGTCTTCGGGTCACGCGCGGATGCGACGAGCCTCTCGACGTCGCTCAGCACCTGCTCACGCTGCACGATGTTGTTCTTCCCCGTCCAGATCACGTGCCGCCAATTCTCGGTGGTGGCTTTCCACGACGATGTGAAGACACCCGATGTCGCAGGTCCGCCGTCGGACTCGAAGAACCATTGGTTTTCCGGCGTTCCCGTAAGCGTGCCGCTCGCCCCGCTCGACAGCTCCCCGTGACACGTGAACGACCACATGCCGGGAACATCCGTGTCCACGCGCACATTCACTCGCCCACCCGTGTACCCCTCGGGGATATGCACCATGGGCGTGTCGAGTCCACGAAGAATCGTCGTGTGCCCCGAAAACTGTGCCCCGTACGCGAGGTTCGTGACCGGGACGGGGTTCATTGCATTCGCAACTTCCTCGTGGACGTATACCGGTCGAGGCGTGTGCTCGGCACCGAGACCGCCTTCCATCGAACTCGAACCCCACAGTGCAAGAGGCCGTTCGGGCGCGAGTGCCGCAAAGGCACGCGCGAGGGCGTGCGAGGGCGGGTTCTCGGGCATAGAGCCTCCTCGGGTGCGTGCGAGAGGTGGGCGATCAGTTCCGACGCCACTTAGCTTACAGCGAGAGGTAGTTCTCTAGCCCCACCGTGAGACCGGGATGAGAGGCCACCTCGCGCACGCCGTGGAGAACCCCGGGCATGAAGCTCACGCGATCGAATGAGTCGTGACGGATAGTGAGCTGTTCTCCCGGGTTGCCGAAGAGAATTTCCTCGTGCGCCACGAGTCCGCGCAGACGCACGGCGTGCACGTGAACGCCGTCGATGTCGGCTCCTCGCGCGCCGTGGGGGTCGCGCTCGGTCGCATCCGGGACGGGCCCGAGGCTCGCCTGTGCGCGGCCGTCAGCGATCGCGCGGGCCGTATGCAGCGCGGTTCCGGACGGCGCATCGAGTTTTTCGGGATGGTGAAGTTCGACCACCTCTGCGCTCTCATAAAACCGCGCGGCGGTGCGCGCGAAGCTCATCGCGAGCACCGCCCCGATCGCGAAGTTCGGGGCAATGAGAACCCCGGTCTCGGGGGTGTCGTCGAGGGCTGCGCGAACGTCGGCGAGCGCCGCATCATCCCAACCGGTCGCCCCCACGACCGCGTGGATACCGTGCTCGATAAGCCACAGCACGTTCGCTTTCGTCACGCTCGGAAGGGTGAAGTCGACGGCCACGTCCACGAGCGGCGCGCCATCGTCGTCGAGAAGCTGCTCGAGGGAGTCCTCGGCCGTGATTCCCCGCACGAAGTCGAGATCGGAGGCCGCCTCGAGAGCGCGGACAACCTCGCTTCCCATACGCCCGGCTGAACCAATGACTCCAACGCGAATGCTCATAACCATCCCCTCGTGTGTGTATTCGGAATCAAGTATGTCAGGCGGCGCCGGTACGGCCGACGTCGACGCGCACTCTCAGCGCCGAAGCAACCTCGGAGGCGATCTCGCGCACGCTCTCGCGCGTCACGCCGTGGAAGGCTTCGAGAGCTTCATCAACCGTTCGATACGAACCGAGAACGAGCTCAGCCGTTGCGAGCCGCGCCATGCGCGACTGCGTGTCCTCGAGGCTGAGCGCCATCGACCCCGAGATGTGCCCGAGCGTCCGCGCAAGCTCTTCTCGTTCGATCCCGTCTGTCGCGAGCCTCTGCGTCTCCTCGAGCAAAAGCTGCGCGACCTTTTCCGCATTCATGGGACGGCACGCGGCGTACAGCCCCGCAAGACCGGCATCGCGATACGCCGCTGTAAACCCGTACACCGAATAAGCAAGGCCGCGCTTCTCACGCACCTCCTGGAAGAGCCTCGAACTCATCCCACCACCGAGGATCGCCATCGCGACACTTAGAGAATGCCGCCGTTCGTCCCACGCGGGGATCGCCGGTCCGCCAAGGAAAAGGTGGGTCTGTTCGGTCTCGCGCATAAGACGCTTCGTGACGGCTCCGTGCCGCAGCGCCTCGAGTCCATCTGTGCCATCCTCGCCGCTCGGGTACGCAAAGCCCTGCTGGGCACGGCGAGGGCGCGGCGCTTGCCCGTCGCTGAGGCTCCACCCGCCTTTTGCAAGACTGTCGAGAAGCATCGTCGCGACCTCGTCGTGGTCGACGTCTCCGACCGCTGTCACCACGAGGTTGGTACTCAAATAATGGGCGCGGTAGTGCTCCCGCACCGCCTCGACCGTGACGGCGTTGATCGTCGCGGGCGTTCCCCCTACGGGCCGCCCGAGGGCCGTTTCCTCGCCGAGCACGGAGGCGATGAGAGCCTCGTGGCCCACATCAGTCGGGTCGTCCTCCGCCATCGCGAGTTCCTCGAGAATGACCTCGCGTTCGGTCGTGAATGCTTCGCTCGTGATCGAGGCGCTCGTGACCATGTCCGCAAGGGTCGCAAGGGCCATGGGCAAGTCGACCGAGCGCACCCGAGCGTAATAGCACGTGTGCTCCTTCGCGGTCACGGCATTCGATTCGCCTCCCACTTCATCGAAGGCCCGGGCAATGTCGAGGGCGCTTCTCGTGGGCGTTCCTTTAAATAGTAGGTGCTCGAGAAAGTGAGTCGAGCCGGCGTGCTCGGGCTTTTCATCGCGGGAACCCACGGGGAGCCAAAATCCGACGCTCGCCGAGCGAACACCCGGATCACGTTCGGTCAGGAGCCGCACGCCTCCGGGAAGAATTGAGCGGCGCGTGAAGGCGCCCTCCTGCTCGTGCAAAACCTGATCGAGGCCTGCCGTAAGCTCGAGCGAAACTGACATGTGAAAAGCGGTCCTTCTCCTAGTGGTGTGCATTACTCTATAGGCGCGGTCACTCGCGGCCGCACAATGATTGTCCGTCTCCCCGAGGAGCAGAATGTCGAATCCCACCCCAAGTTTCCAGCCGCAGGATCCGCACGCGAACCAGCCCCATCAGGGGCAGCAGAGCTTCGGCCAGCAGTCATCCGGTCCGGGAGCCGGAAGCATAGAGATCCCCGGTAAGGGTACCCGCACTCTCGCGAGCATCGGTCAGCGTGCTCTTGCCCGTATCATCGATGCTCTCATTGCCGGCTTCGCTGGTGGCATCGCCGCTGTCATCCTCGGTGGCATCATCGGTGCCATCGCGTCGGCGAGTGACGGCTCCGATGCCGGATTCGGGCTGGCCATTATCGTTACCGGGGTCGGAATTCTCTTCATCGCGATCGCCGGTCTCGTCTACGAAACCCTCATGCTCGCACGCTTCGGCGCAACTCTCGGGAAAATGGCCATGAAGATCAAGGTTGTGAGCCTCGAGACAGGTGAGACACCTCGACTCGTGAACGCGGCTCTCCGCTTCGCGCTCCCCGGCCTCATGGCCATCATTCCCATCGTGGGCAGCTTGGCCTCGCTCGCATGCTGGCTCTCGCCCCTGTTCGACGGCTCGGGCCGCCGCCAGGGCTGGCACGACAAAGTCGCCAAGACCGTCGTCATCGCCAATAGCTAGAAAGCTCTCCCCAGCAATAGAGTGGGCGGCCAGGATTTCCTGGCCGCCCACTCTCGTCGTGCTTTGCGCGAGAGCGCGAAAGGCTACTCGGCGCCCTGCTCGGACTCGTCCGTCTTCTCAGCGTCGTCTTCGTCAGCCGCCACCGCGAGCGAGATCTTGCCACGCGAGTCGATCTCGCGAATCTCGACCTCGATCTTCTGGCCGACGCTCACGACGTCCTCGACACTCTCCACGCGCTTGCCGCCGTTGAGCTTACGCAACTGCGAGACGTGCAGCAGGCCGTCCTTGCCCGGGGTGAGCGAGATGAACGCGCCAAAGTCGACGACACGCACAACCGTGCCGAGGTACCGTTCGCCGACCTCGGGAACGAGCGGGTTCGCAATCGCGTTGACGGCCGCACGCGCAGCCTCAGCCGAGGGGCCGTCGGTCGCACCGATGTACACGGTGCCGTCGTCCTCGATCGTGATGTCCGCACCGGTGTCGTCCTGGATCTGGTTGATCATCTGCCCCTTCGGGCCGATGACCGCGCCGATCTTGTCCACCGGGATAGTGACGGCAAGAACGCGCGGCGCGTTCGGGCTCATCTCATCGGGCTGATCGATGGCCTCTTCGAGAACAGAGAGGATGTGCAGGCGGGCTTCGCGAGCCTGCGACAGAGCGCCTGCGAGAACGGAAGCGGGGATGCCGTCAAGCTTCGTGTCGAGCTGGATAGCCGTCACGAACTCTGAGGTTCCCGCGACCTTAAAGTCCATGTCGCCGAAAGCGTCCTCTGCACCGAGGATGTCGGTCAGCGCCGCGTACTTCGTCTCGCCGTTCACGGTGTCGGAAACGAGGCCCATGGCGATACCGGCAACGGGCGCCTTGAGGGGCACACCGGCATTCAGGAGCGCGAGGGTCGAAGCGCACACGGAGCCCATCGAGGTCGAGCCGTTTGAGCCGAGTGCCTCGGATACCTGTCGAATCGCGTACGGGAACTCCTCACGGCTCGGCAGAACCGGCACGAGTGCACGCTCGGCGAGCATGCCGTGGCCGATTTCGCGGCGTTTGGGCGAGCCCACGCGGCCCGTCTCACCGGTCGAGTAGGGCGGGAAGTTGTAGTGGTGGATGTAGCGCTTGTGATCGACAGGCGAAAGGCCGTCGATCTGCTGCTCCATCTTGAGCATGTTGAGGGTGGTGACGCCAAGAATCTGGGTCTCGCCGCGCTCGAAGATAGCCGAACCGTGCACTCGCGGGAGCACCTCGACCTCGGCCGAAAGCTGGCGGATGTCGCGAAGGCCGCGGCCGTCAATACGCACGCCCTCCGTAAGGATCTTCTCGCGCACGACCTTCTTCGTGAGCGCACGGAAGGCTCCAGTAATTTCCTTCTCGCGCTCGTCGAGCTTGTCGGCGAGTTCCTCCTTGACCTGCGCGAGCAGGGTCTCAGTGGCTTCTTCGCGTTCTTGCTTGCCCGCGATGCTCATGACCTCACGGAGGCGATCGGTCGCCGCGTCGGCGACGAGATCGTACGCATCGTCCTGGTAGTCGAGGAAGAGCGGGAACTCGCGAACGGGCTTGGCGGCCTTCGCGGCGAGCTCCTTCTGCGCCTCGCACAGCGTGCGGATGTAAACCTTGGCAGCTTCGAGGCCCTGGGCGACGACCTCTTCGGTCGGTGCCACCGCTCCCTGCTCCTTGATGAGCGACCAGGCGTGATCGGTCGCCTCGGCCTCAACCATCATGATCGCGACGTCATCTTCAACGATTCGGCCCGCGACAACCATCGAGAAAACGGCCTCATCGAGCTGGCTGAAGGTCGGGAAGGCGATCCACTGGCCGCCCTCGGCGTTCGGCATGAGCGCGATGCGTACGCCACCGATGGGGCCCGAGAACGGCAGGCCCGAGATCTGGGTCGATGCCGAGGCGCCGTTGATGCCCACGACGTCATAGGCATCGTCAGGGTTCACAGCCATAACCGTGAGAACAACCTGGACCTCGTTGCGCAGGCCCTTGACGAAGGCGGGGCGCAGCGGGCGGTCGGTCAGGCGGGCTGCGAGGATCGCGTCGGTGCCCGGGCGGCCCTCGCGGCGGAAGAAGGAGCCGGGGATGCGGCCCGCGGCGTACATGCGCTCTTCGACGTCAACGGTCAGCGGGAAGAAGTCGAACTGCTCCTTCGGCTGATTGGAGACAGCGGTTGCGCTGAACACCATCGTGTCGTCGTCGAGGTAGACGGCGACGGCACCCGCGGCCTGCTTTGCGAGGCGGCCGGTTTCAAAGCGCACCTCGCGCTTGCCGTACGGACCGTTGTCGATCGTGGCGATCGTTGAATGAATGTTGTGGCCTTCCATGGTCACTGTCACTCTCTTTCTGTGGTGAACAAGAGTTTTCTTTGCCGTGGGGCCGGCCATCGCCAGTCGCGTATCCCGCCTGCGCGGAAGACGTCACTGCCGAGGACCGATCCCCTCCTCATCATTGTTGCAAGGAAAACTCGATGGATGGTAAAACGCCGCCCACCCGGCGGGTGAGCGGCGGAATAAAGTCAGCGGCGCAGACCGAGACGCTGAATCAGCGAACGGTAACGCTCAATGTCGACCGACTGCAGGTACTGCAGAAGGCGCTTGCGGCGACCAACGAGGAGAAGCAGACCACGACGGGTGTGGTGATCGTGCTTGTGATCCTTGAGGTGCTCGGTGAGGTAGTTGATGCGATGCGACAGAAGCGCAATCTGCACCTCGGGCGAGCCGGTGTCACCCTCGCTCAGACCGTATTCCTTAATGATCTCCTGCTTGACGGAGGAATCGTAAGCCACTGGCTCTCCTATCACCTTGTTGCACGGCGCACCGGGGCCTGTTCTCCCGAGCACTTAGAATCCGTGGCCGATTAAGCACGGCCTTTCAAGGCTAGCAGCAGCGTTAGGCGCGCGGGTCGCCATGGGCGGCAAGAGTGCTGCGAGTCACGGCAACATCGCGGTGCATCTGCTCGACCAGGGCCTCGATGCCATCGAAGGCAAGCGTCGGCCTAAGCCGCTCGACAAACTCCACTTTTGCTTGCCGATCGTAGAGCTCGTACTCGTGCGAGCCGTGCACGTACGTCTCCACGATCCGGTAAGCAGGGCCCTCTTCGAACGTCGGGTTCGTGCCCACGGAAATGGTCGCGGGAACTCGCTCGAGGAATCGGTCGCCGTCAAGCACCGAAAAGTAGCCCGCGTACACCCCGTCGATCGGGACGACACCACTCGGGTGGGCACTGAAGTTTGCCGTGGGAAATCCCAGTTCCCGCCCACGCTTAAAACCATGGCGTACCGTGTCGCACACCGAGTGCCACCGGCCGAGCATGCGCGCAGCGCCGGGCGTATCACCCGCAAGCAAACTCTTCCGAACGAGAGTCGAGGAGATGCGCTCGCGCCCTCCCGATTCCGCCTCGGTATCCGCATCGAGCTCCTCGACACTCACGACCTGGAAGCCGTACTTCTCGCCGAGTTCGACCATCGTGTGAAAGTCACCTTCGTTACGGCGCCCGAACCGCGAGTCCTTCCCGAGCACAACTGCACGCGCACGAAGGAGGTCAACAAGGTACTCGCGCACGAACTCCTCAGCGCGCAGCTGCGCAAACTCGAGCGTGAAGTGGACATCGAGCAAATCTTCGACACCCGCTTCGCACACGAGGGCATTTCGATCGTCGTACCCAGTGATCAGCATCGGCTCTTCGCTACCGGTCATGACGTGGCGGGGATGCGGATGGAAAGTGAGGGCGCGCGGCGTAAGGTCGTGAGCGCTCGCGTACGACACGAGCGAGTCGATGACGCGGCGGTGACCACGGTGAACGCCGTCAAAGTTCCCGATCGTCACCACGCCCGGAGCGAGTTCACGCGGAACCTCATGCGGGTCGCGCCACACGCGCGAGGAGGTCACTTCGTTCACGGCAAGCTTTCGTGGGAGGGGATCAAACACATGTCACCTTAACCGATGAACAGCCAGGAGGCTTCGCGGGCGGGGTCGGTAACGTCACTCATGACACACCTCGCATACTTCCTTGCATCTTAAATCTGTCGCGCGCATTCGCTACAGTGAACGTAGTCCCCTCTCTACGTGTGAAGGATCGAGCGCATGTCAACCACCCCCGTGACGCACCCTCCCGCTTCCAAGAAGCACGGTCGAACAGTACTTCTCGTTCTCACGGCTTTGGCTGTCGTCGTCGCACTCGTCGCGACCGGCGGCTCGTTCGCGTACGCAAAGCAGTTCGAGGGCAAGGCCCTGCCCGGCACCACGATTGCCGGAGTCGATGTCGCTGGAAAAACGGCCGAGCAAATTCGCACAATCGTCCGGAAAGAAACCACCGGCGTCACTGTCACCGTCGACGCCAACGGCGAGCGCACAACCGTTCCCCTCGAGGAGATCGGTGGGCGCATCGACGTCGATAAGACTGTCGAGAAAGCCCTTTCGCGCGAGTCGAGCATCCCGTCGGTTGTGAGCGCTGCCCTGAGCGGCACGCACTCCATCACGCCCGTTGTCACCGTCGACGAGGAGAAAGCCCGCGCTTACGCCGAGTCCCTCGTTCCCGACAACGAAGTCGAGCCCGTCGATGCGCAAATCGTCCAGGACGACGAGACCAAGGAGTTCTCCGTCGTTGAATCGAAGGCAGGCAAGGGCGTCGACCCCGCCAACTTCGTCAAGGACGTGAAGAAACACGCGCCCGAGCTCAAAGACTTCACCGTGACGCAAGAGTTCACGACCATCGAGCCACAGCTCAACACCGAAACCGCCGAGGCCACGCTCGACAAGCTCGAAACCATGCTCAAGAGCTCCCTCGTCGTGACGGGCCCCGAGAACAAAACCTTCGAGGTCAAGCGCACGGACCGCCTACGCTTCGTGTCGATCACCCCGAACGACAAGGGCGACAACTTCGAGATCAGCATCGATCAAGAAAAAGTCGACACGTACGTCGGGAAGATCGCCGACAAGGTTGCCACGACGAAGAAGGACGGCATCGTCGAAGTCGCCGAGGACGGCTCACGCACCGAGGTCTCCCCCGGCAAGGACGGCGTCAAGGTCACGAATCAAAAGGACATCACCGAGAAGCTGACCCACGCGCTCTCCGCGGGTGAGAACCTCGATATCGCCATGATCACCGAGGTCGAGAAGGCCGAGGTCAAGGAAAAGAAGGTTGAGAAGGCGCCCGTGGACCCGGAAAAGGTTCCCAGCGAGCTTCCCTCCTACGCTCCCGCCGAGGCCCACAACGGCGAGAAGTGGATCGATATCAACCTCGCGAACAAGACCGTGACCGCCTACGTGGGCGACAAGGCCGTGTGGGGCCCCGTCTCCGTCGTGGATGGCGGCAAGGGCACCGAAACGCCCACGGGTGAGTACGAGATCTGGCACCGTACCGAGGTGCAGAACATGGGCTGCACGCCGCGATACGACTACTGCACGAAGGGCGTCAAGTACAACCAGTTCTTCCACAAGGGGTACGCACTCCACTCGGCACCGTGGCGCTCGAGCTTTGGCTACTCCGGCTCGCACGGTTGCGTGAACATGCGTGTGAAGGACGCCAAGTGGCTGTTCGAGTGGGCAAGCCTCGGAACGAAGGTTGTCTCGCACCGCTGACAGCGGGGAACCTGCGCGCTTTAGAGGCGCGGTACAACGCTCGCGCTCTTGAGGAGGCCTCTTTTGGGGGCCGGTTCGACGATTGCCACGAGCTCACCCGTGGGCGGCACGATCGCGGCCGCCGGGTAGGTTTCGGGTTCCGACGCTTGAGGAGCCTCAATCCATTGCCCATATCTGAGCGCCGCAGCTTCGCGCTCGCTCACGGGCAGCAAAGGCAAAAACGACAGGGCCGCTTCGCCCAGCGGCGTGAGGTGCAATCCTCCCGAGGGGTCCTCTGCCGCGCGCGGCGCATCGCGCTCGGGAATTCGCTGGGCGTTGTCCACGGTGAAGTCGCCCACGCGCGTGCGCCGTAAAGCGGTGAGGTGCCCGCCTACTCCGAGGGCGGTGCCAAGGTCGCGTGCAAGCGCACGGATGTAGGTGCCGGAGCTGCAGTCCACGACGCAATCCACGTCGAGGAAGTCTCCTGCCATGCGGAGATCACGAATCTCGAAGCGCTCCACGCGAATGGGGCGCGCGGCGAGTTCGACTTCCTCTCCCCCGCGCACGCGGGCGTAGGAGCGCACGCCGCCCACCTTGATTGCGCTCACGGCGCTCGGGACTTGCTCGATATCTCCCGTAAGGTCACCGATGGCGCTCTCGAGCCTGCTGCGATCCTCCTTCAGCGCACGCAGCTCATGCGCGGGGGCAACGTCGCCAAGCCGCTCACCTTCCGCATCGTCCGTGACGGTCGCTTGCCCGAGTCGAATCGTCGCTTCATAGGTCTTATCGAGTCCCACGGCATAGGTGAGCAGCTTCGTGCCGTGCCCTACGCCGAGAAGGAGGAGGCCCGTCGCGGCGGGGTCAAGCGTGCCCGCGTGGCCGACCTTGCGCGTATTGAGGTGGTAGCGCACGCGCGCGACAACGTCGTGACTCGTCAGGCCCGCCGGCTTATCGAGGAGGAGGAAACCGTGAGGCCCCTGCCCCGCGCGTTTTTTACTCATCGTCCTCGTCGTCATCCACGAGATGCTCGCCGGGGACGCGGTAGGGATCGGCGTCGCCCGCGAACTGCTTGCCGGCACGTTCGCGTTCAAGCTCGCTATCGCGGTGGTGTGCTTCGACGAGAAGATCCTCGATCGTTTTCGACGTTTCCGGGATCGTGTCCTCGAAGAACTCGAGAGACGGAGTGAGACGCGCGGTGATGCCGCGCCCCACTGCACTCCGCAGCATACCCTTTGCGGCCTTGAGAGCGGCAGCGGTCCCGGCTCGCTCCTCGTCGCTTCCATAGACGGTGTAGAAAATCGAGGCGTGCTGACCGTCGCCGGTGAGGCGAACATCGGTGACCGTCACGAAACCGAGACGAGGGTCCTTGACTTTTTCATCGAGCGTGCGGGCCACGATCTTTTTAATCTGATCGGCGAGGCGCCGTACGCGGGGATTGTCGTTCATGGGTCTCTCCTTGAGTAATCGGAAGTTTCGACGCGCTAAGCCTTGCGCGCAAGCGCGATGTCGCGGTCGATTGACGCATCGACCCGGTGCCTAAAGTTGCAGTCCTCCCCCGCGCTCGTAAGCCCGTGCTCCTTGAGGATAGCGTGCACGTCATCCGTGGAAGTCGTGTGGCGATTGTAGGCCAGCGCCACGGAACCGCCGCGGGCGAGAACACGAGTCCACGCAGGCAAGGCATTTCGCAAGAGATCAAGAGGTGAGCGGCTGAGGTGCGCGCCCACCTTCGCACCGTGCTGCACGCCGTAAGGGAGGTCTGCGACGATCACGTCGGCGCTGCGGGCTTTGAGGAAGTGATCGAGTCCGGTCGAATCCGCCGTGTAGAACTCGAGGCTCTGGCTGCGCCCCGCGCGCTGATCGCTCTTCGAGCGGGCGAGCTCAGCATGAAAGTGCCGCCCGAGTGCTTTCTTATTGATGGTGAGCTTCATCTCCGACGTCGTGTGCTTGAGTCGATTCTCGCGCATCCACGTTGTGAGGAACGCGCGGTAGAGCTCAGCGTCCTTCTTGTCGAGGTCGACGCCCACGGGGCTCAGCCCCCACATGAGCGCCTGGTTGAGCGTGGTTCCGCGGCCCGCGACTGGATCGAGGACTCGCAACGTTCCCTCGCGCAGCGCCTGCGCTTTGCCTGCTGCGTGCGCCGCGAGGTGCACAAGAAGCGCGGTGAACTGCTCATTTGTTTTCCCCTGATACTTGAGAGTCGTGAGCAGGGTACTCGGGTAGCGCTCAACGTCCGGAAGCGGAATCGGCTGGAGCAAGGGAAGCGTCGGACTTTCATCCACGTACGTGCGATCCGCCGTTGGGGCGGGCATGCGCCCGACCTCCTCGAAAGCCGCAAACACGTGCGGGCTGTAGGCGAGGGCGAACGCGAGCTCGCGCTGGACTTCGGGGCGTTCCCACGCTTCATCGTCGATGTCGAGGGCGAGGAAATCGAGGCCCGCCTCGCGCACGTCGCTCGTGCCCGTGAGCACGCCGGGAGCATCCTCGTTGAGGACGAACGCAAGTTCGGCTGCAGCGAGACGCGGAGCTTCCAACCCGTACACCCTGTTCGCGCTCGGTGCGATGAGGACATTGACACGCATGTTCTCTCCGTTCATCGTCATGTGCCGCAGCATGCGGGGCAACGGCGGCGAAACGGGCGGCGCCCCGGCCTCAACCGAAGCGCCGCCCGCGCATTATCACCGAAAGGCGATTAGTCCTTCTTCTTTTCGCGCGGCTTCTCGACCATTTCGTAGGTCGTGATGAGGTCGCCTTCCTGGACGTCGTTGAAGCTGCCCAGGTTGATACCGCACTCGTAGCCCTCGCGGACCTCGGTCACGTCATCCTTGAAGCGACGCAGACCGGCGATCTCGAGGCCCTCCGTGATCACGACGCCCTGGCGCGTGATGCGAGCCTTCGAGCCGCGGTTGATCGTGCCAGACATGACGAGCGAACCCGCGATGTTGCCGAACTTCGAGGAGCGGAAGATCTCGCGAATTTCCGCGCTGCCCGTGTCCTTCTCTTCGTACTCGGGCTTGAGCATGCCGAGAAGGGCGTTCTCGATGTCCTCGATCGCGCGGTAGATGACCGAGTAGTACTTGATCTCGACACCTTCACGCTCGGCGTACTCGGCGTTCTGGCCTTCGGCACGCACATTGAAACCGATGATGACGGCATCCGAGGCAACGGCGAGGTTGATGTTGTTCATCGTGATCGCACCAACGCCGCGATCGATGATGCGAAGCTGCACGTCCTCGCTCACGTCGATGCCGAGCAGCGCCTCTTCGAGGGCTTCGACCGAACCGGAGGCATCGCCCTTGAGGATGAGGTTGAGGGTCTCGATCTTGCCCTCTTCCATTGCCGCCTTGAGATCCTCGAGGCTCATGCGCTTGCGGCGCTTCGACAGCTGCGCGGCGCGCTGAGCTGCCTCGCGCTTCTCGGCGATCTGGCGTGCCATGCGCTCGTCGGCGGCAACGATGAACGAGTCACCGGCGCCGGGAACGGAGCTGAGGCCGAGCACCTGAACGGGTCGCGATGGGCCTGCTTCTTCGAGCTGGTTGCCGTTTTCGTCGATCATGGCGCGCACGCGGCCATGGCCGGTGCCACACACGATCGCATCGCCGACACGCAGGGTTCCCTGCTCGACGAGCACGGTCGCGACGGGGCCGCGGCCACGGTCGAGGCTCGCCTCGATCGCCACACCACGGGCATCCTTGTTCGGGTTTGCCTTGAGTTCGAGGGCAGCATCCGCGGTAAGCAGGACGGCCTCGAGAAGGTCATCGATGTGGAGGTTTTCGCGCGCCGAGACGTCGACGAACATCGTGTCGCCGCCGTATTCCTCAGCCACCAGGTTGTACTCGGTGAGCTGGGCACGGATCTTGTCGGGGTTCGCGGATTCCTTATCGATCTTGTTGACGGCCACCACGACGGGCACGTCTGCGGCCTGCGCGTGGTTGAGCGCCTCGATCGTCTGCGGCATCACGCCGTCGTCAGCGGCCACCACGAGGATCGCGATGTCCGTGACTTTGGCGCCACGGGCACGCATGGCGGTGAACGCTTCGTGACCGGGGGTATCAATGAACGTGATGGGGCGCATTTCGCCTTCGTGCTCCACCTGCACCTGGTAGGCACCGATGTGCTGGGTGATGCCGCCGGCTTCGCCCTGGCCTACGTTTGCGCGTCGGATCGCATCGAGAAGGCGGGTCTTACCGTGGTCGACGTGACCCATGACGGTGACAACGGGCGAGCGAGGCTCGAGGTCCTCTTCCGTCTCCTCAGCAAGTTCACCTTCGAGGTCGATGTCGAACTGCTCGAGAAGCTCGCGCTCCTCGTCCTCGGGAGAAACGATTTGAATCTTGTAACCGAGTTCCTCGCCGAGAAGCTGGAACGTGTCTTCGTCGAGCGACTGGGTTGCCGTCGCCATCTCACCCATCGCAAACAGCACGGTGATGAGCGAGGCGGGGTTGACGTCGATTCGCTCGGCGAAGTCGCTCAGGGTCGCACCACGGCGCAAGCGGATGACGGTATTGCCGTCACCGCGCGGGATCTGCACGCCGCCCGGTGCGGGAGCCTGCATCTGCTCGAATTCCTGGCGCTTTGCGCGCTTCGACTTCCTGCTCTTGGCTGGTTTGCCGCCACGCCCAAAGGCGCCCTGGGTGCCGCCACGGCGACCGCCGCGACCGCCACCACCGGGGCGACCACCCGGACGACCGGGAGCGCCACCGGGGCCGCCCGGACCGCCGCCGAAGCCACCGCGGCCACGGCCACCGCGACCTCCGCGGCCACCGTTGCCGCCTGCGGGACGACCTTGGCTCTCGGCCTGCGGCGAGTGCGCAGGCATCATGTTCGGGTTGGGGCGGGGCCCGCGGTTAGACGGACGTGCGTTGCCGCGGCCCTCGCGCGAGGGTCGCGAATCTCCGTCGCGACGCTGCGGGCGCGGACCACCCTGCGACTCGCCGCCGGGGCGAGGGCCTGGACGACCGCCGGGACGCGGCATGCCCTGGGAGGAGGCAAACGGGTTGTTGCCGGGGCGACCACCCGGACGCGGCATCCCCTGCGAGGACGCAAACGGGTTATTGCCGGGACGAGCGCCACCGGGGCGCGGGCCGGGGCGGTTAGCGCCGGGCTTGGGAGCGCCACCGGGCCTCGGTGCGGGGGCGGCATCGGCCTTGGGCTTGGCCCCTGGCTTGGGGGCGCCGGGTTTCGGCGCGTTCGAGCGTGCACCGGGTTTGGGTGCTGCACCGGGCTTTGCCGCGGGCGCATCGGTGCTGGCCTTCGGCTTCGGCGCGGGGCTCTCGGCCTCCGCCTTCGGTGCCGGCTTCGGCTCCGCCTTGGTAGCGCTCGGTTCCGCAGCCTTCTTCGGGGCCGGCTTGCGGGGCGCGGGCTTCTTGGCGGCGCCCTTCGATTCCGACGCCTCCTCGCCCTTCTTCTTTCCTGCGTTCGGGAACGCGGCACGCACACGGCGGGCCACGGGCGCCTCGATTGTCGAGGACGCACTGGTCACGAATTCGCCCATGTCATTGAGCTTCGCGAGGACTTCTTTACTTGGCATTCCCAGCTCTTTGGCGAGCTCGTGGACGCGAAGTTTAGCCACAATTCTCCTGTCTCGGCCGCGCCGAGCAGGCGCGGTCCACTAGTTCCTGAGGGTGCTCATTTTCGAGTACTCATCGGATGTCCATTGGTGTTATCCCGCTTCCAAATGTGGTTCGGCACCCCGTGTGGGGTGAGTCATCGCCTCACGCGCCCTCTCGAGAGTTCCCTCCCGTTCAAGTGCCGCGACGTCTACCGGCGCCCGGAAGGAGCGCTGGAAACCGCCGCGTGTGAGAGCGAAAGCAATGCATGCGAGGTCCGGATGAACCCAGGCACCGCGCCCGTGGGCACTCGCGCTCGGGTCAACAGCGAGGCTGAGGGATGTTCCCTGTTCCTCCCGGACCACGCGGATCATCGCGTGGCGTTCGCCGGTTTCCCGGCAACCCACGCACGTGCGAGACGGTCGATGTGCCGCGCGAGAGGGCCGACGTGAGCGCGAGCTCTGTGCGGCGTGATTCTCGGTGATGGCGACAACTTCCCTCTCGAATACGAATGATCAGCCCTTCTAGTCTACCCCCGGCTGGCAAAACGTAGACGAATTGCCGGAGATGCCGTGCGCACTATCACGTGGGCCGCCGGGGTTCAGCGACCGCCTCTCAGTCCTCCTGGCCCTCGGTGCGAATGTCGATTCGCCAACCCGTGAGCTTCGCGGCGAGGCGCGCGTTCTGCCCTTCCTTGCCGATCGCGAGCGAAAGCTGATTGTCTGGCACAACCGCGCGCACCTGTCGATTAACTTCGTCGGTCACGACGACAGAGGCGACGCGCGCAGGGCTGAGTGCATTACCCACGTACGTCGCGGGGTTGTCGTCAAAGTCGACGATGTCGATCTTCTCCCCCTCGAGTTCGTTCATGACCGAGCGCACGCGCGCACCCATAGGACCGATGCACGCTCCCTTCGCATTGACCCCAGCGACGTTCGCGCGAACCGCCATTTTCGTGCGGTGCCCCGACTCGCGCGCGAGCGAGACAATCTCCACGGTACCGTCGGCGATCTCGGGAACTTCAAGCTCGAAAAGGCGGCGCACGAAGTTCGGGTGGGTGCGCGAAAGCGTAATCGAGGGTCCCTTCGGGCCACGTCGCGCATCGACAACGTAGGCGCGGATGCGCTTGCCGTGCGGGTAGCTCTCGCCTGGTACCTGCTCGTGCGGAGGAAGGAGGCCTTCGACGTTGCCGAGGTCAACCTGAACCATTCGGGAGTCACGCCCCTGCTGAATGACGCCAGAGACGATGTCATCAGCGCGGCCCGCAAACTCGCCGAGAACAGCCTCGTCTTCGAGCGCGCGAATACGCTGGAAAATCACCTGACGGGCGATCGAAGCAGCAACGCGGCCAAAGCCCTCGGGCGTGTCATCCCACTCTTCAACCTCGCCATCGACATCAACATCGCGAGCGATGACGGTCACCACACCCGTCTTTGAGTCGATCTCAACGCGCGCCTCGCGCGCGGGGTGCGGCGTGTGCTGGTAGGCGGCAAGAAGGGCACTCTCGATCGCCTCGAGGAGAACCTCCATGCTGATCTCGCGTTCGCGTTCGAGCGCGCGAAGCGCTCCCATATCGATATCCATTGCGTGCTCCTTATGATCTGTTCTTCAATTATGTGCGGTGGCTGTCCGGGACTAACGAAACTCGAGATGAACCTCGGCCCGGGCGACGTCGGACACGTGCATCCGGTGCGGTCCCGGCGGCACTTTGCCTGCCGGCGCCGCCTTCGCGGCCTTCTTCGGAACGTGCGGCGGTTTCTGCACGTCAAACACGAGCTGTTCGCCCTCAACGTCCTCGAGGCGGCCAAGAAAGGTACGCCCCGAGGTGTCTTCAACGTCGAGAAGACGGGTGCGGGCGCGCTTAAAGTGGCGAATTTCGGTCAGGGGCCGAAACACGCCCGGGGTCGTGACCTCGAGCGTCGAAGGTCCTTCCCCAATAAGTGACGTATCAGCGTCGAGGAGGTCAGAAAGCTCGCGCGACACGTCGGTCAGGGTATCGAGATCGGCGCTCCCGATTTCATCTTCGGGAAGATCGACGACGACATCGAGAAGGGTTGCGGCCCCTCGTGTTTTGACGGTGAGATGCTCGACAACGAGTCCGTGCCCCTCGACGATGGGCGCGAAGGCCTTCGAGAGTGTCTCAACCTGACCGGCCTTAGCGGAGGTGGCGTTCGTCTCCATGGGGCTCCTTTCGCGCGCTCGTCCGTACCCAATAGAGTGGGACACCGAGATCATAATGTGCTGAACATGGTGGCACATCCGGGAACGAGGAGCCGCATGAGGCACGTAACAAAAGGCCTGGCCAGGCGCGGGTTTCTCGCGGGAATCCTCGCGGCGCCGCTACTGGCGAGCTGCACGGGTCCCACGCGCATCGCGATCGGCCAGCGCGAAACCTACACACCCCCGCCCCCGGGGATAGACGAGATCTACCGCACGGAACTCCTCACGTCTGTGACGGACCTCGCGGGCATTCTCGAGACCGCTCGCCCGCACGAAGATTTCCCGTCGTTCCTGACGTCTGCGATCGCGACCCACCAGCGAGCACTCCGCACGGGCGCCGAACAGGAGAAAATTGCCTCGGCTGAGGCGAATCGCACCGAAAAGGGGGGATCCGCCCACGAGAGCGCAGCTGCCGGCACGCAGGCCCCCGTCGAGCGCGCCATGCTCGACGCGGCACGCGGCCTCGCGGCCCTGCGCGACCTCTACGCCCACGCGACCATTCAGGTCTCGGGAGACTTCGCGGATCTGTGCGCCGCGGGGAGCGCGTGGACCGAGTGGGCCGCTCTGAGGCTTACCCGCGTCGCGAAAGCTGCCGCCGTCGCGGGCGTCAGTGCTCCCAAGCCCTTTACGGATATGGAACCCAGTCGCGAGGTCCCCGCGATTGATCCACCCGAAGCCGCTGAGACTCACCTCATTGAGACCCCCCTCGAGCGAGCGCAGACCGACGAAAACTTCGCGGCCTACGCCCTCGAGGTCGCAGCCACTCGCGTCAAAGCTGATCAGCGTGAGGCGTACCTCAAGGCGGCTAACGTCCACGCCTCACGCGCTGAGACGTTCGGCGAGGTCGCCGAGCACCTTGGACTGCCCCTGGTTGCTCGCGAGGCGGGGTACGCCCTGCCTCGCCCGCTCGATGCGGAAGGGGCCGCGAACCTACGCCTCAAAGCCACCTCTCGCACGCTCACCAATGCGGTCGAACTCGCGGGGCTGGCACCCTTGAGCGAACGCGCGCCGTTCCTCACGGCAGCCCTCGAGAGCGCGAAGGCACTCGAGGCGCTGCGCGAAACCCTCCCCCCGTTCCCGGGGATCGACGAGGGCGAGAGCTAAACCACCGGCGCCCTAGGCGCGCAGCTCGGCGAGGATCTCCGCGAGGGCCGCCTCGACGGGAACTTCGCGGCTCGCCCCACTGCGGCGATCGCGCACCTCGACAACGCCCTTCTCGAGCCCGCGACCCACGACGACGGTCGTGGGCAGGCCGAGCAGTTCGGCGTCCTTAAACTTCACGCCGGGTGAGACCTTCGGGCGATCGTCGTACAGTACGTCAAAGCCCTCGGCCTCGAGCGCGGCGGCGATCTCCTCGGCCTTCTCGAAGACCTCCTGGTTCTTTCCGGTCGCGAGAACGTGAACGTCGAGCGGCGCAACCGCGCGCGGCCAGGCGAGGCCCTTCTCGTCGTGATTGGTCTCGGCAATCGCGGCGACGGCGCGAGTCACGCCGATGCCATAGGAGCCCATCGTCACGACCTGCTGCTTGCCGTTCTCGTCAAGAACCTTGAGGCCAAGAGCCTCGGCGTACTTGCGACCGAGTTGGAAGATGTGCCCCATCTCCATGCCGCGCGTCAGGGTGAGCGGACCCGAACCGTCCGGGGAAGGATCGCCGTCACGAACCTCGGCGACCTCGGCGAAACCATCGGCCACGAAGTCGCGGCCGGCGACCACCCCAAGCGCATGCGCGCCCTCGCGGTTCGCGCCCGTGACCCAGCTCGTGCCATCCACGGCGCGCGGGTCGAGCAGGAGTCGATAGCCGTTGGCCTCAAGGCCCCATCCCTGCGGCCCGATGTAGCCCTTCTTCACGTTCGGGTACTTAGCGAAGTCCTCGTCAGTGAAGGGACGCACCTCGTTCGGGGCAAGGGCCGTCTCGAGGCGCTTCTCATCCGCCTGGCGATCTCCCGGAATCATGACGAGAAGCGGGGACTCTTCGCCTTCGGGAGTCTTTTCGACATACACGAGTGCCTTGAGGGTATCGGCCGCCTCCCACGCGCGAGAGTCCTCGCGCGGGGCGTTCTCGTTGAGGAATGAGACGAGAGCGTCGATCGTCGTGACGCCTGGTGTCTCGATCTCGCGTGCGACGGGGAGGGCTGCGATGGCGTCTGCATCGAGGGGCTCTCCGGCGACCGTCGTCACGGCCTCAACATTCGCGGCGTAGCCCGCGGGGCTGAGCGCAAACGTATCTTCGCCCACCGGTGTCGGGTGGAGGAATTCTTCGGAGCGGGAGCCGCCCATCGCTCCCGCATCCGCCTGAGCAATGACGATCTCAAGGCCGAGGCGAGCGAAGACCCGCTGGTAGGCCCCGCGCATAATCATGTAGGAACGCTCGAGTCCTTCGTCGTCGATGTCGAAGCTGTAGGCGTCCTTCATGATGAACTCGCGAACGCGCAGCAGGCCCGCACGCGGGCGCGCTTCGTCGCGGTACTTGGTTTGCACCTGATAGAGCGAAATGGGCAGGTCCTTGTACGACGTGAAGAGGTCTTTCACCGCGAGGGTAAACATTTCCTCGTGAGTGGGGCCGAGGAGCATATCGGCACCCTTGCGATCCGTGAGCCTGAAGAGGTTGTCGCCGTACTCGCTCCAGCGGTTCGTTTCCTCGTAGGGCTCGCGCGGCAAAAGCGCGGGAAAGAGAATCTCATGGCTGCCGGCGGCATCCATTTCTTCACGCACGATCGTCTCGACCTTGCGCAGGACCTTGAGCCCAAGGGGAAGCCACGTGTAGATTCCCGGGGCCGTGCGGCGAATATAGCCGGCACGGACGAGAAGCTTGTGACTCGCGAACTCGGCTTCGGCCGGGTCCTCTCGAAGCGTGCGAATGAAGCTCGATGACATGCGAAGCATGGGGCGTTGTCCTCCTGGCAACAGGGGTTTCGAGGTGAATTCCTCAGGCCCTCACAGTCTAGTGGGCGCACCGCACGCACCCCACAAAATCCCAGGGCTGAGCGCGTATCGTGGAGTGTCACTCGTCACCACGGGAAGGATGACATGTCTGAGCCGCTCACGCTCTCGGGTATCGCGCCGTCGCCCTCGATGGCATATTTGCGCGCCCTCATCGGCGAAGGCGAGTCGATTCGCGAAGAGATCGAAGGCGACCCGGATCGCCTTATGCAGGTCGTACGCGAGAAGCTCGAGGGGTTCATGATGCCGTACGAATTCGGCCTCAAGGAGATCCTGACGAAGATCGAAATCCTTTCGGGCGAATGGGATGTGACGACCCCGCACAACCCCATCGAGCACGTAAAGACGCGCGTGAAATCGATGGATTCGCTGCTCGGCAAGCTCGTGCGCACGCAGTGCCCACCCGATCTCGACGAGATCCGCAACCGCATCCGCGACATCGGCGGCGTGCGCGTCACATGTAGCTACGTCCAGGACTGCTACCTCGTTGCTCACGCGCTCGCCTCGCAGCCCGACATCACTCTTCTCGAAGAGAAGGACTACATCGCGAACGTCAAGCCGAGCGGTTACCGCTCTCTTCACCTCATTCTCGAGGTTCCCGTGTTTCTCTCGACCCGCACGATCGATGTACCGATCGAGGTACAGATCCGCACGATTGCCATGGACTTTTGGGCGAGCGCCGAACACGAGCTCAAGTACAAGTATCAAGGCGAACTGCCTGCCGAGATGCGCGAAAAACTCATCGAGATCGCCGCGACTGCCGCGAGCCTCGATGAGCAGATGGGGATCGTGCGCGATCAGATCGAGGGGCCGCCTCTTCCGGGACGCGCAAGCGCCTAGAACAGCACGGTGGCGAGTGCGCCAATCGGCCTGAAGCCCGCACGCTCGTAGGCGCGTCTCGCGCGAACGTTGAAAGAGTTCACGTAGAGGGTGACGCGGGGTGCGTGGTCGCGACGAATGAGCTCTGCTGTGCCCCGCATGAAGGGCGCTGCGAGCCCTTGGCCGCGGTACGCGGGATCAATCCACACGCCGTGTACTTGGGCAACCCCGCCAAAGAGCGCACCGAGATCGGCCTTAAACACAATCCGCTCACCATCGCGCGCGATATACGTCCGACGCTCGCGCAGCAGATACTCGACCCGGTTGCGGTAGCCGCGCCCGCCATCCCCGCGGCAGGGATCCGTGCCCACCTCCTCGCGAAACATCGCGACGGCAGCGGGAAACACCCGGTCCAGGTCGCGGGTGTCAGCCGCCACCACGCCCGTGGAGGGGAGGTCCGACGGTTGCCCGGCGCAATACTCCAGAAGAGGCTGACTCTCGCGCACTTCGCGCTCAGGCGGAAGGCCCTCGCGCATAACCTCCCACATGTGCATCGCGATGCTGCGTTCCGCCACGATCGACGAGTAACGCGTCGAGAGCGCGAGAGCGTGCCGCGATAAGCGCTCGACAGCGTCGAAAGAATCGGGAGCGAGAACGCTAGCGCTCACGCCATGCCACAGAATTCCCCGGATCTCGCTGCCGCGCGTGAGCACCGCAAACTCGGAGCCGCTGCGACCAACCGCCGCAAGTTCCTCGAACCGAGCGGAGGCGAGCGTGCTCACGTGCGCTTCGCTCTGCATCGCTTCACGAGCAGGACCGAGCCACTGCCCTTGCAGGGGGCTGATGTCTGCGGGGCGCCTGCGCCACAGATTCGACAGGACACTCACCTGAAAAGGGTCACCGGCTTCACGATATCGGCGTAGATCAACAGGATGCTCATGAGAATGAAGGCGATCGCGATGACATTCGTGACGGGCAGCATGCGCGAGGCATCGACGGGTCCGGGATCCGCCTTCCCTCGCAACTTGGCGAGGCGCCGCCGCGCCGCCTCGTACAGCGCCGCTGCGACGTGGCCGCCATCCAGCGGCATGAGCGGCACAAGGTTGAAGACGAAAAGCGCCATGTTGAGCGAGCCGAGCATCGACAGGAACGTCCACGTTTTCTCCTTGAGGGAGAATCCGGGCGAGTCCTGCGACACGATCTCGCCGGCGAGCCTGCTCACGCCCACGACCCCCATCGGGCCATTCGGATCGCGTTCTTCGCTGCTCAACACTGCCTTGCCGATTTCCCACACGCGCACGGGAAGGGTCACGACGACTTTGCCGGTCCCCACGAATTGGTCCCATACGGCACCGGGAACCTCCGTCAGAGGCCGCGGGGTGAGCTCCTGTGTGCCGGTCACACCGAGAAAACCAGCTTCAACGGTCGCGTAGGAACCGTCGGCATTCTTAATCGGCTCACCCGAGTCATCGCTTGCGACGACCGTGTTCGCGACTGGAGTTGCCGTCACGGTCATTGCTTGACCGTCGCGTACGAGCCCGATGTCGACTTCGTCGTCAGGGTGCTTCCTAATCACCGTGCTCATCTCGTGAAAGTTCGCGACTCGAGTCCCGTCGACCGAGGTGATCACGTCCCCGGGTTTGATCCCCGCGGCGAAGGCAGGTGCTTCGGGCATGCCCTCGCACGACACATCTGCGGGTGCATTCGCGGGCACGACACATTGCGAGACGGCAGCGACCTTCGCCGTCACGTTCGGCAGGCCGAAGCCGCTCAGGACGATCGCGGTGAGGACGATCGCGATCAGGAGATTCATCGTGGGGCCGCCGAGCATAACGACGAGCTTCTTCGGCACGCTCAAGGCGACGAAGGTGCGGTGACGATCCTCAGCCGAGTACTGGCTCGAGTCCCACTGCTTGGCCTCCTCGCTCATCTGCTGAAAGAACCCCGTCGAATCCTCGCGGATAACGTTGGGGTCCTCGCCCTTGTGAGGCGGGAACATACCGATCATGCGGATGTAGCCGCCTAGCGGAATCGCTTTGATCCCGTATTCGGTCTCCCCTTTCACGCGCGAGAACAGCGTGGGTCCAAAACCGATCATGTACTGGGTCACGCGCACGCCGAAGCGCTTCGCGGGAACGAGATGACCGATCTCGTGAAGGGCGATCGAGAGCCCGAGCCCGGCAACCATCAAGAGGACGCCGAGCGCGTAGAAAAGGGGCATCACGGAACGGAAGCCATCACGTCGGCAACGTGATCGAGGTACACATCCACGACGGCCTCCTGATAGCCCTCGGCGCCTTTACGGGCGCGGAACGCTGCTCGACGCACGTCATCGACGCTCATCGCGAAGCCGTCCGTGAAATAAGCGTGGAGCTGATCGCACAGGGCATCGACGTCTTCGCAATCGTAAGCCCGTTCGCCCTGGCCAGCGGGGCGGAAACGCTCGCCCGCAGGTCGGGAGAGGCGCTCCTGGAGAACCTCCGCGCGCTCCGTGAGCGCCGCGATCCACGCCTCTTCACCATCGCGCTCGATTGCTTCATCACGGTACTGGAGCGCAAACGCATCCGAGAGGCGATCAAGGGCCTCATCGACGGCGAGCATGTCGTAGCCGCCACGCTCGGTTGAAAACTTCGCGGTGATCACATCGGCTGGTTGGAAGGAGCCGTCGCGGCCCTCGTACGCAGCACGCGCGCGCAACAGGAAGTCATCGACCTCCTCGACGTTGTAGCCAAAGGTGAAACGTCCGGCACGCTTAAAAGCCGTACTCATCTACTTGCTCCCTCCCTCGACGGGGATGCTCACGCGACATAACCGGGGCGCTCAATAGATCGCCCTTGCACCACTGTAATGCTTGGATACGCGAAAGGCCGGCAAGCGTCGGCCCCGAAATCACGCGCCGGTACCGCGCGCGATTTCCTCAACCCTCGCCACGCGAGCCTCACGGTCCTCGCGGCGCGCATCAGTTTCCACGACGGTCGCGGCAAGCTGTCCGCACGCACCGTCAATATCGCTACCGCGCGTATCCCGAATCGTCGCGGAAATTCCGTGTTCACGCAGTGTTTCCACGAACGTGCGCTCCACCCACGGATCCGAGGCCGTCCACTTCGACCCCTTGACCGGGTTGAGCGGGATTGGATTGACGTGCACCCAGTGGGCGCCCCCGCGCGCGATGAGACGCTTGGCGAGGAGCTCCGCACGCTCGGCCTGGTCATTGATATCGCGAATGAGTGCGTACTCGATCGACACGCGCCGACCGGTCGCCTCGAAGTACTCCCACGCCGCATCAAGAATGTCGTCGACGTCGAAGCGTTGATTAATGGGAACGAGCTCGTTGCGAAGCTCGTCGTCGGGCGCGTGGAGCGACACGGCGAGCGTCACGGGAATCTCTTCCTTGATGAGCTTTCGCACGGCAGGAGCGAGCCCCACAGTCGACACGGTAATGTGCCGCGCTCCCATCCCAAACCCCTCGGGCGCGGGGGCGTTGAGCCTCTGGCACGTCGTTGCGACGGCACGGTAGTTCGCGAGCGGCTCCCCCATGCCCATAAAGACGATGTTCGTGACGCGGCCTTCACCACCGGGGATCTCGCCACGCGAAAGCAGAAGGTTCGCGATGCGCACTTGCTCGAGGATCTCCGCTGCGGAAAGGTTCCTCGTGAGGCCCATCTGGCCGGTCGCACAAAACGGGCAGTTCATACCGCAACCGGCCTCGGAGGAAATGCACAGCGTTACGCGATTCGAATAGCGCATGAGGACCGACTCGACGAGCGAGCCGTCGAACAGGCGCCACAGGAACTTTTGGGTCATGCCCTGATCTGCGCTCTGCTGCGAGACCTTTGTGAGGAGCGTTGGGAAGAACCGCTCCACGAGGGCTAAACGATCCCCCTTCGGGAGGTCGGTCATGTCGTCAGGGTCGGTCGTGAAATGCTCAAAATAGTGCTTCGACAGCTGCTTTGCGCGAAAGGCGGGAAGCCCCATGTCCCTCACGGCTTCGGCGCGCTCGTCGAGAGTGAGATCCGCGAGGTGTGCCGGCGGCTTGCCTCGGCGCGTCGGCCGCAACTGAAGCTGACCGGGGGCGAGCCTTACGGGCTCCCCCTTGACGACCTCGCGCGAAAGATCCTTCGCAACATCGAGCTTGGGCGTGGGATTCTCAACCACTGATGGCCTCCACAATCGCGAGAAGAATGTACACGGTCGGGGCGGTGAGAAGCATCGAATCGAGGCGGTCCATCATGCCGCCGTGCCCCGGAAGCAGCTGCCCCATGTCTTTAATGCGCAGGTCGCGCTTGAGCAGAGACTCACTCAAGTCCCCGATGGTGGACACGACCACCATGACCGCGCCGAATGCAAGACCCCACCCGAAGCCAATATCGGGAAGCCACACGTGACCGATGAGGCCCGCAGCGGCGATGCCACCCACGAGAGAGCCCGCAAAGCCCTCCCACGACTTCTTCGGACTGATGCTCGGAGCCATGGGATGTTTGCCAAACAGGACCCCTACGGCGTAGCCGCACGTGTCGTTCATGATGGGAACCACGAGGGCAAACATGACCTTGTTCGCGCCGTTCGGCTGCGCCATGAGAAGGATCGTGAAGCTCGCCATAAACGGCACCCACAAAAGCGCGAAGATGCCCGCTACAGTGTCCCGCAGCGCCATGAGGCCCGTCGCCTCCGTCGTGCGCCACATGATGAGCACGATCGCTCCCACGATCGTGGACACGAGAAGTCCCGAGGCGCCGTACTGCCACGCCGACACCGCCACGCCAACGCTCGCGACAAGCAGCGGGATCGAGGGAACTCGCAGGCGCGCACCCTCGAGGGCGTTCGCGACCTCGAGGGTCGCGATGACGACCGCGATGGCAACCACGGGCGTGAACAGAGCCGGGAGCACATAAATGCACCCGTACAAAAGCGCCACGAGAGCAAGCCCGACGGCGATCGCGGCGGGAAGGTTCCGCCCGGCTCGGGGCGTGCGCGCATGTGTCGCAGCGGGCAGCTCGGAAACCTCGGCGACGAGCCGCTCTTCACTCACGAGAGCCTCGGAGGCCGCAAGCGGAACCTCGGGCGAAGTGCTTTCCGATACGGCAACGGCCGTGCCCGGCTCATTGCCAGGCACGGCGCGTCGACGACCGTGGCGTGTATTCACGAACGATGAGGGAAAGGCCGCTCAGACGGTGAGCAGCTCTTCTTCTTTCGCTTCGAGTGCGACATCCACCTGCTCGGTGTACTTCTTCGTGAGAGCCTCGAGCTCCTTCTCAGCGCGGGTGCCCTCGTCCTCGCCGATCTCCTTGTCCTTCACGAGCTTCTCGATGGCCTTCTTCGCATGCGCACGCGAGCCGCGGATCGCGATACGGCCATCCTCGGCCTTGGTCTTGGCAAGCTTCGTGTAGTCCTTGCGGCGCTCTTCGGTCAGCGCGGGCAGAACAATGCGCAGGTTGTCGCCATTGTTCGTGGGGTTCACGCCAAGATCCGATTCGCGAAGCGCCTCTTCGATCTGGGCCATCGCGCCCTTGTCGTAAGGCGTCACAATCACGGTACGGGCCTCGGGGAACTGGAACGCCGCGAGCTGGTTGAGCGGCGTCGGGGTGCCGTAGTAGTCAGCGGTGAGGCCATGGAACATCGCAGCGCTTGCGCGTCCCGTGCGGATCGCGGTGAACTCCTCCTTCGTCACCTCGACCGACTTTGCCATCTTCTCCCCGGCTTCTTTAAGGATGCTTCCGGTGTCCTCGCTCATGCCTCTCGGTTCCTTCCGATTAGTTAAACATCTCGCCTGGTAAGGCTATCTTAGTCGCCCGTAACGACGGTGCCGATGCGGTCGCCGCACATCGCCTTCGTGATGTTGCCGGGCGCATCAAGACCGAAGACCATCATCTGCTGTTTGTTGTCCATACACAGGCTAAACGCGGTCGAATCAACGACGCGCAGCCCCTTGCTCAGCGCCTCCCTATACGTGAGGTGCTCGAGCTTGGTCGCGTTCGGGTCCGTCTTCGGGTCAGCCGTGTACACGCCGTCCACGCCGTTCTTCGCCATGAGCACTTCGTGGCAGCCGATCTCGAGCGCTCGCTGCACGGCAACAGTATCGGTCGAGAAGTACGGCATGCCCGCGCCCGCGCCGAAGATCACGACACGGCCCTTTTCAAGGTGGCGCACGGCGCGAAGTGGGAGGTAGGGCTCGGCGACCTGCCCCATCGTAATAGCGGTCTGCACGCGCGTGGACGTGCCGGCCTGCTCGAGGAAGTCCTGAAGTGCAAGGCAGTTCATGACGGTGCCGAGCATCCCCATGTAGTCGGCGCGACGGCGATCCATGCCTCGCTGGCTCAGTTCAGCACCGCGGAAGAAGTTGCCGCCACCCACGACGATCGCGCATTCAACGCCCGCGGCAACCCCCGCGGAAATCTCCCGAGCGATGCGCGAGACCACATCGGGATCGACGCCCACGCGGCCTCCACCGAAGGCTTCACCTGAGAGTTTGAGGAGCACGCGGCGCGAGCCCTCTTTCGGTTCAATGACGGGAATCGACGACGTGATGGGATCGGGGTCGGTGCTCATCAACATTCCTTCCGAGTGCAGGTTCTCGGGGCCACAGTCTACCGGCCCGGCAACGCCCGCCCCTGTGGGGAAGGTCCTCGTGTGAGAAGCCCGAAAAGAAGCGAGGGCCCGCACCCACGGGTGCGAGCCCTCGCGTTCACGCTTTGGCAAACGTCGGAAATCAGTTACCCACGCGGAAGCGCACGAAACCGGTCACCGTGCCGCCAGCGGCCTCAACGACCTTGCCGACGCTCTGCTTCGGGTCCTTGGCGAAAGGCTGATCGAGAAGAACGTTCTCCTTGAAGAAGCCGTTCATGCGGCCTTCAACGATCTTGGGGAGAGCCTTCTCAGGCTTGCCCTCGTTCTTCGCGGTCTCCTCGGCGATACGGCGCTCGTTCTCAACCACATCCGCGGGAACGTCCTCGCGGGTGAGGTAGAGAGGCGAGTAGGCCGCGATGTGCATCGCCACGTCACGCGCAACCTCGGCGCCGGCCTTGTCGGTCGCGACGAGCACGCCGACCTGCGGCGGGAGGTCCTTGTTGGTGCGGTGCATGTAGTTCGTGACGACCTCGCCCTGGACGCGGCCGATGCGGCGAACGAGGATCTTCTCGCCCATGGTCGCACCGGCGTTCGTGAGGGCCTCGCCGAAGGAGGTCTCAGCGAGTTCCTCGGGGGTCGTAGCGCCCGACTCGACGGCGGCCGCAACGGCCTCGTCACCGAGAGCGATGAACTTGGCGTTCTTCGCAACGAAGTCGGTCTCCGAGTTGATCTCCACGAGCGTGCCGAGCTGGCCGCCCTCGACGTCGCGGACATCGGCGGCGATGAGGCCCTCCGATGCGGCGCGACCCTCGCGCTTCGCGATGCCCTTGAGGCCCTTGACGCGGATGATTTCGACGGCCTTCTCGTGGTCGCCGTTCGCCTCGTCGAGAGCCTTCTTGACGTCGAGCATGCCCGCGCCGGTCTTCTCGCGAATGTCCTTGATGTCTGCTGCCGTGTAGTTAGCCATTATCTGTCTCCTCTAAATGGTTGTGGGAGCGAACAGGTGATAGTCGAAAAATCAGGCTTCTTCGGAGGTTGCTTCGGCAGCCTTGTCCTCAGCAGCGGGAGCCTCGGTGGCCTCCTCGGCCTTGCCGGCCTCTTCCTGCTGAACCTCGGACTGCTTGAGCAGCTCCTGTTCCCACTCGGCGAGCGGCTCGGCGTCAACGGCCGACACGTTCTTCTCGCCCTGGGTCTGCTTGGCGTGGCGCTCCTGGAGGCCGGCGGCAGCGGCATCTGCGATGACGCGGGTCAGGAGGGTCACGGCGCGGATCGCGTCGTCGTTGCCCGGGATCGGGTACTGCACTTCGTCCGGATCGGCGTTGGTGTCGAGGATTGCCACGACCGGAATGCCGAGCTTGGTGGCTTCGTCAACGGCGAGGTGTTCCTTCTTGGTGTCCACGATCCACACGGCCGAGGGAGCCTTGCTCATGTCGCGGATGCCGCCGAGGGTTTTTTCGAGCTTTTCCTTCTCACGGCGCATCATGAGAAGTTCCTTCTTGGTCCACTGCGAACCGGCGACGTCCTCGAAGTCGATCTGCTCGAGTTCCTTGAGGCGGTCGACGCGACCGGAGACAGTCTGAAGGTTGGTCAGCATGCCGCCGAGCCAGCGCTGGTTCACGTAGGGCATGCCCACGCGCGTGGCCTGCTCCTGGATCGACTCCTGAGCCTGCTTCTTCGTGCCGACGAAGAGAATCGTGCCGCCGTGGGCAACGGTCTCCTTGACGAAGTCGAAGGCCTGATCGATGTAGGTGAGCGACTGCTGAAGGTCAATGATGTAGATGCCGTTGCGCTCGGTGAGGATGAAACGCTTCATCTTCGGGTTCCAACGGCGGGTCTGGTGTCCAAAGTGGACGCCGCTCTCGAGGAGCTGGCGGAGTGTCACAACTGCCATGGTCGTAACTACCTTTCTGGGCCCTGGGCTCGCCCGCCTCACTCACACCCGCGGGGCGTGGGCTCGGTGGGGTTCTTGCGCAAAGCCTGTTCTCGTTTTTTACGGGCCGACGGTTGCCGGCTCGCCCTAGCGCCCTGCGTATGAGCCGCCACTTCGCTCATGGGAGCGGCGTGGAACGATGGCACACGCGCGTGGGTGGGCGCGCGAAGTCACCCGCGCATGCGAGTGCTACGGCAACTCTAATACAGCGAACCTGATTTGCGCACGAAACTGAGGGGACGTGTGAGCGAGCCCGCGCCTCGTGCCGCACCCCTCTTCCTCTTCCACAAAACGCGGGGGTCCCTTCCCCGTTGCGCGCGGTCGCGGTGAGCTTAAGCCATGCATCTCTCCACCCGGCTCGGAACCCGCATTATCGTCATCTTCGCGCTTCTCATAGGCACAGGATTTTTCACCCTCACCCCCGCCCACGGCGAAGGCGATGAGAATCTCTCGCACGAGCGTCTCATCGCGATCATGGACCACGCACGCCGCGCGGTGCGCACTCTCGTCACACCCACCTCACCGAAACCTCCGCCGGCTCAAGACCCGAGCGGTCGCGAGGGCATATGGGCCTGGCCCTTAGGCCCGGAACACGACGTTGTTCGCTTTTTCGAAGCACCCGCGCACAGGTATGGGCCGGGCCACCGCGGCATCGATATCGCGGGAAGCACTCTCGAGGTGAGCGCGGTGGACAGTGGCACCGTGACCTTCGCCGGGAAGGTTGCGGGCAAGCCCGTGGTGGCGATCCTTCACGGCAACGGACTCACCTCGACCTACGAGCCGGTCATCGCCTCCATCGCAAAGGGGGACTCGGTGCACAAAGGACAGGCCATCGGCGTGATTGAGCAACCGTCGGAACACGCGCACTGTGATGCCGGCTGCGTGCACCTTGGGGCCAAGCGCGGCAAGGACTACCTCGATCCACTGCCGCTTCTCGAAGGCCGGGGACCGAGCGTGCTTCTCCCCCGCCAATGAGCGCGCCCCCTCTTCCCCCTCAAGTCGGATTGACGTAGCTCAACGGCGCTTATGCTCTCGTCAGGCCCGGGGGTGAGCCTGCTTCACGGCTTCCTTGAGACGTTCAGCAGAAACGTGCGTGTAGATCTGCGTCGTTTGGAGCGAAGAGTGCCCAAGCAGGTCCTGGACACTGCGCAGGTCAGCACCGCCTTCCATGAGATGCGTCGCAGCACTGTGCCGCCACGTGTGCGGGGAAATGTGACCTTCGAGTCCGCCCTCGCGCGCGGCACGGTCGACCACCGTGCGCACCGCACGATCGTTGACGCGGCCCCCGCGAGCGCCAAGAAAGAGCGCTTCATGTTCCTCTCGCACGAGGTTCGGTCTCGCGAGGCGCACCCACCGGTCTATCGCTTCGAGGGCAGGCACCCCGAGCGGCACAACTCGTTCTTTGTTTCCCTTGCCGATCACGCGCAGCGTGCGGTTCACACGATCCACGCTCGCGAGATCGAGCGCACACAGTTCGGATACCCGCAGGCCAGAGGAATACAGCACCTCCAAAATGGCCGCGTCACGCACGCGAAGTGGGTCGGTTTGATGGTCTCCGTTCGGTCCGACGCTTTCCTCGCGCGAAGCGCGTTCTGCCTCGTCGAGGATCCCGCGCGCCTGATCCGCACTGACCACGTGGGGTAGGGCGCGAGCCCGCTTCGGAGCGCGTAGGCGTCTGCCAGGATCGAGTTCCACAAGTCCCGCCTCGAGCATCCATGCCGTAAATGTGCGAGCGGCTGCTGCAGCGCGTGCGAGGGTCGTGGGGCTGTGGCCGGCGTCAGCTCTTGCGGCAAGCCACGCACGAAGGTCCTGGATCGAGAGGTCGCGCGCGCCGTTCCACTCCCCCGAGCGCTCTTGGAAGGTGAACTCGAGAAGCGAAATCGCATCGGAAAGGTAGGCGCGGATGGTGTGCTCGCTGCGCGCACGCTCATAGCGGAGGTGCCGCTCGTAGCGTTCAAGAAGTTCCTCGTCCCCCTCGGCAACGACAAGCGTGCGAGTACTGCGGGGTGAGCGCTTGTCCGTTCGCGAGGTCATGCCTCCAGTGTGGCATGCGGCGCCATAGCGCACGGGACTTGCCTCGAGGGGTCATGCACAGACCACGAGATCGCGCCACACCCGGGCTCCCGCTATGCTCGCCTTGAGTTCTCAAGGGGCTTTGAAAGGAGTCCGCATGAAAGTGGCGATCGTGGGTGCCGGGATTAGCGGGCTCGCTCTCGCCGCAGCTCTGCATCGCGAAGGCCTCGATGTCACGGTATATGAAAAATCTCCTATGGTGCGCATCGGCGGGTCAGGGATTACGCTCGCACCCAATGCCCTCGCTGCGCTCGATTCCCTCGGAATTGGTGAGCCTTTTCGTGAACGTCAGCGCCAGCAGGGACCGCTTCAAGGCGGACAGCGCAGCCCTCGGGGCACGTGGCTCATGCGTTTTCCTACTGAGGTCACCGCTCAGTCTCTTGTGATCGCTCGCGACGAACTCCACATGCTCCTTGCCTCTGCGTTACCTCGCGACCTCATTCGCGCGAGAACACGCGTCGAGCGGGTCGTTCCCCTGACCGGCACCCTCACGCTCCACGATCGTGAGGGCCGCGTGCAAAGTGAAACTTTCGACCTCGTCGTGGGAGCCGACGGTCTCACAAGCGCCGTACGTCGAGCATGGCCCGAGGACCCGGGCACGCGGTATGCGGGATATGCCGCGTGGAGGGGCCTCACCGAAGCTCCCTTTGAACTTGACGCTGTAGGCGCGGAAACGTGGGGAACGAGAGCACGCTTCGGTGTGGCGCCTCTCTACGACGGGCGCGTCTATTGGTTCGGCGTCCACACGACGCATGAACCGCGACGCGGGCACAACAACCTCGAGGAGTTGCATCGCCTTTTCGATCGCTGGCACTCCCCCATTCCCGAGGTCATCCACGCGAGCGGCGAAAACACGATTCAGTACCTCCCGATCGTCGAACTCGCCGGGGAGCTTTGTTCGTTCGCGCGTGGGCGCACTGTACTCATTGGCGATGCCGCGCACGCGATGACACCGAACCTTGGGCAGGGAGCGTGCCAGGGTCTCGAAGATGCCGCGACATTGGCCGTGCTCTTGCGGAGCGTCGTGAGCACGCCGCGTGCGGCACAGTCTCTCGAAACAGTACTCGTGAAGTACGACAGACTTCGCCGCGCTCGCGCAAGCGCCATTGCGCGCTCCTCTCGCCGGATCGGCCGCATCGCTCATATGGGCGGACCCGCACTAGCCTCCCTCCGCAATGAGCTCTTGCGCATCATGCCGGATCGGCTGCTCGCCGGTCAGGTCATGGCAACGACCAGATGGACCCCACCTACAACACACGCGTAGATCTCTTGCCGGCTCTTTCGCCTCAAGGCGAGCCTGCCGACGCTTCCCTTTGGTTTCGGCGCGCCCTCCCTCGTGAGACGTGTGCGAGCCCGAGAAGCTCGATGCGCGCGAGACTCGAGCGCACCTGTTCACGATCGAGAGCACACTGTGTGGCAAGCTCCCGCACCCCGATTGCAGAAAAACGCGGGATCCCGTCAAAGACGAGGCGGTCGAGAGGGCCGAGGAGCTCAACATCAAGAGGGAGGGCTCCCGTGCTCTCGGCAGGGCTTTCGAGGCCGACGGTTTCCACGCCTCCCGCCACTCCCGCAATCATCATCTCGATGTCCTCGACCCTCGATATAAGCTGCGCTCCTCGCTCGGCAATGAGCCGGTGGCAGCCGCTGCTTTCCGGCGAGGTTACGGGCCCCGGAACGGCACCGACGGGAAGCGAGAGGGCATCGGCGTGCGCAGCGGTGGAAAGCGCGCCAGAGCGCCACGCGGCCTCGACGACAATCGTCGCGTCGCTTGCCGCGGCAATGAGTCGATTGCGCGAGAGAAAACGCCACCTGGTTGGCCGTGCCCCGATGGGCGCCTCGGAATAGAGCCCTCCTTCGCCGCGCACGCGCGCGAGAAGCCCCGCATTTGCGCGGGGGTAGTAGTCATCCAACCCACCCGCAAGGAACGCGGCGGTCCCACCGCCGCCCTCGCGCACGCTTCGAGCGGCGAGTGCCCCCGAATGAGCGGCGGCATCGATCCCCAGTGCACCGCCGGAAACCACTCGCACACCACGCTCCGCGAGCGCCGCTGCGAAATCTCGGGCAACGCTCGTGCCGTAGCGGGTCGCGCCGCGCGCGCCCACGAGCGCAACAGCCTTCCCCTCGCTCGGGGTGCGTCGACTACCTGCGTGCCACAGGGCAAAGGGCGCATTGATCCCTAGCGCTGAGAATCCCGCTGGCCATCCCGGCTCCCCCGGGCGCACGAGTTCGATGCCGCTCGACATCGATCGTTCAAGAACATCGCGTGCCCCTTCGACCCGTTCGGTCCATGCCGCCTTGGCACGCTCGGCGGCATGACGCGCGTTTCGAATTCGCATTGACTCGTGCGCAGCCGTGACATGGAGCAACTCGGCTTCCGGATTGCACGCCGCTTCCTCGAGGGCCACCACAATCTCGCGGATGGAACCGTCGAGCGCCAGGGCAAGTGCATCGACGGGCCCGCGCGAAAGCCACAGGTACCGTGCGGCGGCATCCGTCGCTTCAGCGAGGGCGCTCCACACCGCTCGCGCCTCGAGGTCAGCACGCGAAGCACATGGCTCGAGAGGAACGGAGTCGGCATCCCAAAAACGCGCCACCTCGCTCCCGCTTCTCGGCTCGATCACGACGCATCCTCCCCTCGAAGCTCGAGAGCCGTCGCGACGTGGGCGCTCGTCGGCCGAGCCTTCCCCTCAAGGTCGGCGAGGGTCCACGCGACACGCCGCACGCGGTCGCGGCCCCGCATCGTGAGGCGACCGCGCTCCACTGCACGCACCAAGATCGCGTCGTCGGTGCGCTCCAATGGCATCTCTTGATCGAGAAACCAGCCGCTCACCTGGGCATTGACGAGATAACCGCTGCCGTCGAGGCGTCGATGCTGAGTCTCGCGCGCCGCACACACGCGCTCTCGAATGTGCGCGCTCGATTCTTCTCTCGTCGACCCGCTGAGGGAACGCACGGGCGCAAGCGTGATCCGAAGGTCGATGCGGTCGACGATCGGCCCCGATAGACGCGCCATGTAGCGGCGGCGCTGAAGCGACGTGCACCGGCACCGGTCGCCTCGCGCATCGGCATGGCCGCACGGACACGGATTGGCGGCGAGGATCAGTTGAAACGCCGCGGGGTAGGTCGCCACGCCGCGAGTGCGGTGGAGAGACACCTCCCCCGTCTCGAGCACCTCCCGAAGCGACTCAAGAACCTTGGGCGCGAACTCAGGCGCTTCGTCAAAGAAAAGCACTCCCCCGTGAGCGCGAGAGACAGCGCCGGGACTCGCAAGGTTACTGCCGCCGCCGATGATCGACGCGACGCTCGAGGTGTGGTGCGGAGCGATAAAGGGTGCCTCGCTCACAAGTCCCTTCGACGCATCGAACTCCCCGGCAATCGAAGCGATCGCGCTGAGCTCGAGAGCACGCTCCGGCTCGAGCGGAGGAAGGATGCTTGGAAGGCGCGAGGCAATCATGCTTTTGCCCGCGCCGGGCGGCCCGAGAAGGAGCATGTGATGACCTCCCGCGGCGGCGATCTCCGCCGCCTCGCGCCCGAGTTTTTGCCCCTTGACGTCAAGAAAATCAGGCTGTTCGCGCACGGTGGTCGGCGGTTCGCCTGGGCCCTCTTCCTCCTCGAGGTCAAAAAGCCCACGTCGAGTCCACACGGCCTTTCCCCCGAATGCGTTAAGGACCTCGCCGAGATGGCACGCAGAGTGCACGTCGATGCCGGGCACGAGGCGCGCTTCGTCAGCGTTAGCCTCGGCGACGACGACCCGACGCACCCCGCTTTTAGCGGCTGCCCGCACTGCGGGGAGAATCCCGGGCACGGGCCTGAGACTCCCCTCGAGCGCAAGTTCAGCGATGAAGAGCGTGTTCTCAAGGTGCCCCGGCGGGAGGACCCCCTTCGCAGCGAGGGTCGCGACGGCGATCGGGAGATCGAACCCGGAGCCACTCTTTTTCATCCACGCGGGCGAGAGGTTTACGGTAACTTTCTTCTCCCCAACGGCATGGCCCGCGTTGGCGCACGCACTCTTGACGCGCTCGCGGGCCTGGAGGGTCGAGGAGTCCGGGAGCCCCACGATCACGAAAGCGGGAAGCCCCCTGCTGATTTCGCATTCAACCTCAACAATTCGCCCCTCGAGCCCCCACAGGCTCATGCCGAGCACGCGCGCGACGCTCATGAGCCCACTGCCTTGAGGTGTGTGACGTCGACGTGCCCGCCGGGCATGACGAAGACACCGAAAGCATCGAGACGCACACCAGAGTGCTGCGGGCTTCGCTCGAGAAAATATGCGCCGATCATCGTGCGAAGCTTGCGTACCTTGCGGGAATCGACCGCTTCTACCGCCGAGCCCATCACGAGGCTGCGCCGCGTTTTGACCTCGATGAACACGAGCGTGTCGCCGTCGAGCGCGACGATGTCGATTTCGCCGTGGCGCGTGCGGAAATTCCGCTCGAGGATCTCGTAGCCCGCGCGCGTGAGGATGTCTGCGGCGATGTCCTCGCCGAGGTTGCCAAGTTTTTTGGTGGAGAGGGTGTCGGCACCGCGAGTGTCGACTTCTGTCGTGATCGTCATGCCTCACACGATGCCGAAACTACGCATCGGTGTCAGTCGAGCAACGACCAATTGTGGATGGGTGCGCCCTGTGAGGCGCGAACCACCGACTACGGCATGGCTAGAGATCGAACTCGGGCTTCTCAAGCTCTTCAACGTTGACGTCCTTGAACGTCAACACGCGAACGGAACGCACGAATCGCGACGTTCGGTGCACGTCCCACACCCACGCATCGGCAAGGTTCAACTCGTAGAACACTTCGCCACCCGCATGCTGAACATGCACGTCAACCTGGTTCGCGAGGTAGAGCCTACGCTCCGTTTCGATGCGGTACGCATACGTTCCCACGACGTCGCGGTATTCGCGATAGAGCTGAAGCTCCATGTCGGCCTCGTAGGCATCGAGATCATGCACGTTCAAAGCGCCCTCCCTCACGTCGTGGCTCTCATGGTTGTTCGCAGCGGCGTGCCACCCGCGATTGTCAAGATTACAGTGGCAGATCGAATCCCGGCTGTTCAGCCGGCACGAGCTTCCAACTCGCGCGATGCTCGGCGTGGATCCCGAGCTTTGCGATCGCCTCGCGGTGCGCCTTGGACCCGTAGCCTTTGTTGCCGGCCCACCCGTACCCGGGGGCTTCGGTGTCGAGCGCACCCATGTGGCGATCTCGCGCAACCTTCGCGAGAATGCTCGCCGCGGC
Source organism: Dermabacter sp. HMSC08H10 (assembly GCF_001807585.1). Taxonomy (NCBI): domain Bacteria; kingdom Bacillati; phylum Actinomycetota; class Actinomycetes; order Micrococcales; family Dermabacteraceae; genus Dermabacter; species Dermabacter sp. HMSC08H10. The sequence goes on from NZ_KV789425.1 coordinate 115,413, forward strand.
CACCGATACGCACGTCTGATCGGCCTTGACGACCACCTCGAGCGGGCACTCGAGCGGCGTTTCGCACCCGCGCGACACATAATCGTGGTTCCCATCCAGAATCACGCCCGCGAGCGGCACGTCGAGTGCCTCGCGGGTCGCCTCGAGAGCACGCGTCGCCGCGAGGGTGAGCGCATGAGAAATACCGTGTTCGTCAATCTCCCTGGCCCGTGCAGTTCCGACGGCTGCCGGGCACACCTCGGTTCCGCATCGCGCAACGAGCCCGAGCGGAAGAGGAATCGAACTCGCCCCGCCCGCGAGGGTCGCGAAAAACGCCTCGCGTTTGGTGGGGCTGAGCAGCTTGGAGTCTTTGAGGCCCGACGGTAGCTCGGCAAGCGTCGGAACCGGATCCTCACCCCGCTCGCACCTCACCGCGAACGCGCCCACCGCGACCGGGCCGGCGAGAGCCCCGCGACCCACTTCGTCGAGCCCAATGACCGCGCACGACGAGGCCTCAGGGTGTGCGGCAAGAAATGCACTCGCAAGAAAAAGCTCGCGCTCGGCAGTCGCGGGGGGACGTGGCATTCGCGTCACGCGGGCCTTACGCGGCGAGCGCGAGGGGCGACAGATCCCTCGACCGCGTGGGGCCGATGCTTGCCGCGCTCTCGGCGTTGTTCAGTTTCTCGAACACCTTCTCGCCGTCCTTGAGGGTGCTCCAGTGCTCGAACGGGAGGAAGAGCAAGACGGCTTTGCCCGCTACCTTCGATTCGTCGACGAACGGGTCCTCGCCACGCGCGTAATGCTCGGAGGAGTCGGCGCTATTGAAGCGGTTGTCCCCCATGACCCACAGTTTGCCCTCGGGGACCGTGACGTCGAACGACACCTGGCACGCACCGTTACCGGGAACGATGTAGGTTTCGTCGAGCTCCACACCGTTAACGCTCATCGGGCCGCCGCGTTCCTTGCACACGATGTGGTCACCGCCCACACCGATGAGGCGCTTCACGAGGTGATTTTCTGTCGGGTCCGGGGCGAGCCCCACGTAGCTGAGGGCTTTGGAGGCCTGCTGTCCGGCTGTGAGCGGGCGATCGTGGTTGCCTCCCACCCAGTTACCCGGGTCTTGAAACACGATGACATCGCCACGGTGCAGGTCGAGAACTCCCGGATGAAGCTTCGAGACGAGGATCTTGTCGTCTTCCATGAGGGTCGGGTGCATCGACGCCGACGGGATGAAGAACGACTGCACGAGGAAAGTCTTGATCAGCACAGCAACGATGAGTGCGATGACAATGGTGACCGTCCAATCAAGAACCGAGCTGAGCACTCCGCTCTTTTTCGCGTGGGCCCTGGCGCCGGCACGGCGCGACGAATCCCCACTCGGATCGGCGGGATCCGGTGCGGTCGACGATTCGCGCGGTTCGGGGACCGCGGGGGCAGGGGGCTCGAGCTCAGACATCGGATCCAGTCTAGTGGGAGATCTCGCGCCCATCGGAAAGCGGCCACACGACACGCGTTACGCGCCCTTGCGTACGTGAAACGGGAACCATGCCTCCACCGGGATCACCGAGGTGATTGCGCGAATCGGATGAGTGATCGCGGCTGTCGCCGAGAAGGAACATGTGCCCCTCGGGCACCGCGACATCAAAATCGACCGCGCTCGCACGCGTGAGGGAATCGGGAAGATAGGGCTCCTCGAGCGGGCGACCGTTCACCTCGAGCTGGCCTTCGTCGGTGCAGCAGCGCACGCGATCGCCGCCGACGCCGATCACACGCTTCACCCAATACTGTGACGCTCCGCCGAAATACCCCTTACCGTCGAACACCACGACGTCACCACGACGCGCCGTACCTCGGCTCGTGCGATCCACGACGATGTACTCCCCCGCGTTGAGCGTCGGCGCCATTGACCCACTCGGCACGTGGTAGGTCGTCACAACGAAATGTCGCACACCAAGCACGGCGAGAAGTACGACGCATAAAACCGCGGCGATCACCCACACGAGGAGCGATCGCCGCGGCTGCGATTGAGAGCGCAAGGCGCGAATCAGGAGTGTTCGCGCTTCTCGCGGATGCGGGCCTTCTTGCCGGTGAGGCCACGAAGGTAGTAGAGCTTCGCACGGCGAACGTCACCGCGAGAAACGACCTCGATCTTCTCGACCGTCGGAGCGTGAACCGGGAAGACACGCTCGACGCCGACGCCGAACGAGACCTTGCGGACGCGGAAGGTTTCCTTGATGCCGCCGCCCTTGCGAGCGATGACGTAGCCCTGGAACACCTGGATACGCGAGCGGTTACCTTCAACAACCTTCACGTGCACCTTGACGTTGTCGCCAGCGCGGAAATCGGGAACGTCGCTCTTGAGGTGCGCCGCATCGAGTTCATCGAACTTCTGCATAAGTTTTCTCCTGCCTCCCGCCCCGGGTCGGACGGCGAATGTTTTACCCCCTGGCGGCGGGTCAGACCCACCGAGGGCGTCTATGAATCATTCACATGTGCCGGGCCTCTGGCCGCCATTCCCGTGGCGACGGATCTGCCCTGTTGCCTCGTGCCGCAACCCCCCGAGGCAGGTCACGGCGCAACACGCACGGTCATCCATTTTGCCACTGCTCCAAGAGGCACGCAATAGGATGTCCCGTGAAGGAGAGTGCGAGGTTGCTCGCACGAAAGGAGCACCGTGAACGCGCACGACAACCAAGAAACCACCGACGCTACCCGGTCGCACCGGGCCATCACGAGCAGCGGCCTCACTCACGCGGAAGCAACCACCTTCGTTAAGCACTCCACGAAGGAGCACGTCTCGAACCTCGTCTCGTTCCTCCTCGTGCTCCTCGCACCCGCCGCGCTGTTTTGGGCGCTCGCGCTCCTTCCCTGGACTGGCGACGACCCCGCCCGCTCAATGATCGTGGGGCTCGCCATCGCGCTCGCACTCGTGATTGCGGGGCTCGTTATTCACTTCGTGCCGGGGAGGCGCCACGGCGTCCTCCAAGCGGTCGAGGAAGGGCACGTGGCAACAACGCCTGAGTCAGCGGCGGTTGCACGCGACCATCACTCGAAAGTCAAGCCCGTCAACGCCGTTCTTGTGGGCTTCGGCGTGCTCGCAATCCTTGCCGCACTCGCGTGCGCTGGCCATGCCCTTATGGCGGGGAGCTTGCCTCAGCGCGTTTTCCTCGACATTGGATGCGCGTTTGGCTTCATCGCCATTGCCTTCGCGGCCTTCTATTGGCCCTTCACAACAAGGCGCCTCGTGCGTCATCTCGGAGCCCAGGACCACCCGAAGGACCAGGAACGAGGCGAAGACTAAGAGGGCGCTAGCGGGCTACTCGCGCCCCTCGAGCAGATCTGGCCTGCGCTCGGCAGTGCGCTCGAGTGAACGTTCGCGGCGCCACTTTTGGATGCGCGCGTGGTGGCCGCTGAGCAGCACTTCGGGCACGTCGCGCTGTACGCCATCGGGCGAGGTCCAACGCGCGGGCTTTGTATAGAGCGGGTACTCGAGCAGCCCGCTCGTGTGAGACTCCTCGACGATCGATTCGGGATTGCCCACGACCCCCGGCACGAGCCGCACGATCGCCTCGGTCATCGCGAGAACCGCAACCTCGCCACCGTTGAGCACATAATCACCGAGTGAGCTGAGCGCAACGCGCACGCCTTGATCGGCGAGGTACTCATAAACGCGCTCGTCGATCCCTTCGTAGCGGCCGCACGCGAAAATAAGCCACGGCTCCTCGGCCCGCTGTTCCGCAGCCCGCTGCGTAAACGGTTCGCCCGCCGGGTTCGGGAAAATAACGAGCGGTGAAGCGGAGCGATCGTCGGACTCCCCCTTCCCCGAGGCGAGCACATCCGCAAACGCTTCAGCCCACGGCTCGGGCTTCATCACCATGCCGGCCCCGCCACCCACGGGCGTGTCATCGACTGTGCGGTGACGATCGTGCGTGTAATCGCGCAAGTTGTGCAGGTGCACATCGATGAGCCCGTCCTTGCGGGCCTTGCCGATGAGGGAAAGCTCGAGCGGGGCGAGGTATTCGGGAAAAATCGTGATGACGTCGATACGCACGAGACGCTAGCCCTTCGCACCATCGCGCTCGCTCAGCGCGTTCTCGGGATCGAAGAGACCGCCGGGAGGATCCGCAACCACGAACCCGCCCTCAATGTCGACTTCGGGCACGAGCTCCTCGACGAACGGAAGCATGACGCGCCGGCCATCCACCGCCCGCACGATCAACAGGTCCTGCGCGGGATAGTGATCGAGCCCGATCACGGTGCCGAGCACTCGGCCATCGTCCGTACGGACTTCAAGCCCCTTGAGTTCCTCCGGGTACCACGCATCGGGATCCTCTTCAAACTCCTCGTCGCGATCCAGCTCGAGTACCAGATCTGCGCCGCGAAGCCCCTCTGCCGCCGTGCGATCGTGGATCTCGGCGAACTTCACGTACCACCGCCCTTGCTGTGTGCGCGTCGCGGCGAGCGTGAGCTGTTGGGGCGTTCCCTCGCCCCCGTCAACGTCGAAACGGGCACCCTTCACGAGGCGCTCTTCGGGAATATCGGTGCGTACGATGAGCGACACCTCGCCCTTGAGACCGTGAGCCTTGCCGATTGTGCCCACGACTACCGTCACGTTGTCACTCACCGGCAAGCTCACCTCCGCCGCCCTCGCCGCTCTCGCCCGGGTCCTCGCTCGGGAGGTCAACGGCGCCTTCGTATCCCGCTGCCTCGCACGCCGCGCCGAAACCATCGAGAGTCGCACGCGAGCCAGAAGAGTTCGGATCTCCGTCAAGAACTTTTTGGAACGGTTTCTGGACCTCGGTGAGGGCCTTCTTCACGCCCTCGTCATCGACGTTATCGATCTCGTCCTGGAGAATGTCGCTGAGGTTCTGGACCTTTGCACGATCGGACTTCGGAACATACTTGCCGCGAAAACCAATGGCTTTAAAGGAGTTCGAGGTGAAAACGTTGCCGTTGCGGTATTCGGTGAACAGCTGCGGCTTTGTCGCAAGCTCAGCACACACGAGTTTTGCGGGTTTCTTGCCCTTCTCACCGCCACCGCTCGCCCACGTCGCGTGCACCGACATCGGCGCGCACGCCGATGCGAGACCCTCGAGCACTCCCTTGAAGGCTTCGGTATCGGCGTCCTTCCCCTTCGCGGATTCAGTTTCGATCCAGTCGGCGACCTTGCCGGCCGCACCCTTAACATCCTCGGTGGATTCGGCAAACGTCCCACGCACATCCTCGGCGGCAGTCTGGAACATGTACTCGTTCGTACCGCCGATCTCAAGGGCACTCGCCCCCATGGCAATCGCCTGGAAGTACTCGGGCGAGACGTAATCTGGGTCGCCAAAGAACTGGGTGCACGCGTACTCGGTCGCGGGATCGACCTGGGGCTTCTTCTTTATCGTCGTGACCTCTACGGTGCCACCACCCGAGGGCTCACCGCCTGTCGAGCCGATTGCGTCGCACCCGGCAGCGCCGAGCGCCAGAAGTCCCGCTGCGCCGAAGGCAGCGAGCGGGCGAAGAATGCGGGAGAGCTTCATGGAATCCTCACTCACGGGTCTCATAAGGAAAGGCGGCAGCCGCGCCACACTGTAGCGTTGCTGCCGCCTCAAGGTGCGTTGTCACCGTTAGCGCTTGTCGGTGTCCACGATGTCCACGCGAATGTCGTCGTTGGACAGTGCCGTGGTCACGGTGCGCAGCGCCCGGGCCGTGCGACCCGAACGCCCGATCACGCGCCCGAGATCATCGGGGTGAACGCGCACTTCGAGCAGCGGCCCCCGGCGGGTCGACTTTTCCTTGACGCGCACGTCATCGGGGTTGTCGACGATCCCGCACACGAGGTGCGCGAGAGCTTCGGCGCGGGCACTCATGCTCAGGCCTCTTCGGTGGTCTCTTCGGAAGTCTCGGCCTCGGCACCCTCAGCCGACTCCTCGGAGGACTCGGCGTTCTCGGCAGCCTCAGCGGCTTCCTTCTCAGCGGCGGCTTCGGCCTCAGCCTTTTCCTTGGCGGCCTTGACCTCTTCGCGCTTTTCAGCGGCGGCCTTGTCAGCGGCGGCGATGCGCTCCTCGGCGCTCACCTTTGCTTCCTTGGCCTTGAGGGTGCCTTCGGTGCCCTCTTCACCCTTGAACTTTGCCCACTCACCGGTGACCTTGAGGATCGCGGCGACCTGGTCGCTGGGCTGGGCACCCACGCCGAGCCAGTACTGCGCGCGCTCCGAGTCGACTTCCATGAACGAGGGCTGCTCGTTCGGGTTGTACTTGCCGATCTCTTCGATCACGGCGCCATCGCGCTTCTTGCGCGAGTCAACAACAACGATGCGGTAAACCGGTGCATGGACCTTGCCCATGCGCTTTAGACGAATCTTGACGGCCACGAGGCTGTCTCTCCTTCTGCGTAAGAATGGGTGAGAATCGCGCCGCCCGTGGGGTCAACATAAGCTGCGCTTTCCTCGGCTGGACGTGCCCGGCCGGGTAGAGGGCTCCGGAGCGGGCACATACAAGGGTCAATTATGCCCGAAACCGGCCCCTCAGCGAAAGGCCGCAGCGTGTGCCACCGGGCACAGTTAAGGATCCGACGGCCGCTGCGCCTCCGCCGTTACTCGCCAGACAGCGGCGCCGAGCAATGGTCGGAAATACTGAGCGCAAAGAACCGATCGACGGCGAACGCGGGATAGCCCTCGCCGTCGGCACCTGCCCCGCTCTCCCAATCGCCGAGTCGCGCGAGCGTGAGCTCTTTGCGGAACTGCCTGAGCTTGCGATGCGTCTCGTGCGTATCGCCGGCCGTAGCGATCGCGCGAAAGTCAGCGAAGGCCTTTTCCACGCTCGAGCGTTCGTACAGCCTCACGGTTCCACCAACGGCGCCGGCCTGCGCGTCGGCCCACGTCAGTGGCTGATGCGCCGCAAGAAAGTCATCCACGCAAATCACGAGAGCATTGTGATCGCTGAGCGGATCGGCCCGCAGTTCACGCACGACCGCTTCGAGGGCTTCGTCCACGACGGCTGCCTGGTAGCCCTCACGCATAAGCCCGACGCGCGGGAACGACTGCGCCTCGATACGCTCGGCGAGAGCGAGCGAGCGCTCGACGTCTCCCTCAGTGAGCACGAGTTCCTCATCCAAGGTGTCGAGGAAACGATCGACGTTATCGATGCAGTAGCGCGCGCCACGCCTCGACGTGGGGAATCGAAGTCCCGAGGTGAGAGCGGGAAGGCTACCGGTCGTGACGGTGGACATCGGCTACTTTCCGAGCATCTTGCGAAGTTCTGGCGGAAGCTGATTCATGTCGAGGTTCGACAAGTCGGCGCTGGCGTCGGCGGAATTCCCCACCCCTCCAAACGCGCCCGCGCCGCCGAAGGCCGAACCCTTCTTCTGGGCCTGCTGCTCCGCCCACGCCTTTTCTTCGGCTGCGCGCTTCGCAGGGTTGCCCGAACGGGACTTCTTTTTGTTTTTCTTCGGGGACTGCATGCGTCCGCGGGATTTCTTGCCAAATCCCATGCCCGGCGCCCCGAAACCACCGCCGCCGGCCAGGCCCTTGCCCACCGAGCCCATCATCTTTTGCATCTGCTTGAACTGATCGAGCAGACGATTCACTTCGGTCACGGTCGTGCCGGAGCCCTTTGCGATGCGTGCTCGGCGTGTGCCGTTGATCTCTTTGGGGTTCGCGCGCTCGAACGGCGTCATGGACTGCACCATTGCTTCGATACGCGTGATCATCGAATCGTCGAACTGATCGATCGCCTGCTTGTACTGGCGCATGTTCGGCATCATGCCGAGCATCTTCTTCATCGAGCCCATCGACTTGATCTGCTGAAGCATCGACATGAAGTCGTTGAGGTTGAATTCTTCGCCCTGCGCGAGCTTCGAGGCGACCTTCTCGGCTTCCTCGCGGTCCATGCGCTTTTCAGCCTGCTCGATGAGGGTAAGCACGTCGCCCATATCGAGGATGCGGCTCGCCATGCGGTCCGGGTGGAACCGCTCGAAATCACCGAGTGCCTCACCGGTCGAGGCGAAGAGAATCGGGCGGTCGGTGATGCCCGTGATGGAGAGGGCCGCGCCACCGCGTGCATCGCCGTCGAGTTTCGACAGCACCACGCCCGTGAAGCCCACGCCGTCGCGGAACGCTTCAGCGACGCGCGCGGCATCCTGGCCGATCATCGCGTCGACGACAAAAAGGGTGTTGTCGGGGTTGACGGCATCGCGGATATCCCGCGCCTGCTGCATCATTTCTTCGTCGATGCCGAGGCGGCCCGCGGTATCAACAATCACAACGTCGTACTGCTCGTGCGCCGCCGTCGCGACACCGTCGAGGGCAACGACAACAGGGTCCCCCACGCCATTGCCGGGCTCGGGGGCGAACACCTTGACGCCCGCCCGCTCACCGACGATCTGGAGCTGGTTGACGGCATTGGGGCGCTGGAGGTCGGACGCAACGAGCAGCGGCGTGTGGCCCTCGTCCTTGAGGTACTTGGCAAGCTTGCCGGCAAGTGTCGTTTTACCGGCGCCCTGGAGGCCCGCGAGCATGATCACGGTTGGCGGGTTCTTCGCGAACTGGAGCTGGCCGGTCGCACCGCCGAGAACCTCGACGAGCTCAGCGTGGACGATCTTGACGACCTGCTGCGCGGGGTTCAGCGCCTTCGAGACTTCTGCGCCGAGGGCGCGCTCGCGCACGCGCGCGGCAAACTGCCGAACGACGGGGACCGCGACGTCCGCGTCAAGCAGTGCGCGGCGGATCTCACGCACGGTCTTGTCGATATCGGCCTCAGTGAGGCGGCCCTGGCCACGCAGGCCCTTGAGGGTCTTACTAATGCGATCGGAAAGATTGTCAAACACGAAAAAATAGCCTCGGGAAACTTGGGGCGGCGAGCGAGGTGACGGCGCGCACCCGTGGGGGCGCACCCCGCGAGCCGGAGCGCACCCATTGTAACGGGGGTCGATGCTCTCCGGCTCGCGCGAAAGAGGTGAGGGGAACTACTCGAGGAGCGCGTCCACGAACCCGTACGGGTCGAACGGCGTGAGGTCGTCCATGCCTTCACCGAGACCCACAAGCTTCACGGGCACGCCGAGCTCGCGCTGGACGTTGACGACGATGCCACCCTTCGCGGTGCCGTCGAGCTTCGTGAGCGCGATGCCCGTGACGTTCACGGCCTCAGCGAACACGCGCGCCTGCTGCATGCCGTTCTGGCCGGTCGTCGCGTCAAGGACGAGGATGACCTCCTGGATCTCGGCCCCCTTGAGGGCCTTCGAGGCGACGCGGCGAATCTTGCCGAGTTCGTCCATGAGCCCCTTCTTGTTCTGGAGGCGACCGGCCGTATCGATCACGACGACATCGACACCCTGGTCGATGCCGGCCTGAACAGCGTCGAAGGCGACCGAGGCCGGATCGGCGTTTTCGCGTTCGCTGCGCACGGTTGTGACGCCCACGCGCTCGCCCCACGTCTGGAGCTGCTCGGCAGCTGCGGCACGGAATGTATCGGCAGCCCCAAAGAGTACGGTGCGGCCTTCGGCGATGAGGACGCGGCCGAACTTACCGGTCGTCGTCGTCTTTCCGGTGCCGTTGACGCCGACCATCATGACGACGCTCGGCACCATCGAGCCGTCGGGCGCCTCGATCGCGCTCGCCGCGAGTCGACGGTCGAGGCCGGGGTTGACGAGCTTGACGAGTTCTTCACGCAGAATCTCGCGGACCGCGTCGGGGTCCTTCGTGCCGAGCACCTGCACACGATCGCGCAGCGCCTCCATCAGTTCGTCGGTCGCATCGGGGCCGAGGTCGGCCATGAGGAGGGTTTCCTCGATCTCGTCCCACGTGTCCATGTCGATATCGCCGCTCGTGAGCAGCGCGAGGATTCCTCGGCCAATCGATCCGGAGCGCTGGAGACGCGCGCGAAGGCGCACCATGCGATCGGCGGTCGGCTCAGGCGTCTCGACGGGGGCGTGCGGCTCGGCTTCGACGTCCGCCTGCTCGACTTCCTCGGCCGGAGCAACCGGCTCGGCGGGCTCGACGGGTTCGACGGGGTCGACCGGCTCAGCAGTTTCAACGGGTTCGACCGGCGCGACGGGCTCGACCGGTTCAACGGGTTCAGCGGGCGCCACGGGCGCGGCAGGGGTGGCCTCGGCTGTGTCCGACGCCTGCACGCCGCCCTCGTGCGGCACTTCGGCGTCGACGGGAGCCTGAGAGGCGTCGGCCCCCTCCTCCTCTTCGCTTCCCGCTTCGCGCGCGGGTTTCTTAGCAGGCGCCGAAAGCGACTCCCCCCACGTGGGGGCGGCGGGACGCTCCGGCTTTGCGGCTTCCTTGCGCTCGCCCTTGGCGTCTTTCTCCGGCGCCTCTTTGCCGTCGGTGTCACTTCCCGACGGCCGCGTGAGCGCCCACAACCCCGCCGCGATAACGGCGACACCGCCGCCGCTTGCGACGAGGGTCAATATCAGTTCGTTTAAGTCCATTAGCCCTCCCTTAACCAGCCACGCACGTGAGGGCGCGCGGCAAAGACTTCCTCGCTAGTGTACGAAAACGCCCGCGCAATCGCGGGCGTGGCTGTGGTGAGACGATGCGCGTGCAGCACCTCATGAAGCGAGACGCAACGGCTCGCTCTCTGCTCCGGCTTGATCGGTATTTGATGAGTCACGATCCGTGCGCGATGCGGCGCTGCGCCCTTCACGCTCACGCAGGGGCCAGGCTTGAACGGGCACGCTCGCGCGCATTGACGCCGAGGGGGTACGGCTCACTGACTTCGGCGAGCCCTTTGAACGCGAGGGAAGATTGCCCGACTTCTTCTGCGACATCACAACGACGGCGATGAGCCCCGCGGCCAGTGCGACGGCCACAAGCATGAAGAGGATGACAGATTCCATACCTGAAATTTTACCTCACCTTTACTCGAAAGATCGCGAGCGAAGGCCGTGAGTCCTGAATCTACGTGTGTTCTTCGCGATAGCGAATCCCGTACGAAGCCTCGACCTCACGCGCGCGTCACGCCGAGAGAGCCGGGAACCAAATAGCGATCTCGCGCGCGGCCGATTCGGGCGAATCCGAACCGTGGATGAGATTCTCAATCACGGGCTTTTCCCAGGCGCGACCCAGGTCACCGCGGATCGTGCCGGGGGCGGCCTCCGTCGGCTTTGTCGCCCCCATGAGCGTGCGCATCCCCGCGATGCACTCCTCCCCCGCGACAACCAGCGCAACAAGCGGACCCGAACTCATGAAGTCGAGCATGGGCGGGAAGAATGGCTTGCCCTCGTGCTCGGCGTAGTGCGCTGTGAGCTCCTCGAGGCTCGCAGCGCGCTGGTCGAGCGCGAGAATCTCGTAGCCCTTTTGCTCGATGCGGCGGATGATCTCGCCGCGAAGCTGGCGCTTTACGGCATCGGGTTTAAGGAGAATGAGCGTGCGTTCTTGTGTCATGCATCTCACCCTAGCGTGCCTCGGTGTCCTCTCCTAGAACGCGCCGATCGATCGCATCTTTCTCGCGGTCAAGCTGGCGCCCTTTGACGACGCCGAGCCAGTACAGCAGCGCAAAAAGCAGACCGACGACGTACATCGCGGGGACGAAAAGCCCGAGCAGGATAAACGGGACCTGGAGTGCAAGGCCGAGCCAATACGGCCATGCCTGTGACGATGAGAGCAGCCTCGCCGCGACGATCATGGCCGCGAGCAACGAGAGCGAAAGAATCCAGCTTGCGAGCCGAGTATCGGGGGCGAGACCGTGGGCGACGAGGCCGGCAAAAAGGGCCACGAAGCCTTCGCACGCGAGGGTCGTCGCACACAGCATCCGCTGCGCGCCGGACTTGCGGGTCGAGGGGGTGATATCCATGCCGCTCACTTCCCCACGCGCCCCAGGAGCTGGCGCACTTCTGCCGCGAGAGTGATGGAGCCGGTCGCAACGATGCCTGCGAAATCGTCGCCTTCCTGCTCGGCTGCATCAACGGCGGCTTGGATCGCATCGGGCAGGCTCGCCTGCTCAATGACGCGGTCCTCGTCCCCGAAGATGTCGCGCGCCTCCATCGCGAGCAGGTCCGTGGGGATTGCGCGCGGCGACGTGCTCTCGGTAATGACGACGATGTCGAAGAGCGGTTCGAGGATCGCGAGGATCTCGCTCGCGTCTTTCTCCTTGAGAATGCCCACGATCCCCACGGTGCGTGTAAACCGGAAGCTCTCTCGCACGGTTTCGACGAGAACCTCGGCTCCCGCTGGGTTGTGGGCGGCATCGACGAGGATTGTCGGGGCCTGGCGCACGACTTCGGCGCGACCCGGGGATGTCACGCGCTCGAGGCCCGCGCGGACGAGATCGCCGTCAAGTGGGGCATCACCACCCGTGAGGAGCGCCTCCGCCGCTGCGATCGCGAGAAGCGCGTTGTGTGCCTGGTGGGCGCCCAGAAGCGGAACAAAGACCTCTTCGTAGCGCGCGGCGATCGACTGCACCGCGATCATCTGCCCGCCGACCGCGGGTACGCGATCGAGCACGCCGATCTGCTCCCCTTCAATTGCGGCGGTCACGCCGAGCTCGGCGCAGCGATTCTTAAGCACGTCGAGCGCGCCGGAGAACTGCTGCGCGGCAATCACCGCGAGCGCACCTTCCTTGAGGATTCCCGCTTTCTCCCCGGCGATCTCCTCGATCGTCTCCCCGAGGTAGTCCTGGTGATCGAAAGCGATCGGGGTGATCACGGTGACGTCGGGATCGATGACATTCGTCGCGTCCCAGCGGCCCCCGAGGCCCACCTCGACGATCGCGACGTCGACCGGCGCACTCGCGAATGCTTGGAACTGCATGGCCGTGAGGAATTCGAACATGCTGATTCGCACGCCAGTCTCGGCGAATTCACGGTCGACGACCTCGGCGAAAGGGAGCACGTCTTCGTACGCCTGGACGAAGCCCTCTTCGCTGATGGGCTGCCCATCAAGCGCAATACGTTCGGTGGGCGTGTGCATATGTGGGCTCGTGAGTCTTCCCGTGCGAAGGCCCGCCTCGATAAGGAGCGCTTCGGCGATGCGCGCGGTCGATGTTTTCCCGTTCGTGCCCGCGATGTGGAAGGTGCGGTATGCGCGTTCGGGATGCCCCATGAGCTCGAGGAGGCGCGCTATGCGTGTGAGGCTCGGCTCGATCTCGTTTTCGGGGGCGCGCGATTGCAGATCCGTCCACGCCCTCGTGAACGCTTCGCTGTGCTCGATGCCGCCTGGCCGTGCCATGTACTGCTTCACTCTGCCTTTCGCGCCGGTGATACGTGGGTTTCAGTGTAGTGCGGCCTTGCCGGGGAGGGGATCCGCGAGGGCCGCCCAGGGCGCGGCTCGTGCTCCACACCTCACGGCCGCCCCCAGACGCCACGGCGCGCACGCGTGGAGTCCGACGGTTGCCTACTCTCAAGTTGAGCACGCGGTCACAGGGGTCGCCGCGGTTCACGGGAAGCGCAAAGGGGTAGGGCGTGGGCGATTTTCTAGGCATGGATACCGAGCAGGCGCGTAACTCTGCGCGCGCTCTCAACGACCTTGCGGGACGACTCACCGCGGATGCGACTCGCGTGAAAGACGAAGCGGGGGCAGTCCCGTGGGAGGGCGCGGATGCCGAAGCCTTCCGCGCGCGCGTTTCGAGCATCGTTGCACCCGGAATGCACGAGGCCGTGAAGCAGCTTTTCGCACTTGCACACGCGCTCGAGAGCAATGCGCTCGAGCAGGATGCGGCGTCGCACGCGAGCGACGCCGCGAGCGGAGGCGCCGGTTCGGCGTCCGCCCTAGGTCTCGCAGAGGCGACACGTGCGCAGGTACTCGGGATCACCGCTCTCGCGGGTATCGCTCATGGGATGAGGAACCTGTTTGGCCGCGGCTCCAAGCGCGTTCGAGCAGTGGGAAGGCCCAATACCCACACGTTCAACCACGAGATCGGCAAAATCGCGCTCGAGACCATCGACTATGCCAGCGCGCTCGGCAGGAAACACTTCCACAACCCTCGGTTCACGGTCACCCCGACGACCGAACAAAGCACGCTCGTGAGCATCAGCGACTACAAGGATTCGCACCCACCGCGCACACTCGCGGACTTGCTCTACTTCACCGAGGAGGCACGCCACGCACGCGACGCGGGCGAAGACCGCGAAAACTATCGTGTACAGCACTTTCGCACCTCGACGGGAGAAGAAACCTACGTGATGTACATGCCTCCCACCCAGATCGGTATGGGCACGGAAAAGGCGTGGGATGGAACCGCCGGTAACTCGCGCGACTGGGCCTCAAACCTGGGGATGATGGCGGGCATGGACGTCACGACGATGAAGAACGCGCGCGCTGCGCTCGAAGCCGCGGGCGTTCCCAAAGGCGCAAACCTCATGCTCGTTGGACACTCCCAGGGAGGCCTCGCAGCAGTCTCGCTCTCCTCAAAACATGACTTCAATGGCGAAGACGGCTACAACGTCACGGATATCGTCACCTTTGGTTCTCCCGTGGACGCCTACATTCCCGCGCAATCGAACACCAAGGTCTTCGCGATCGCGCACAAGCAGGGGCTGCGACCCTACGCGGACACCATTCTTGGTGGCCCCTCACAAGCGGGAATCTCCTTCACGGTCGACCCTGTTCCACTCCTCGATCTCGGTGGACTCAACGGTCCGCACTCACCGCAAGTCACCAACATTGATCTCACCCCCGCGACGGACCACGACGCGGGTTTCAACACAGGAATCTCCTTTTTCCAACCGGGGCAAGCGCCGGCGGAAGTGAAGTGGCCGGGCTACGATCTGAGGGCCGTTCACGACTCGCTTCGGCGCCTACCCGACGGCTCGATCGACCCGCACTACGGCTATTACCCAACGCTCCTCGCGCAGCAGGAACTCAATTCCGACCTGCTCGAAGTCAAGGGCGACATCGACGGCCTCTACATGGGCGAAGGCCTCACGCTCGTCGAAGACATAAACGTCCAGTTCGTTCGTGAGCCCGCAACCGCCATCGAGCCCGGCGGCACAAACGATGACGGGGGAATCGACCGCTCGACTCCCCCGCCACCGGATGACCTTCTCGACAAGTGGCGTTAAGCGCGCTTCACCTGAACGGTAACGCTCGCCCCGGTGACCTTCTCGGTCGTCTCGAAGTCGGCGCCCGCGAGCGCACCCTCGCTATACGCAACGCTCGTGGCGAGAACCTCGTGGCAAACGAGGGTCTCGAACGCACGCACGGCCTCGAGAACACTTTCGGATCCCGCAACCGCGAGCGAAATGCGGTCCGAAACCTCGAAGCCTGCCTCGCGGCGAGCGGACTGCACCACACGCACGACGTCACGCGCGAGGCCCTCCGCCTCAAGCTCGGGGCTCACGCGAGTGTCGAGAACGATGAAGTCACCACCGCGCAGAACCCCGATTGAGCGGCCTTCCGCATCCGAGCTATCGCCCGCGACAAGGTCGAGCGTGTACTCGCCCTCGACGAGGTCGAGGCCGCCCGAGGTGACGGTGCCGTCCTCGGCGACGCTCCAGTCGCCGCTCTTCGCGCCCTTGATCGCACGCTGCACGTCCTTACCGAGGCGCGGGCCAGCGACGCGGGCATTCACGCTCAAGCGCTGCTCGACGCCCATCTTTCCGGCCTCCTCGCTCGCGACATCGAGCAACCGCACGGCCTTGACATTGAGCTCATCGCGGATGATGTCGGTGAACGGCTCGAGGCGTGCAGCATCGACCGCCACGACGGTCAGCTCCGCGAGCGGGAGGCGGGCACGCAAGCCCTCCTTCTTGCGCAGCGCGTTGCCCTGCGAACACACCTGGCGCACGGCGTCCATCTCCTCGACGAGCGCGTCATCCGCGGGGAACAGGGAAGCATCGGGCCAATCGGTGAGGTGCACGCTCCGCTCACCCGTGAGCTCACGGTAAATTTCCTCGGTCACGAGCGGAAGCAGAGGCGCGGCAACCCTCACGAGGGTCTCGAGGCACGTGTAAAGCGTGTCGATCGCGGCTTCATCGCCCTCCCAGAAACGCTCGCGGGAACGGCGCACGTACCAGTTCGTGAGTGCATCCAGGTACTGGGCGATCGCTTCACCGGCATCAGCAATCCGCAACTCGTCGAGGCAGTCCTGCGCCTCGCGAACGAGTTGCCCCGTACGCGCAAGCAGGTAGCGATCCATGACGTCCTCGGAGTCATAGCGAACCTTGGCCTCGTAGCCGGTCGGCTTACCGTCGGAATCCTTCTCCCCCGCCGCATTCGCGTATAGAGCGAGGAAGTACCAGGTATTCCACAGCGGAAGAACGGCCGTGCGAACCGCATCGCGAATGTTGCTTTCCGCGACCACGAGGTTGCCGCCGCGCAAAATCGGCGAATTCATGAGGAACCAGCGCATCGCGTCCGCGCCGTACGAATCGTACATTTCGCGCACGTCCGGGTAGTTCCTGAGCGACTTCGACATTTTGTTGCCGTCGTCGCCAAGGACGATGCCGTGGCAGATGACGTTCTTGAAGGCCGGGCGATCGAACAGTGCGGTTGAGAGCACGTGCATGACGTAGAACCAGCCGCGGGTCTGCCCGATGTATTCGACGATGAAGTCGGCAGGGTTGTGCGAGTCAAACCACTCTTCGTTGTCGAAGGGGTAGTGCACTTGCGCGAACGGCATCGAGCCCGAGTCGAACCACACGTCGAAAATGTCCTCGATGCGCCGCATGGTTGACTTGCCCGTCGGGTCGTCGGGGTTGGGGCGCGTGAGGTTATCGATGTACGGACGGTGGAGGTTCACCTCGCCGTTCTCGTCGCGCGGAAGCTCACCGAAGGCTTCCTCGATCTCCGCGAGCGAGCCGTACACCTCGATGCGCGGGTAGTTCGGGTCATCGCTCTTCCACACGGGAATGGGCGTACCCCAGTAGCGGTTGCGAGAGATTGCCCAGTCGCGTGCGCCTTCGAGCCACTTTCCGAACTGGCCGTGCTTCACGTTGCCGGGAACCCAGTTGATCTCCTCGTTCAGTTCGAGCATCCGCTCGCGCTGATCTGCAACCTTCACGAACCACGAGCCGACGGCCTTGTAGATGAGGGGGTTGCGGCAGCGCCAGCAGTGCGGGTAACTGTGCACGTAGCTCTTCTCCTGGAAGAGCCGGCCATCTGCCTGAAGAAGGCGGATGAGAGGGCGATTAGCCTCAAACACCTGCAGACCCACGATCGAATCGAGCGCAGTCCCGCGGAACGTCTCGAGGAACTTTGCGCCTTCGTCGACGCTCACCACCACGGGGATGCCGTATTCGGCGTTGATTTTCTGGTCGTCCTCACCGTATGCGGTTGCCTGGTGCACGATGCCCGTACCGTCGCTCGTCGAGACGTAGTCGGCGACAGTGATGATCCAAGCCTTCTCGAGGCCCCACTTTTCGCGGTCCTGTGCGTACACGTCCCACAGCGGGGTGTACTCGACGTATTCAAGTTCGGAACCGGCATACACACGCTCGCCGAGAGCCGCGAGAACGTCCTCTTCACCGTCGTAGCCGAGTTCCTTCGCGAACGCGCCGGCGAGATCCTTCGCGAGGAGGTAGGTCGCACCACCGGCGGGGGTGCCGTCGGAACTTCCGTTCGGGCCCGCCGGAACCGTCACGTACTCGACCTCCGGGCCCACCGCGAGCGAGAAGTTCGTGGGGAGGGTCCACGGGGTCGTCGTCCATGCGAGAGCCTTGACGCCGTCGAGTGCGAGCTCGGCCGCCTTCTGGCCCGTGAGCGGGAACGTCACGACGACGGAGGCATCCTGGCGGTCCTTGTACACGTCGTCGTCCATGCGCAGCTCGTGGGAGCTCAGCGGGGTCTGGTCAACCCAGCAGTACGGGAGAACCTTGTAGCCCTCGTACGCGCGGTCCTTGTCGTAGAGCTGCTTGAACGCCCACAGCACCGACTCCATGAACGTCACGTCGAGCGTCTTGTAGTCGTTGTCAAAATCGACCCAGCGCGCCTGGCGCGTGACGTAGTCGATCCATTCGTTCGCGTACGTCAGCACGGAGCCGCGCGCGGCATTGTTGAATGCCTGCACGCCCATCTCTTCGATTTCGCGCTTCTCGGTGAGGCCAAGTTCCTCCATCGCAGCGAGCTCGGCGGGAAGCCCGTGGGTGTCCCACCCGAAACGGCGCTCCACGAGGTTGCCGCGCATGGTGCGGTAGCGCGGGACGACGTCCTTCGCGTAGCCGGTGAGGAGGTGGCCGTAGTGCGGCAGGCCGTTCGCGAACGGCGGGCCGTCGTAGAACACGAACTCTTCGGCGCCCTCGCGGCGACGAATGGATTCGGCGAATGTGTCGTCCTCTTTCCAGAAGGCGAGCACCTCGTCCTCGAGCTTCGGGAGGTTTGGTGAACTCGTGAGGCTCTTACCGTTCTTGGGGTATGCCATGCGCGCTCCTCGGCTTTATGCGTGACCTGGGGCCACGACCTAGCTGTGTAGTCTTCGGGCCCGAGGACGCACGAGGGCGCGGTACCACCTCGGTTAGCGCGCGGCTCGCGGGGCTTCGCCTAGCGCTCACTCTTTCCTCAGCTGTGACGGGCTGGTCCCGGCGGGTTCTACTTGGCGGCGCGGGGGCGTGAGAGCCCGACGCTTGCCGTTCTTCCCGCGGCTACCCGGTGATGGCCGGATCGACGCCGTTTGAGACCAAAAGTATCACGAGGCTGGCGCGTCACGGTCACTTTCGTGATCGTCCTCGCCGCTTTCGGGGTGAGACTTCCCGAACGAGCCGAGCAACATGCACACGCACAGGATCACGATGACGCCAGCCGCGGTCACCCACGAGGGCATCGCACCGCCGAGGATGAGCACGAGAGCGAGGAACACGGTCATGGCGACGAGAAAGACCCCGACGGCAAACGTGAATGAATCGCGCCTCATGCTTTCGCTCCTTCCCGCACGTAGGTGACGTCGCCGAAGATAGTGCGGCCATCGATCTGGATGGTGACGTGCGACGGGTCCCAGCGGCTATACCCCTTTGCCTCCGAATTCGTCGTTGTGCCGAGAGTCGAGGCGAGGGTCGAGTTCACGCGCCAGTCCTCTTCGGGGAGGATGACCGTGATGTTGCCGACGCTGCGATTGCACACGATTGTGAGCGAGAGGTCCACGAGGAGCGGATCCGGCTCGCCATTCGCCACGGCCCACGAGGCCCGCGCCTCTTCATCCGTCGGGGGATCGCCAAGCTCACTCAGGTCGATCACGACGGGGCGCGACCATTCGCGCACGCCACCGCCGGTGCACTCGAGGTAGGAGCCGGGTTGGAACTCATCGACGCTCATGTAGATCGGGGCGTTGCCGCGTGAGTCGGTCAGGCGCACCCACGACACGGACACGGCGAAGACGAGCAAAGAGGCGATCCCGAACGCGAGAATCTGACGGCTGCGCTTGCCTCGCGCTCCCGCGATGATGAGCACCGTGCCGCAGGCAAGCGTGATGGCGGCGGCGCCGACACCCACGCGTGGGATGACTTCAAGCGGCCCGTTCGGGTTAAGTGCCGGGAAGAGGCCAGGGAGGTAGCTGACGAGGGAGAAAACGGCGACGCCAAGAAAAACGAAGGCCGCGAAAAGCCACAGGACCGTGCGCCCCCTGATCATGCCTGCGCCGCGTGCATCGTTCGAGTCGGGGCTGCTGGGGTCACCTTCCGCGCCCCATGCAGCCGGTGCTTCGCTTCGAAGCCGCGCGAGTGTGCGAAGCGCCTCGCGATCGTCGATGATGCCGGCTTGTTCCGCAAGACGCATGAACAGGTAGGTCGTGCGGGCGCGGCTTACGCGCCAACCGCCCCAGACGACGATGACGCCGAGCACAAGCGAGATCGGGACGAGGAACGCGAGGACGATCGGGGCATACACAATGTACGCCCACACGATCGCGACACCGAGAGCGAGGGCGGGAAGTACGAGGAGTGCGACGATGAGGTCCCCCGGCTGAGGTCGCCTGCGGATCACCGCACGCGCGGGGGTGTCGTAGCGGGCGTTCTCGGCACCAGCGCGCACCTCCACTCCCCCGCGTGCACGAACGCGTTCGGGGCGCGGAAGTGCAAGGTAGAAAACGAGATACACGAAGAGACCGGGGCCGAGAAGCACGAGCGCGAGCGTCCAGATGCGCACGAGCCTCACGGGCAGCCCGTAGGCGTGCGCGAGAGCCGTGCACACGCCTGCGGCGAGCCCCTCGCCGGGGCGACGCGCAAGCCCATAGCGGAGCGCGAACGTCGTCGCGTCCGAGTTCGTCTGCGCGGTCGCGAGCGCGGCGATCGTGCGGTCGGTGCGCTCTGCATCGCGAGGAGGCTCGCGGTGCGCCGAGGGGGATGTCATGTCACTATGGTCGCATGAGTGAACTCCTCCAACCGACCGCGCACGCGTGGACACGCGAGCGCGTCGGTGCGGAACTCACAGGCGTGTGCGCGGCCCTCGCGAACGCCATGGGGATTCCGGTCGCCGCCGTGCGCACGTTCTTCGCGCTCGGCGGTCTCGCACTCGCGTGCGTGCTCCCCGCGACCCTCCTTCTCGACCTCACACCGCTGGTCCTTTACGCGCTCCTCGGCATTGGTGGGAGCGTCATGCTCGTGTACGTCCTCGCGTGGTGGGCCCTTCCGCTCGACCGCGAGCACGAACGCGAAGTTCTCGCCGAGCTCTCGAGCGCTCCCGTCAGGGGCAAGCCTGCTCTTCGGCAGGCAGCGCTTCCTCTCGAGGGCGGCCACACGCCGTTTGGCACCGCCGTGCGGTGGGCGATCCTCGCAGGAATCGTGGGGGCCTCCGTCGCGATCGTCAGCGTCGGGGTGTTTCCGGCGCTCCTGCCAGATATCGACATCCAGGCACCCCTCGCGATCGGTGCGGGCATCCTCGCGGCAGGTATCGCCCTCGGCACGCTGCCGCTCTCGAGCGTCGACACGGCGCGCTGGACGGGAAGGGTCTCAAGCCTTCCCTTAGCCGTGACCGGCGCGGTCGTTGTTGGCGGCCTCCTCCTCGTGGGAGGCGCACTCGTGATCGTCGGGGCTCTCCTCGGAGTGCGCGCGATGGGGATCACCGCCGCCGCGACCCTCTTTTCACTCGCCCTCGCTTCGATTCTCGTCGTGCCCTGGACGCGACGCCTGTGGGCAGGCATGCGCGAGGAATCCCGCGAGCGTGCACTCGCAGACCACCAGGCAGAAATCGCCTCGCACCTTCACGACTCGGTGCTCCAAACACTCACCGTGATCCAGCGCGAGTCCACACCTCCCGAGCGCATGAAACATCTCGCGCGCCAGCAGGAAGTAGAGCTCCGCCGCTGGCTCTACGGGAACATCACCCCCGGTTCCGCGCCGCCCTACGCCACGCCACGGGCTGCGGCCGCTCCGCCGCAGAGTCTTCGCGAGGCCGTCACCCGCACCGCCGAAGAGGCGGAACGCGCGCACGAAGTCCCGATCGAAGTCGTATGCGTCGGCGATGCACCGTTCGTGGACGGCTATCAACCACTCCTTCTCGCCCTTCGCGAGGCCACGAGCAACGCCGCGCGACACGGCAAGGTGGGGGTGCAGGTGTTCCTCGACGCGACAGGCGAGAACATCGAGGTTTTCGTGCGTGATCGCGGCGAGGGCTTCGACATGAGTGCCATCCCTGAAGGGCGTCTCGGAGTGCGCGAGTCTATCCTTGGACGCATGGCCCGCGCCGGTGGCTTCGCGAGCGTGCGAGGCGCGATCGGCGGCGGCTGCGAAGTATCACTCGTGCTTGAGAGACAGGACAACCAACGCCATGGCTGAGAACATTCGCGTGCTCGTGGTCGATGACCACCGCATCTTCGCGTCGGGTGTGAGTGAAGAGCTCAGCAGGCTCGGCGGCATCGAAATCGTCGACATTGCCCTCACCGTCGAGGAGGCAATCGACAAGGCCCGCGAGCTGCGCCCGGACGTGGTTTTGCTCGACGTTCACCTGCCCGGAGGTGGCGGAGGCGGCGGCGCGGAGGTCGCCGAAGCTCTCGAATCCCTCACAACCGAATCGGGCAAACCGGTGCGCTGCCTCGCCCTCTCGGTCTCGGACGCCGAGGTTGACGTGATCGCCGTGATCCGCGCGGGCGCGCGCGGCTATGTCACGAAGTCCACGACGGGCGAAGAGCTCGCCGCAGCACTCCACAAAATCGCTGAAGGCGACGCGGTGTTCTCGCCTCGCCTCGCAGGATTCGTGCTCGATGCGTTCCGTGGCGTAGCACCGTCCGTGCCCAGCGAGATGGATCTTTTGAGCCCGCGCGAGCAGGAGGTCATGAAGCTTATTGCGCGCGGTCATACATACCGCGAGGCTGCTTCGGCGCTGTTCATTTCGGATCGCACGATCGAGACCCACGTCTCCAACGTGCTCAAGAAGCTTCAGCTCACAAACCGCTACGAGCTCTCCCGCTGGGCGCGTGAGAAGCGAGTGATATAGCGGCGTGTGTCATGCTTGAGGGCGTTGATCCCTCACGATGTCTCAAAGCAAGGAGTTTTCCGTGGGTCTCTTTGATAAAGAACCGTTCACCGCAACCGCTACTAAGTCCAACGTGACCGTCGAGGTTGGCGAGGATACGTCTCTTCTCCAGGCGCTCCTCGATGCGGGTGTTCCGATGAAATATTCGTGCGAAGGCGGCACGTGCGGAACGTGTGTCGTCCCGCTCGTGAGCGGCGAAGTCGAGTACGAGAACGAGTACCTCGAAGAGGACGAACACGGCACACGCATCGCGTGCTGTGTGGATCGCGGCGTGGGCCACATCGAAGTCGAGGCCTGAACCAACCTAGGCCCGGCGCTCGCCGGTGGCGAGGCGGCTAAATTCTCCGCCGGCGGCGAGCAGGTCGTCGTAGGTGCCGCGTTCGCATATGCGCCCGCTCTTGACGACGAGAATCTGATCGGCGTCGCGCACCGTTGAAAGCCTGTGCGCGATCGAGATGGTCGTGCGTCCCTCACTGAGGGAGCGCAGTGCCCCACCCATGGCACGCTCGGTCACCGTATCGAGCGCGCTCCTTGCCTCGTCGAGCACAAGGATAGGCGGGTCGCGAAGGATGGTACGCGCGATCGCGAGTCTCTGTTTTTCGCCTCCCGAAAATCGGTAGCCCCGCTCCCCCACCACCGTGTCGTAGCCGTTCGGAAGCGACTCGATGTGCGCGTGGATCTGTGCAATCTCGCACGCGGCAATCATGTCGGCCTCGCTCGCCTCAGGCTTCACAAACCGCAGGTTCTCCGCAATGCTCGCGTGAAGCAGGTAGGTCTCTTGCGTGACCACTCCGACGGCGCCCGCGAGCGCGTCGAGCTTGAGCTCGCGCACATCGATGCCGTCGATGCGGATTCTCCCCTCGCTCACGTCGTAGAGGCGTGAGAGGAGGTATCCGAGAGTCGTTTTGCCGCTTCCAGTGCTGCCAACGAGAGCAATGTGCGCCCCGGACGGGACCTCGAAGGAGACGTCCTCGATTGTCGTTTTTCGTGCGCTCGGGTACGTGAACGTCACGCCCTCGAAGCTGATGTGCCCGCGCGCCCGCCCGCCGGGAAATGTCCGTGCATTCGCGGCTTCTTTGATGGGGATGTCGAGGTCGAGATACTCGAACACTCGCGTGAATAGTGCGAGGCTCGCGCGAACTTGGGTGGCGACGCGCAGGAGCGTGTTGAGCTGAGGAAAGAGCGTTGTTTGCATCGCGACGAACGCGACGAGGGTGCCGATCGTCAGGTCGCCGAGGCCCTTGATAAAGAGCACCCCGCCGAGGAGG
Organism: Dermabacter sp. HMSC08H10; assembly: GCF_001807585.1. Classification (NCBI taxonomy): domain Bacteria; kingdom Bacillati; phylum Actinomycetota; class Actinomycetes; order Micrococcales; family Dermabacteraceae; genus Dermabacter; species Dermabacter sp. HMSC08H10. Next base: position 138,984 of record NZ_KV789425.1, read on the forward strand.
TAGGTGAGGGCGGGAATGACCCACAGGAGCACCGAGTAGAGGCCCTGCATCCAGCGGCCCGCCATTTCCGATTCAACTTCGAGCCTCGAGAGGTCACGAGATTCGGCGTCGAACGCGTCGATGATCGGCTCCGAACGCCCGAGGGTCGTGGATAGCAGAATCCCGGAGACGGAGAGGGATTCTTGGATGTGGGCGGAAAGGTCAGCGGCGGCTTCTTGCCGACGTTTGACGAGCGCGCGGCGCCGCTTTCCCACGCGTCGATTCAGAACGGAGGCGATGGGTGTGGTGACGAGCGAGAACAGGAAGAGCCGCCAGTCCATGGCGATCATCGCGAGGGCGCTCATGAGGATCGTGGCGCTCGCGGAGACGATTTGGGTGGCCACGTTCGTGACGACGGACTGCATGGCGCCGATGTCGTTGAAAATCCGCGATTGGATTTCCCCCGTGCGGGTCGAGGTAAAAAAGGGCAGTCCCATGCGCTGGAGGTGGGCGAACACTCGCACGCGAAGGTCGTGCATGATCGCCTGCCCCACTCGTGTGGAGAGGAAAGACTGGAACACGCTGAAAACCGCGCCCGCAGCGTAAACGGCGATCATGCCGAGCGCGCACCACGTGAGAAGAGCGATGTTGCCTTCGGGCAGGGCAACATCGACGATCTCGCGCACGAGAAACGGCGAGAGCACTCCCGTGAGAGCACCAAGCGCGATGAGCGCGAGCACGAGTGCGAGGGTCGCCCTGTGCGGGGAAAAGAGCGCGAGAATGCGTCTGGTCTCGACCTTTTGGCCGTCGTTGAGCCCCGTATCGGGAAGCTCGAGCGGCCTCACGCGGAGCGAATGAGCTTGTGCTGCGCGGCTTGTGCGAGCGGCCGCAGAGTCACGAGATCGAGGTTCACGTGGTGCGGGAGCTTCACGGAATACGCGATGACATCCGCGACGTCGTCGGCAGTCAGTGGCTTCTCAACGCCTTCGTAGACCTTGTCGGCGGCAGCTTGATCGCCACCGAGGCGCGTGAGGCTGAATTCCTCGGTGTGCACGAGCCCCGGGGCGATTTCGATGACCCGGATCGGTTTGCCGGCGAGTTCAAGGCGGAGCGCCGCGGCGATCATGTGTTCGCCCGCTTTCGCGGCGTTGTAGCCGGAGCCGCCTTCATAGGCCGCCTGGCTCGCCGTCGAGGTCAGGAACACGACGTCGCCGTGCCCGCTTGCTTCAAGGGCTGGAAGGAGCGCCTTCGTGACACGGCCCGAGCCAATCACGTTGGACCGGAACATCCCCTCCCACTTGTCGAAGGCTGCATCGGCGACCTGCTCGATGCCGAGTGCACCACCGGCGATATTGCACAGGGACGTGAGCACTCCGCCGAACTCGCGCTCGACGTAGTCGGCAACGCGCGCGACATCCTCGTCGACGCTAACGTCGCACGGCAGCACATCAAACTTTTCGGGATCGTTCACCATGCGGGCGAGCTCTTCGAGTCGCTCGCGCCGACGCGCGATCGCGAGAACTCGATACCCTTCCTCATAGAGACGAAGCGCCGTAGCGCGCCCGATTCCGGAGCTCGCGCCGGTGACAACCGCTGTTCGTGGGCCTCGTGAGTTCATGTCCATCACACCTCCGTGTGCTCAAGAGCATCGAGGAGCTGCTCGCGCATGCGCTCGAGAGGCTCCGCATCATATTCGGCATCAAAATCGCTCAGGGCCTTTTCGAGGCGTTCAAGCCGGGAAAGGGCGACGTCGGCATCGATGACCGACTGGCTGAAGTGGGGCTCAAGTGCCTCGGCGCGCGCGGAAAGGTCGGTGCCTTTCGCGAAGGAGTCATCGAGGAACTCGTCCACGAGCTCGCGCCTCTCGCGCATTTTCGCGCTCACGCTACTGATCGACGTGCGGGCACGGCCGATCGCGACGTGGAGCGAACCGATGTGCTGCAGCATGACGTCAAGGTCCGCGAGGAGTGCCGCGACGAGGTCGCGGATCGCACTATTGGCTTCGGCACGCGCGGCACTCTCTTCGATTTCGAAGCGCTCGTCCGCGAACTGCGTGACCATCGCGGACTGAAGACGCGCAAGGGAAATCTGGAACTGGGTCTCGCGCGAAAGCGCGGCGAGGGTCGAGAGTTCGCCCGTGAGAGAGCTGAGACGGGGACGCAGGGCGTTGTCGCTCGAATCCCACAGCCCGAGCTCGGCTGCTGCCTGGAGGTCGATGTCTTTGCGAATACGGCGCAAAACCGAGTCGGTGTAGCCCGCGATCGTCTCGAGAGTTTCCTGATCGAACGACAGCACGCTGACCTCGGCGTGAATGCCGAGGGCGGCGCGCACGATGAGGTCAATCGTGTTCGTGACTACCATGCCGAGGCTGCCCTCAAGCGCCTCTTCACGCATCATCACTTCACGCAAAAGCGCCTTGCGCTGGAACACCTCATAGCCGTCATAGCCGAGATCACGCACGGCATTATCGACGAGCTTTGCTCCGACGCCCGCAACCTCGCGAGCACTCCTTCCCTGCTTGCGCAGCTTGTTTTCCTCGGCAACGATCACGGCATAGGCCTCGAACACGTCGTCAAAAGTCGCGCTGCTCATGGGTTTTGAGCGCACGGAAAGGTACCCGCCTTCGGGAAGAGGGGTGACCGTAGCAAACACGTCGTAGTGGCTACCGTCGGACGAAAGATTACGAATGTACCCCGCGAACGGCTGGCCTTTTTCGACGGAATCCCACAGGAGCCGGAAGACGCCCGAGGGCATATCGGGGTGGCGGATGATGTTGTGCGGGGCGCCCTTGAGTTGGCTTGCCTCGTATCGCGAAAGCCGCACGAACACGTCGTTGGCCTTGTCGATGTGGCCGCGTTCGTCGGTCGTCGAGAAGAACAGCTCACCCGCCTCGAACTCGAGTTCGTGGCCTGTGGGGTCGGGGCGCTTCATGGGGACCTTCCGCTCGTGTGCGTCGTGGGGAGCCGAGGCGCTGGAGGGTCCGACGCCGGCTCGCCCCTATAGTACGCGGCATCTAGGGACCTACCTGGCACGAAGGGCCCTACGCGAAGGGGCATGTTCAGTGCTTGTCGTTGGGGCATCTCACGCCCCCGTAGCACCACCGATGCGTGCATGCGTGAAACAATGAGGCACATGAGCGAAAACAGCCACGACGCAGGTCACGACTCGACCGCCGCACCGATGAGCCCCTCGATTCCCGACCGCCCAAGCCTCGACGGTCTCGAGAGCAAATGGGACACGTGCTGGGAGAACGCGAAGGTCTACGCGTTTAACCGAGACACAGGTCGCGAGAAGGTCTTCTCGATCGACACTCCCCCGCCCACAGCCTCTGGCTCGCTGCACATCGGTCACGTGTTTGCGTACACCCAGGCCGACATCCTCGCGCGCTACAACCGCATGATCGGCAAGGACGTGTTCTACCCGATGGGCTGGGACGACAACGGCCTGCCCACCGAGCGCCGCGTGCAAAACTACTTCGGCGTTCGCTGCGATCCGACCCTCCCCTACGTGGAGAACTTCGAACCACCCCACCGCGGCGGAAACGCGAAGACCGCGAAGCCTCAAAACCAGATGCCGATCAGCCGCAAGAACTTCATCGAGCTGTGCCTCGAGCTCACAACGGAAGACGAGAAGGCCTTCGAGCACACCTTCCGCACCCTCGGCCTTTCGGTGGATTGGAACCTGCGCTACCAGACCATCGACGACAACTCGCGTGCCGTGAGTCAGAAGGCATTCCTCACGCATCTGAAGAACGGCCAGGCCTATCAGGCTGAGGCGCCGACCCCGTGGGACGTCACGTTCCGCACCGCGGTTGCGCAGGCCGAGCAGGAGGACCACGACCGCGAGGGCGCGTACCACCGCCTCGGTTTCACGCGCGCCGATAACGGCGAGAAGGTGTTCATCGAGACGACTCGCCCGGAGCTTCTTCCCGCGTGTGTCGCGCTCGTCGCGCATCCCGACGATGAGCGCTATAAGCCGCTATTCGGCACGACGGTGCTCTCCCCCCTGTTCGAGGTCGAGGTGCCCGTTCTCGCGCACCCGCTCGCACAGGCCGATAAGGGCGCGGGCATCGCGATGATCTGTACGTTCGGCGATGCGACCGACGTGATTTGGTGGCGTGAACTCGACCTTCCCACGCGAGCCGTGATCGGCCGCGACGGCCGATTCCTCGAGGACGCCCCGTGGATCACGAGCGAGGCCGGTCGCGAGCGGTACGCCGAACTCGCGGGCCTCACCGTATTCAGCGCGCAAAAGCGCGTGGTCGAGATGGTCACCGAGACGGGCGACATGGTGGGCGAGCCAAAGAAGATCACCCACCCCGTCAAGTTCTACGAAAAGGGCGATAAGCCACTCGAGTACGTCACGAGCCGCCAGTGGTACATCACGAACGGTGGACGCGATGAGGCCGACGGCACTTTGCGCACGGCGCTGCTCAAGCGCGGCGAGGAACTCACCTGGTATCCGGGATTCATGGCCTCGCGCTACCGCAACTGGGTCGAGAACCTCACGGGCGACTGGCTCGTGAGCCGCCAGCGCTACTTCGGCGTGCCGATCCCCGTGTGGTACGGCCTCGACGCGAAGGGCGAGATCGACTACGACCGCGTCCTCATTCCTTCCGAGGATCGCCTTCCCGTGGATCCCACCCTCGATGCGCCGGAAGGCTTCGACGAGTCTCAGCGCGATGAGCCGAACGGCTTCACGGCCGACCCGGATGTGTTCGACACGTGGGCGACGAGCTCGCTCACGCCGCTCCTCGCGACCGGCTGGCTCGATGACCCGGATCTCTTCGGCAAGGTCTACCCGATGGATCTTCGCCCGCAGGGCCACGACATCATCCGTACGTGGCTGTTCAGCACGGTCGTGCGTTCGCATCTTCTCACCGATTCGCTTCCGTGGACGGGCGCGAGTATCAACGGCTGGATCCTCGACCCGGACCGCAAGAAGATGTCAAAGTCGAAAGGCAATGTCGTGACGCCGATCGACCTTCTCGAAAAGTACGGTTCGGATGGCGTGCGCTACTGGGCGGCACGTGCCCGCCAGGGAGCGGACACGGCGTTCGAAGAGGGCCAGATGAAGATCGGCCGGCGCCTCGCGATCAAGGTTCTCAACGCCTCGAAGTTTGCGCTCGGCTTTGGCGAAGTGGCGTCGGACCCGGAGGGCACCCTTCCCGCGGACCCAGCCGCTGTCACCGAGCCGCTCGACCGCGCGATGCTCGCCTCCCTCGCGAGCGTCGTGGATCAGGCGAGCGCGGCAATGTCGAAGCTTGACTACGCACGTGCGATCGAGGTCATCGAGCCGTTCTTCTGGACGTTCTGTGATGACTACATTGAGCTCGTGAAGAATCGCGCACACGGTGCGGCTGGCGAAGGCCCCGCAGCCTCGGCTCGCGCGGCTCTCACGATTGCGCTCGAGACCCTGCTGCGCCTTTTCGCGCCGTACCTCCCGTTTGCCACCGACGAGGTGTGGAGCTGGTGGCGCGAAGGCTCGGTTCACCAGCAGGCATGGCCCACCTCGGCGCCTCTCGCCAAGGCCGCAGCCGGCCAGGACGAATCGCTCCTGCGCGTGGTGAGCGAGGCCATCATTTCGGTGCGCAAGGTCAAGAGCGACGCGAAGGTCTCGCAAAAGACTCCGATGCTGCAGGCGAATCTCGCGCTTCCCGAAGGTGCACTCGCCGAGTTCGAGAGCGTGCGCTTCGACGTGTGCGCGCTCGGCTCAATCGAGGAGCTCACGCTTGAGCCCTCGACCGACGGCGCGATCACGCTGTCGAAGGTCGAGCTCGGCGAGCCGCCGGCAAAGAAGAAGTAGGCGCGTACCGGCCGCAACACGCAGCCGATCATCGCAAGAGCCCCGAGGGGCACGGTAGGTCTTCACACCGCCGTGGTTCTCGGGGCCCTTTCGAGCGAGCAGACCGCCCCCGCCTGCGCCCCACCTAGATCTGAGTTGTCATTATCGCAACCTCGTTGCGTTTATCGCTTGACTGTCTCGTGGTCTACTTCTAGGATCGACACCACTACCTTCCGTGGAAATGACGCCCAGTCGTTTTCTCAATGACGAGAACCTAGGAGGCCCCGTGGCGGAAGAACTGCCCCAACACCCCGATTTCCTGTGGGATAACCCGGACCCGAAGAAAACCTACGACGCGATCGTCGTGGGCGGCGGCGGACACGGACTCGCCACCGCGTATTACCTCGCAAAAAATCACGGGATGACCAACATCGCCCTTCTTGAAAAAGGGTGGCTCGCGGGCGGCAACATGGCCCGCAACACCACGATCATCCGGTCGAACTACCTGTGGAACGAATCCGCCGCGATCTACGAGCACGCGATGAAGTTGTGGGAGGGCCTCACCGAGGAGCTCGAGTACGAGATGTTCTTTTCGCAGCGCGGCGTGCTCAATCTTGCGCACACGCTCGGCGACGTGCGCGAATCGGTGCGAAGGGTCGAGGCGAACAAGCTCAACGGCGTGGACGCCGAATGGCTCACACCCGAGCAGGTCAAAGAGGTGTGCCCGATCCTCAACATCAGCGACAACGTGCGATACCCGGTTATGGGCGCGACCTACCAGCCGCGCGCGGGCATCGCGAAACACGACTGGGTCGCGTGGGGCTACGCGCGCAAGTGCAATGAGCTCGGCGTGGATATCATCCAAAACTGCGAGGTCACGAAGGTTCTTTCCGACGGTAGCCGCGCGATCGGCGTGGAAACAACGCGCGGAAGAATCCTCGCCCCCAAAATTGCCCTCGCGGCAGCAGGGCACACCACCACCCTCACAGATCAACTCGGGGTGCGCGTACCCACGCAGTCGCATCCGCTCCAGGCACTCGTCTCGGAGCTTTTTGAGCCGGTTCACCCCACGGTCGTCATGAGCAACCACGTGCACATGTACGTATCGCAGGCTCATAAGGGCGAGCTCGTCATGGGCGCGGGAATTGACCAGTACAACGGCTACGGCCAGCGCGGTTCGTTCCACGTGGTCTCCGAGCAAATTGCCGCGGCGATCGAACTATTCCCCGTGTTCTCTCGTGCACATCTGCTGCGCACATGGGGCGGGATCGTGGATGTCACGCTCGATGCTTCCCCCATCATGTCGCTGTGTGATGTCGAAGGCGTGTACATCAACTGCGGGTGGGGCACGGGCGGATTCAAGGCTACCCCCGCGTGCGGGTGGGCGTTTGCGTACACGGTCGCGAACGATCGCCCCCACGAACTCAATGAACCGTTCTCGCTCGAACGCTTTACGACCGGCCACCTGATCGACGAGCACGGCGCCGCTGCCGTCGCTCACTAACCCCTCCGCGAAAGGAAGACCAACGATGCTTCTTCTCACGTGCCCCCACTGCGGCGACCGCGACGAAATCGAGTTTCACTACGGCGGCGAGGCTCACGTGGCCTACCCCGAAAAAACCGCGGAATTGACCGATACCGAATGGGCCCACTACCTGTTCTACCGCTCGAACCCCAAAGGCGAGTACGCCGAGCGATGGCTGCACACGGGCGGCTGCCGAAAGTGGTTCAATGCCCTGCGCGACACGGCGACCCATGAGTTCCTCGCGTTCTATCCGGCGGGCGAGAAACGCCCCGAGCTGCACGGCGGCAACGAGGCCGCCCACACGATGGGAGAGACCAAGTGAGCATGCGACTATCCCCCGAGCATTCCCCTCGGCACGGCCTCGCGGACAGTGAACCCTTCTCGATCACGGTCGACGGTGTGGAGATCGAGGCATACGACGGCGACACGGTTGCCTCCGCGCTCATCGCCTCGGGCCGGATCCACACGGCCGAATCGATGTACCGCCACCGCCCACGAGGAATCCTCGCGGCGGGCATCGAAGAGCCGAACGGGCTCATCACGGTTCGCTCACGCGACGCGCACGATATCGACGAAACAATGCTGCCGGTGACAACCGTCCCGGCTACGCCGGGCCTCGAGACTCTGTTTGTTTCAGGGCAGGGCGCCCTCGACCCGCGTCCCGACCCGGCCCTCTACGACCACAAACACCGCCACGTGGACGTGCTCATCGTGGGCGCGGGCCCCGCCGGCATCGCCGCGGCGCGCTCGGCCCTCGCCGGCCAATGCAGGGTCGCGCTCCTCGACGATCAGCCCCTTCCCGGCGGTTCACTTCTTTCCACACGCGATGTCGAAATCGATGGTCTCAGCGGCCCCGAATGGGCACGCACTGAAATCGAGAAGCTCGAAAAGAACAGCGACTTCACCTACCTTCCGCGCACGAGCGCGTTCGGCTGCTACGACGCGAACTACGTGATCGCGGTCGAAAACCGCACCGATCACCTTCCACGCGCCAAGCGCCCCGGAGTGTCGCGCCAGCGCATGTGGCAGTTCCGCGCCGCGGAGGTCATTCTCGCGACCGGCGCCATTGAACGACCGCTCGTGTTCAAAAACAACGACCGGCCGGGCATCATGCTCGCCTCCGCCGTGAGCACCTACATCAACCGCTACGGCGCGCTGCCGGGCCACCGAGCGGCACTGTTCACCACCAATGACGCGGGCTATGAGAGCGCGCTCGACCTCGCGGCGGCAGGGGCGAAGGTCGCCGCGATCATCGACGCACGCCCAAGCGTGCCCGAGCACTGCAGGAAAATCGCGCGCGAGGTGGGGGCAGTCCTCTACGCGGGCTCCGCCGTGATCGACACCGACGCGGGCGAGGGCGGGCTCCTGAACGCCGTCACGGTGCGCGGCCTCAACGACAACGCCGAGCTCACGGGCGAAGCAGACCACATCGAGGTCGACCTCCTCGCCGTCTCGGGCGGATACAGCCCCACCGTGCACCTCCACACCCACCGCCAGGGAAAAACCACGTGGAACACGGACATCGCGGGCTTCGTGCCCGTCTCCCCCGTTTCCCACCAGCACCACGCGGGCGCCCTCACCGGGAAATATTCCCTCGAGGATGCGCTCGAAGAAGGTCACCGCGCAGGTATCGAGGCCCGCGAGAAGGCTGCCGAAGCGAAAGGCTTCAACGCCGGGAAACTGAAGCGCGAGGTTGCCGAGGCAGCCGTCGGAACCTCACTGCCCCTTGACCGCTCTCCCGTGCGGCCCGTGTGGCTCGTACCCGCCAACGACGGCGACGCAGCCGAGTGGAACGAGCACTTCGTGGATCTCCAGCGTGACCAGGCCGTCGCTGAAATTATGCGCGCCTTTGGCGCGGGCATGCACAACATCGAGCACATCAAGCGCTACACGTCGATTGGCACTGCGAACGATCAGGGCAAAACCTCAGGCGTAAACGCAATGGCGATCCTCGCGGCCGCGCTCGGCGAAGATAATCTCGAGAAGGTCGGCGTCTCAAACTACCGCGCGCCCTATACGCCCGTGCCGTTTGGGGTCATCGCGGGCCGCGAGCGCGGCGACCTCTTCGACCCAGCACGCCTCACGTCGATTCACCCGTGGCACCTCGCCCACGGCGCGAAGTTCGAGGACGTGGGCCAGTGGAAGCGCCCCTGGTACTACCCGCAGGGAGCGGAATCGATGGACGCAGCGGTGCGCCGCGAGTGCGCGGCGGTCCGCGAGTCCGTGGGGTTCATGGACGGCACCACGCTCGGCAAAATCGAGATTCGCGGGAAGGACGCAGCGGAATTCCTCGATCGCGTGTACACGAACTCGTTCCGCCTGCTCAAGGTCGGCATGGGACGCTATGGCGTGATGTGTACGCCCGACGGGATGATCTTTGATGATGGCGTGACGATGAGGCTCGCGGACGATCGCTTCCTCATGACGACCACCTCGTCGGGTGCCGCGAAGGTTCTCGACCACCTCGAAGAATACTCGCAAACGGAGTGGCCCGAGCTCGACGTGACATTCACGTCGGTGACCGAGCAGTACGCGACGATCACGGTCGCCGGCCCGAAGTCGCGTGCGGTCATCGAGAAACTCGTGCCGAACATCGACGTTTCCGCCAAGGGCTTCCCGTTCATGGCGTTTCGCGACACGACCCTCGCAAACGGTATTCCGGCGCGCGTGTGCCGCATTTCGTTCTCGGGCGAGCTTGCCTACGAGATCAATGTTGAGGCCTACTACGGTCTCGCCGTGTGGGAGGCCGTTGAGGAGGCCGGGCGCGAATTCGGAATTACTCCCTATGGCACGGAAACGATGCACGTGCTGCGTGCCGAGAAGGGCTTCATCATCGTCGGTCAAGATACGGATGGCACGGTTACCCCGCAGGACGCGGGAATGGACTGGGTCGTGTCGAAAAAGAAGGAGGAGTTCCTCGGTAAGCGCTCCTTCGCCCGTGCCCACACCGCTGCCCCGGATCGACGCCACCTCGTGAGCGTTCTTCCAGTCGATCGCCGACTGCGCCTTCGCGAGGGCGCGCAGCTCGTCGAAAAGGGAACGGACCTCACGGTTCGTGACGCTGACGCCACGACTCCCCTCCTGCCGGGTGATGGGCAGATCGAAGACATCGGCTTCGTGACGTCGAGCTACGACTCGGTGGCGCTGGGCCGCACGTTCGCTCTCGCGCTCATCGAACGAGGCCGCGAACGCGAAGGCGAAATCATCTCGAGCCCCGTGGACGGCCGCCTCGTCGACGTAGAAATCGGGCCCCTGTGTCTTTTTGATCCGGAAGGAGAGCGCCGCGATGGCTAACGCTCAGTTGAAAGAATTTCGCCGCACGCCCGCCGCGCACCTTGCGGGCGCGATGGAGGCGGCGCGTGTCGTCGGCCCGCGTTCCGTGGCACTTCGGGAGCTAGATTCACCGCTGCAAGCAGGGCTTCGCGCGAAGCCGGGGAGCGAAAGCGCACGTGCACTTGAGAGCGTGCTCGGCTTTGCACTTCCCGCGCGGGTTGGCGAGGTCGCGGGAAGGTCCGACGCCGGCCACGTTCTGTGGCTCTCGCCCGACGAGTTCCTGTACGTCGATCCCTCCGACACGTCCCAGGCCGCCGTCGCTGACCTCGAGGCCTCTCTCGAAGGATTGCCGGGGCACGCCGTGGATCTTTCCGCGAACCGCACCGTGTTTGAGCTTTCGGGCCGCGCCAGCGAGGAGCTTCTCGAGAAGGGCTGCAACGCGGATCTACACCCGCGTGAGTTCCCAGCGGGCCGCGCGATCGCGACCCAGCTCGCGCACGTGCCGATCCTCTTGCACCGCGTGGACCAGAGCGTATGGCGGCTCTTCCCTCGCGCGAGCTTCGCCGATTTCGTGGCGCGGTGGATTATGGATGCGATGACCGAGTATCGCCAAAGCGACGTTCTCTAGAGCGCCGCTCACAGCAACCGGGCCGCTTGGCGCACTCAGCGCCGGGCGGCCCCATCAATTCCGCTACTTCTCCGCGGCAATCCGCTCATGGTGACGAATCACCTCGGTGACGAGGAAATGCAGAAAACGCTGCGTAAACACCGGGTCGAGACCAGACTCTTCGGCAAGTCGCGTAAGACGCTCGACCTGGTGTTTTTCGCGATCCGGGTCGCCAGCGGGAAGGCCGTGCTCTGCCTTGAGGGCGCCCACGGCCTGCGTGAACTTGAAGCGTTCGGCGAGGAGATGCACGAGGGCCGCGTCGATATTGTCGATCGAGCGTCGGTGCTGGCCGAGGACCTCCCGGGCGCGGGCGATCTGTTCGTCGGTGACGTGGGTCCCGGCACTTGGGGTCGCTGGAGAATCATTCATGCGCTAAGCCTTCCAGGCGAAGCCGGGTGAGTAAAGGCCTTCGGCCATAAAGCGTCACGCGCTGCGACGGCGCTTCTTCGTATCGCTGCTTTCGGCGGCGGAATCGGCGCGAGTGAGCATGAGCGGCTCGCGCCCCTCGGTCACGACGGCCTCGGTGATGACGATCTTCACGACATCGTCGCGTGAGGGCACCTCGAACATCACGGGCTGGAGGATTTCCTCCATGATCGCGCGAAGGCCCCTCGCGCCCGTTCCACGCTCGAGAGCGCGATTGGCGATGGCCTCGAGTGCAAGCTGCTCGAAGTCGAGCTCGACCTCGTCGAGGGCGAACATCTTCTGGTACTGCTTGACGAGCGCGTTTTTCGGCTCGATCAGGATGCGGGTGAGATCCTCACGGTCGAGGTTCGTGACCGACGTCAGCACGGGAAGGCGCCCGATGAACTCGGGGATGAGCCCGAACTTGAGGAGGTCTTCCGGGAGGATTTTCGCGTAAATCTCCTGCTCATCGAGCGGGGTGTGAAGTTGGCTCCCAAAGCCGATGCCACGCTTACCGATGCGGTTGCTGATGATGTCCTCGATACCCGCGAACGCGCCCGCGACAATAAACAGCACGTTGGTGGTGTCGAGCTGCACGTAGTCCTGCTGCGGATGCTTCCGCCCGCCCTGCGGCGGCACGGCCGAGACCGTCCCTTCGAGGATCTTGAGTAGGCCCTGCTGGACGCCCTCACCGGAAACGTCGCGTGTAATCGACGGATTTTCCGCTTTGCGGCCGATCTTGTCGATCTCGTCAATATAGATGATGCCGCGCTCGGCGCGCTTGACGTCCCAGTCGGCAGCCTGAAGCAGTTTGAGAAGAACGTTTTCGACGTCCTCACCCACGTAGCCGGCTTCCGTGAGCGCGGTGGCATCAGCCATCGCAAACGGTACGTTCAGGAGCTTCGCGAGGGTTTGCGCGAGGTAGGTTTTTCCACAACCCGTGGGCCCCACGACCAGCACGTTCGATTTTGCGACCTCGACTTCGTCGATGTCGGTGCCGATGCCCGAATCCTTCGTTTCACTCGCGATCACACGCTTGTAGTGGTTGTACACCGCGACGGAAAGGGCGCGCTTCGCGGTCTCCTGGCCAACGATGTGAGTCTCGAGGAAGTCGAAGATTTCATTGGGCTTCGGGAGCTCGAGCTCCTTGGCTTGCTCTTCCTTCTTCTCCGCGGCCTCGGTTTCCTCAGCGATGATCTCGTTGCACAGCTCGATGCATTCCTCGCAAATGTACACGTGAGGGCCGGAGATGAGCCGCTCAACCTGCTTTTGCGACTTGCCGCAGAACGAGCACTTATAGATCTCGCTCGAATCACCAATCTGTGCCATGGAGGAGGAGTCCTTCCCGGGGAAGTTTTCGGGCCCTTGCCACACTAGCGGCAGGGATGCATGGAAACGGGGAGGCGCACCAGCGAGCGTGTGTCGCTGTGGCGCACCTCCCCGGCCCGTTCACGGGTGTGCAGCGCTTACTGGCCGAGCTGCGCCTGCTCGCTGCGGCGCTGGAGCACCTGGTCGATGAGGCCGTACTCGAGCGCGCCCTGGGCGGTGAGGATCTTGTCGCGCTCGATGTCGCGGTGGATCTCCTCGCGGTCACGACCCGAGTGGTGGGCGAGGGTGTCCTCGAGCCACTCGCGCATGCGCAGAATTTCGTTGGCCTGAATCTCGATGTCCGAGGCCTGACCGCCGCCCTGGCCGCCCATCGCGGGCTGGTGAATGAGGATGCGTGCGTTCGGAAGCGCGAGGCGCTTGCCAGGGGCGCCGGCCGCGAGCAGCACCGCGGCGGCGGAGGCCGCCTGGCCGAGGCACACGGTCGTCACATCAGGCTTGATGTACTGCATCGTGTCGTAGATCGCCGTGAGCGCCGTAAACGATCCACCCGGGCTGTTAATGTACAGGGTGATGTCGCGGTCCGGATCCTGGGACTCGAGCACGAGTAGCTGCGCCATCACGTCGTCCGCCGAGGCGTCGTCCACCTGGACGCCGAGGAAGATGATGCGATCCTCGAAAAGCTTCGCGTACGGATCCTGGCGCTTGAAGCCGTAGGCCGTGCGCTCCTCGTAGGTGGGCAGCACGTAGCGTGCGCTCGGCATGTGGCCGGCCTTCATGGAGGGCTCAAAAGTCATGGTTGTACTCCTTTAGTTTCGCCGCGTCAGTTCTCGTCCATGCCGCCATCGCCGGTCACGTCGCCGGCTGCGGAGACGATCCGGTCGATGAAGCCATATTCGAGGGCTTCGGGGGCGGTGAACCAGTGGTCGCGGTCGCCGTCGGCAATGATCTGCTCGACGCTCTTGCCGGTCTGCTCAGCGGTAATCTCGGCCATCTGCTGCTTCATCGAGAGGATCAGATCGGCCTGGATCTTGATCTCGGACGCGGTGCCACCGAGGCCGCCGAGCGGCTGGTGCATGAGAATACGCGTGTGGGGCGTCGCGAAACGCTTACCGGGGGTGCCGGAGCTCAGCAGGAACTGCCCCATCGAGGCGGCCATGCCCATGGCGACCGTGACGACATCTGGCTTGATGTACTGCATCGTGTCGTAGATAGCCATGCCTGCGGTGATCGAACCGCCGGGGCTGTTGATGTAGAGGAAGATGTCCTTGTCCGGGTCCTCTGCCGCGAGTAGGAGCAGCTTCGCGCAGATGGCGTTCGCGTTGTCGTCGCGAACATCTGAGCCGAGCCACACGATGCGCTCGCGCAGGAGCCGCTGGTACACATTGTCGTCGAGGCCAAGCGGCATCTCACCGGCCGCGTTCACGCTGTGCTGGGTCACGGTGCACTCCTTGTGTCTTGAAATTTCGTACCCCTCAACCTTAGCGAGCGCGAGGGGTCTCGGCCCCTGTGTTCGCCAGGGGCGCAGTTCCGACGCTTGCCTCGCTACAGCTGCGGCTGGGACCACAGCACTGTTCCGTGCGCATCTCGAATCGTCACGCGGGGCATCTCCTCAAGGGTGATGTCAACGTCGATGAATCGCTCTCCCCCGTGCTCGTGGGCGCGGTACGTCATGTGTTCATTCGCGATGGCGAGCACTTCGGTGCGTGCGGTCACGAGCCACGGCTCGGCGCGGCGTACGCCGATGAGTCCGGCGATCGCGTCGCGCATGGCGAGGCCTTCGCCAAAGAAGTCGCGGGGCGAATCGGGGAAGGCCTGGCGCACGTCGTCGTCTCCGCCGATCCGTTCTTCTTTAATGCCGCGGAACGCTTGCTCGTCGCCGTAGTAGAGCGCGGGGCAGCCCCCGAGCGTGTAAAGAATCGCGTGGGCCGTAAGCGCGCCATCTGCGCCAAGCACGCTCGCGATGCGGCTCGTGTCGTGATTACCCACGAACGTGTACGGAACGAAGTGCTCGAGGAACGTGTTGTGACGCCCAAGGGTCCACTCGAGTTCGAACAGATTCTTCTGCTCAATGCTCGAATAGATCGCCTTCCACAGCTCGTATTCGGTTGCCGAATCAACTCCGGCGTCCTTGACGAACTCGGCGTAGTCGCCGTGGATGATTTCCGCGAAGAAGTAGGCTTCCGGGAAGTCCCGGCGAAGGCCCGGGATGATCGCCTTCCAGAAGTGCGCCGGGACCGAGTAGGCGGCATCCAGGCGCCAGCCGTCGATCCCCCGCTCGAGCCAGTGCCGCATGACGTGCTCGATGCGGTCCTTTGCAGCCGCACTGTCGTGGTTGAAGCGGGCAAGCTCCCCGTGCCCCTCCCACACGCGTGGAGCCGGGCCACCGTCGGCATCCATGTCGATATCGAACTCGCGCGCGGCGGCAGTTTCGGCAGGGCTTTCGAGCTCCCGGCGAAGCGGCTCGAAATCGGTCGAGACGTGCGAGAACACGCCGTCGAGGAGCACGCGAATCCCCCGCTCCTTGCACGCGCTAAGGAACCGATCGAATGCGGCGTCATCTCCGAGGCGCGGGTCGATTCTCAGGTAATCGAGCGTGTCGTAGCCGTGAGTTCTCGACGCGAAAATGGGGCCGAGGGCGATGCCGTTGAGGCCGAGTTCCTGCACGTAATCGAGCCAGCTTGTGAGGTGGTCGAGCCCGCGGCCGGTGCGCGAATCCTCTGCACGGATAGGGGCGTCCGTGAAGCCAAGCGGGTAGACGTGCCACCACAGGGCGTGATCGATCCAAGCCATGACTGTCTCCTCCTTCGCGCGGCGCCGCGCTCTTAAAAGGGTAGCGGCCCCATCTCCGCTTTCGCGAAGAGGGGCCGCCCCTCTAGGAATAGTGCGGGACTTACTTGTCCTCGCCCTTGTCCTCGGACTTTTCAGCGGCCTTCTTGGTGGTCGCCTTCTTCGCCGGAGCCTTCTTAGCAGGGGCCTTCTTGGCGGCCGGCTTCTTCTCGGCGGCCTTCTTTTCCGCGGGCTTCTTTGCAGCAGCCTTCTTAGCGGGGGCCTTCTTCTTGCCCTCGTCCTTGGCGTCCTCGTCGGCCGAGGAAGCGTCGGACTCCTCACCCTTCGAAAGGCCCAGGTCAAGAACCTTGCCTTCGCTCGACTTGACCGTCACCTCAGCAAGGGCGTCGTCCAGAGCCTTCGAGCGCTGCACCTCAGCGAAGATCTGCTCGAGCTGACCACCCTGCGCGACAGCCTGGAGGAAGGTGTTCGGGTCCATGCCGTACTGCGCGGCCATCTGGGACATGAAGCCCATGAGGTCTTCCTGGCCCACCTCGACCTCGCGCGTTTCGAGGATCGCATCGAGGAGGAACTGCGCACGGATCGCCTTGACCGTGTCATCCTTGATCTCCTCGCCGTGAGGATCATCAGCGTTCTTGCCCTCGTTCTCGAGGTGCGCCTCGATCTCGTCCTTGACGAGCTGCTCGGGAACCTCGATCTCGATGTCCTCGAGGAGCTTTTCAAGCAGCGCATTGCGGGCAAGCGCCACGCGGTTGCCCTCGGCATCCTTCTCCGCCTGGGCCTTGAGGTCAGCCTTGAGCTCGTCGATCGTGTCGAACTCCGACGCGAGCTCGGCGAACTCGTCGTCAGCCTCGGGAAGCTCGCGCACCTTCACGCTCTGCGCGGTCACGGTGATCTGTGCTTCCTCACCAGCGCGGTCGCCACCGGCAAGCTTCGACGTGAAGGTCGTGGTCTCGCCGGCCGAAAGGCCGATCAGCGCTTCGTCGAGGCCCTCGAGCATGTTGCCCTCGCCAATGTTGTACGAGACGCCCTCGACGGTGTCGATCTCTTCATCGTCGATCTTTGCGACCATGTCGATCGACACGAAGTCGCCGTCCTCAGCGGGGCGATCCACACCCTTGAGGGTGCCGAAGCGCTCGCGCAGCGCGGTAAGGCGCATCTCCACTGCGTCGTCGTCAACGACGGGCTCCTCGATCTCGATCTCGAGGTCGGAGAAGGTGGGAAGTTCGATCTCCGGGCGCACATCCTGCTCGATAACGAACACGAGGTTGCCCTCTTCCGAGCCGTCGAGGCCCGGAACTTCCTTGACCTCAACTTCAGGACGGCCTGCCGGCTTGAGTTCGGCCTCGGCAGCGGCCTGCTGGTAGTAGCCCGGAAGCGCGTCATTCACGGCTTCCTGGATGATCGCGGGCTTACCGAAACGCTTCTCGATGAGCGACGTGGGAACCTTGCCCTTACGGAAGCCGGGAAGCTGCACATCCTTGGCAATCTTCTTCGCGGCCTGATCGATCGCGGGCTTCAGTTCCTCAAAAGGAACCTCAACGTTAAGCTTCACGCGGGTCGCGCTCAGCTTCTCGACTGCAGTCTTCACGTGCAAGTCTCCTCGTAGTAGTTCTCGTATTTCAAAGTCGGTAACCGGAGCCACGCCACGTGGCGGCCCCTGCGACGTCGGGATGACAGGATTTGAACCTGCGACCTTCCGCTCCCAAAGCGGACGCTCTACCAAGCTGAGCTACATCCCGGTCCACCACACCGGCCAACGTTCCTTCGAACCGCAAAAGCCGTTATGGCAACCCAGCCAAGTTTACCCGCCGCCACCTGAGGGCGCTGCGACATCACTCGCGCGATGTGACGAGATACATTCCTCACGCCGCACGTCCACGCCTTGGGCAAGGGCGCGGCATGTGGCAAGATGGATCCCTGAAGCGCTCGGGCGCTTCTCGCGGGTGTAGCTCAATGGTAGAGCCTCAGTCTTCCAAACTGATTACGCGGGTTCGATTCCCGTCACCCGCTCCATCTCCCCCTCCCGGATTGCATAGACCTTGTGGGGGTTTCGACCCCGCTCAGCGCGCGCACGGCTCTCGCCCGACAGCTAACCTCGAACGCAACGCGGGACTCATCGCGAATGCCGCCCCACGATTCTCTGCGCTCTCACGCAGACCCCTCCTTAGTGCACTAGCGCTATGACAGCACCGCTCACTCTCCATGAGTAGGCTGATGATGTCGCTTAACTATCTCGATATGGGGAAGTGATGCGGCTCCAAGAAGGGGGTCGGGCGCCAAAGAGATCCATGGGCTCGCCGCGGGACAACCCCCGCTCCCGCATTCCGGCGCCTCCCCTCGCGCCTCTACAGCGAAGAAAGGTTCCGCCCATGAGCACACCCCAGCCCCGCGAAGCGCTCGCGATCGTTGACGCCGCGAGCCCCCTCGGCGACGCTCTCGTGAGCGAGGCCTACCTCGCCCTTCGGGACGGCGGCGATGTAGTGGCGCTGAGCGCCCAGCCCGAACACCTCACGCGTTTTTCGCGTGCAATCACCTACGCGGCGATCCCCGACGCCCTCGAGGAGTACGCCGCTCGACTCCACGGCGCAACAGCGGTCTTCCTCGTTCTCGAGGCCCACGAGGATGCCGAAAAGCTCGCCGCCAGCACTGTTCGCGCGATGCGGCGCGCTGGAATTCGCCGGCTCATCGCAACGGCGCCACTCGATGCCCTCCGCTGCACCGTGCACGGCACGCGCGAGGCCGAAGCTCCGCGCCGCGAACGCTCCCTCGCCGAAAGAGCAACGCGAGCGTGGGCAACCGTCGGAACACCAGACCCATCCCTGCTGGCTGCCCGCCGTGCCCTCGAGCTCGTGCGGCTCTCGGGTCTGGACACGACGCTTCTCCTGCACCCGCCGATACTCGTGGCACCCGGGCCCGCGTCCGTCCAGCGCACGCCCGCCGCGTACGCGCCGACCGCGAGCGCCGACATCACTGCCGCCAACGCTGCCCGCGCCATCCTCGCCTCCCGCTACGAGGATGGAATCGGCCGAGAAGACGTGCTCAGCGAGGGGTAGCGGGAGAGAAAACTCAAAAACCCCACACCACTCGACGAAACTGTGCGACACCGTTCAGCCCCGCCACCTACAGTTATTCCGTGACTGAGAACGCGACGAACGCTCCCCAAGATCCCACGCCCGCCGCTTCCTTCAACGCGGCTAGCTTTGACGCCTACCTTTTCGACCTCGACGGGGTCGTCACCCCCACCGCCGACGTCCACATGCGAGCCTGGAGTCGTATGTTCAACCAGGTGCTCGTGGACTACGAGGGGCAGGCCAAATACACCGACATGGACTACTTCACGTACGTGGATGGCAAGCCGCGCTACGACGGCGTGAGGAGTTTCCTCGCCTCCCGCGGGATTAACCTGCCCGAAGGAAATCCCGACGACGCCCCCGCCGCCATGACCGTCTGCGGCCTCGGTAACCGCAAGAACGCCCTCGTGCTCGACATCCTCGAGCAGGAAGGGGTCGAGCCGTATCCCGGCACGCTCGCGTTCCTTGACTCGCTGCCCGAAACCGCGAAAATCGCGATCGTCTCGAGCTCGAAGAATGCCCGCACCGTGCTGAAGGCCGCTGGACTGCTCGAACGCTTCGAGGTGATCGTGGACGGCAACGTCGCCGCCGAACACTCGATCCCCGGCAAACCCGCCCCCGACACCTACCTTTACGGCGCGAAGCTCGTGGGCGTGCCCGCCGAGAAAGCCGTCGTGCTTGAAGACGCCACGAGCGGCGTGCAGGCCGGGGCCGCGGGCAACTTCGGTGCCGTCATCGGCGTCAACCGCGGCGTGGGCCACGAGGCACTCGCCGAAGCCGGCGCCACCATCGTTGTTGACGACCTCAAGGAGCTGGCATGAGCATCCATAAAGTCTCCGCCGACCCCATGGACAGGGTCCACCTGCCCGTGGATGAATGGCAGCTCGTCGAGTCGCGCCCCGGCGCACAGCTCGGTTTCCTCGAAACGATTTTCACGACCGCCAACGGCTATCTCGGCATGCGCGGCACGCCCGAGGAGGGTCGTGACGTCGCAAGTCACGGCACGTTCCTCAACGGGTTCCACGAAACCTGGCCGATCAAGCACGCGGAGAACGCGTTCGGCTTCGCGAAGACCGGGCAGACCATCGTGAACGCGCCCGATTCGACCGTCATCAAGCTTTACGTCGACGACGAGCCGCTCAACGTCTCCACGAGCGACCTCCTCGAATACAAGCGCTGGATCGACTTCCGCGAAGGCGTTCTGCGCCGTGATCTTCTGTGGCGCACCCCGAGCGGTGCCCAGGTGCGCGTGCGCTCTAGCCGCATGGTGAGTTTCACCGACCGCCACCTCGCGCTCATGTCCCTCGAGGTCGAAATGGTCAAGGGAAGCGCCCCGATCGCGATCTCTTCCCAAATCATCAACCGCCAGGACCTCAACGTCGATGCCGCGCCCGCGACGGCCCCGCGTGCCGGCGAGAACAAGTACGATCCGCGGCAAACCACGTCGTTTGACACGCGCGTGCTGATCCCGGAAGACAATCACGCCTCCGGCGACCGCGTGCTCATGGGCTATCGCACCGCCCACTCTGGAATCGGCGTTGGCGTTGCCGCCGACCACGCAGTCGAGACGGAAATCGACTTCCAGAGTCTCGTCAAGATCGACGACGACATGGGCCGTTTCATCATGCGTGGCGAGTTGCCCGAGGGCGAGAAATTCCTCGTCAAGAAGGCCGTCGCCTATCACTTTGCGTCGAGTGTGCCGGTGCGCGAGCTCCAGGATCGATGCCGCCGCACGCTCGACCGCGTGCACAAGTACACGCTTGAGCACTACCACGACGCGCAGCGGGAATTTCTCGAAAGCTTCTGGGAACGCTCGGACATCCGCATCGAGGGCCAAAGTGCCGTGCAGCAGGCGGCCCGCTGGTGCATCTACCAGCTCGCACAAGCCGCCGCTCGTGCCGACCAAGCAGGCGTCCCCGCGAAAGGCATGACAGGCTCCGGCTACGAAGGCCACTACTTCTGGGATACCGACATCTATGTCGTCCCGTTCCTCACCTTCACCTCGCCTGAATGGGCACGCAATGCCCTGCGCTTCCGAGTGAACCTTCTCGATGCGGCCCGCGAGAGAGCCCGTGAGCTCAACCAGCGCGGTGCCCTCTTCCCGTGGCGCACCATTAACGGCGACGAGGCGAGTGCCTACTACGCGGCCGGAACCGCGCAGTACCACATCGACGCGGACATCGCGTGGGCGTTCGCCACCTACAACGACATCACGGGCGATACGAGCTTCCTCGACCTCCAAGGCGCCGAAGTCCTTGCGGAGACCGCTCGCATGTGGGCCGATCTTGGCTTCTGGCGTACCAATGGCGAGCAGACGTTCCACATCCACGGCGTGACCGGGCCCGACGAATACACGACTGTCGTGAACAACAACCTGTTCACGAACGTCATGGCGAAATACAACCTCGAGCGGGCCGCTCGCACACTGCTCGATCTGCGCGAACGCCTCCCCGAGGCCTACCGCGCGCTCGTGCAAAAAATCGACCTCGACGAGCGCGAGATCGACGAGTGGCAGGCGTGCGCCGACGGCATGTACATCGAGTTCGACGAAACGATGGGCATCCACCCTCAGGACGACCGCTTCCTCGATCGCGAGGTGTGGGACATCAAGTCCACCCCGGCCGACCGTTTCCCGCTTTTGCTCAACTACCACCCGCTCGTGATCTACCGCTTCCAGGTCATCAAGCAGGCGGACGTCGTTCTCGCGACCTACCTGCGCGGTGCCGAATTCACGACCGAGCACAAGAAGGCGAACTTCGAGTACTACGACCCGATCACGACCGGCGACTCGACTCTTTCCGCAGTTGTCCAATCGATCATGGCTGCAGAGGTGGGCCACCAGGATCTCGCCCTCGATTACTTCCTCACGGGCCTCTACGTTGACCTGGCCGACCTGCACAAAAACACGAAGGATGGCGTTCATATCGCCTCCGCGGGCGGCGTGTGGAACGGCCTCGTCGCAGGCTTTGGCGGCATGCGCTTCAACGACGGCGAGATCAGCTTCGACCCGCGCCTTCCCGAGGAATGGCCCGCCCTTGAGTTCCCCCTCACCGTGCGCGGCAGCCGCTTCACCGTCCGGATCACGAAGGGCGACATCACCTTCACGCTCGAGGAGGGCGAGGAGCTCGAGGTCAGCGTGCGCGGCGAAACGGTCCGCATCACGAATGAGAGCGTGAGGGTTCCTCTTCACGGCCAGGGTCCCGTCCTCCAGGACGGCGACATCGAGGCGCACTACGTTGGCGATTCACGCGCCGACGGCACCCTCATCACCTCGACCGTGCCCGACCCGAACTCGCCGTGGGAGTACCCGGAGGCGGCGTGTGAGGAGCACGAAGGCTAGGGTCCGGGGATAAAATTGGGGTCCGACGCTTGCCCGGCAGGCGTCGGACCTTCCCCTACGCGGGGCGCCCCGCACCCCCTGAAAGGCCGTGGCACGCACACGCGGGCCGTACCCGCGTGGACGTGACCCGTGATCGGGTGCCCGTGCCCGCCATTTGCCCGCCGTTCCAACCCGAGAGAGACCCATGAAACCGCGCATCGTCCGTGCTGACCTTCCCGCCGAGCCCACCCGTGAGCTGCCGCCGTGCGTGAAGCGGCGCGATCTCGGCGCGCTCGGCCTGACCGGTGCGGCCGCGCTCGCCCTCGCCGGCTGCGGCCCGGATCGCGGCGGCCTCAAGGCAAAGGAAGTCCAGGTCGACGACTCGGGCGCCGTTTCCCTCGAGGACCTTCCCGAAAACCAGACGACCATCGTGAACTTCGGTGGTCAAAAGGCATTCGTCGCCGTCGTCCGTGGAAGCGGCGATGACCTCCACGGCTTCGAGGCGTACTGCACGCACCAGGGCTGCGCCCTCAACCCCGAGGGGCCCGTGCTTCACTGCCCGTGCCACGATTCGACGTTTGATTCTCAAACGGGAGACGTCAAGGGCGGCCCCGCCGAGAAACCCCTGACCGAAGTGGCCCTCAAGGTCACCGACGGCAAGGTCACCCGTGCCTGAGGCCTCGAATCTCACGAGCGACGGGCGAGTTCGGCGCGAGGTCGTCAGCTTCGTGCGTCGCGGCTCCCGCCTGAGCGCCGCCCAGGAGCGCGCGTGGCAGGCGCATGCCGCTCAGTACGTCGTGGACGTTCCGCGCGGGGCTCGCTCGACTCTCGCCGACCCTTCCGTGCGACTGTCCGTTTCGGAACTGTACGGGAATGCGAACCCGCTCATTGTGGAGATCGGCTCCGGGCAGGGCGATTGCATCGCCGCCGCGGCAGCCTCGCGCCCGAGCGAAAACTTCCTCGCACTCGAGGTGTACAAGCCGGGTCTTGCCCAAACGATGCTCCACCTCGAGCGCCTGGGTCTGCCCCGCAACGTGAAAATGCTCGAGGTCGACGCCGAAAACTCCCTGCCCACGCTCCTCGGGCCCGAATCGATCCGTGAAGTGTGGATCTTCTTCGCAGACCCGTGGCACAAAACAAAGCACCACAAGCGTCGGCTGATCTCTCCCGAGTTCCTGCGGGCCCTCACGACGCTCCTCGAGCCGGGCGGAATTATTCGCACCGCGACCGACTGGGCTGACTACGCCGAGCACCAGCACGCCGCTTTCGAGACCGTCGCGGCCGAGGGGCTGCTCGTGAACCTCCACCCGTCAGGGCCGAGGCCCGAGGGCACCGCGTCTGACTCGGTGAGCGACGCAATGCCGAACGTAGGGTTCGCGCCGCGGTTCGACGGGCGCGTGCGCACCGCCTTCGAGAAGAAGGCAACGGCGGCTGGGCGCCTCGTATGGGAATTCGCCTACCAAAAAGCGTAAGCGCTCCGACGGGTTAGGCCTCGGCGGGCGACTCGAACTTGTAGCCGAGGCCGCGCACCGTCACGATGAGCTCCGGGCTCTTCGGATTGACCTCGATCTTCGCGCGCAAGCGCTTGATGTGCACGTCGAGAGTTTTCGTGTCGCCCACGTAGTTTGAGCCCCACACGCGATCGATGAGCTGGCCGCGCGTGAGAACACGATCGGCGTTGCGCAGAAGAATCTCGAGAAGCTCGAACTCCTTGAGCGGAAGCGGCGTGTCCACGCCACGCACCCGCACAACGTGCCGATCGACGTTCATCTCGATCCCGCCGGCCGTCAGCACGGCCTCGTCTTCAACGCTGTCCTGGCCGGGTGCCTTCTGCTGCTCGCCGCGGCGAAGAACGGCTTTGATGCGAGCGAGCAGTTCGCGCGACGAATACGGCTTCGTCACGTAGTCGTCGGCGCCGAGCTCGAGGCCCAGAACCTTATCGAACTCGTCATCTTTCGCGGTGAGCATGATGACGGGCACGCTCGAGGTCTTGCGAATCTCACGGCACACATCGGTGCCGCTCATACCGGGAAGCATGAGGTCGAGAAGCACGAGGTCGGCCCCGTGCACCTGGAACACCGCGAGCCCTCGGTCGCCGGTGTTCGCCACCGCGACCTCGTATCCCTCCTTGCGCAGCGAGTAGCTGAGCGCGTCCGAGAAACTCTCCTCGTCTTCAACAATGAGGATGCGTGCCATGTTTCCTATTCTCCTGTGTGAATGGGCAGATCCCGTGGTGAATCGTCGGCGAGCTCGGGGATTCGAAGTGTGAACGTCGATCCTGAGCCCTCCTTCGACCATACTGTGACTTCGCCCCCGTGGTTGCTCGCAATGTGCTTCACGATCGACAGGCCAAGGCCGGTGCCGCCGGTCGCACGGGAGCGTGCCTTATCCACGCGGTAGAAACGCTCAAAAATGCGTTCCATATTTTCGGGCGAGATGCCGATCCCCTCATCCTTCACGGAGATTTCGACCATGCCGTTATGGCTGCGGGTCGATACGCCGATGAGGGTATTCGGCGGTGAATACGTAATCGCGTTCATGATCAGATTCGACAGTGCCGTGGTCAGCATCGTCGAGCTTCCGAAAACCTCAAGGTTTTGCGTGCCACCGGACTGGATCGTCATGCCGTGGCCCGAGGCGAGGTTCTGGTTGAGGGCAACAGCTTCGGCAATCACGGAGTCGACGTCGACCGTGGAGGCGTCGGCAAAAGATTGCGCCCCCTGCACGCGCGACAGCTCGATGATTTCCTGCACGAGGAGCGAGAGACGCCGCGATTCCGTTTGCATACGACCCGCGAAGCGGCGCACGGCTTCGGGGTCGTCTGCGGCGTCCTCCATCGTTTCCGCGAGGAGCGTCAAGGCGCCGACGGGGGTTTTCAGTTCGTGCGAGACGTTCGCGACGAAGTCACGACGCGTTTCTTCGACGCGAGACTGCTTCGAGAGGTCGTCGGCAAGCACGAGGATTCGCCGCGAGCTGCTGAGGGCGCCCACACGCACGCTCACTACGGTGGGCGTGTTCTGATCTGAGCGGGTGGTTTTCTCGTTCGTCAGCATCTGCTCGCGGAAGCCGCCTTGGCGCGAGACCTGGGTGACGATGTCGATGAGATCGCGGTGTGCGAGCCTCGGGTAGTCCCCGCCGGTGGTACGCACGAGGCCGTAGCTGTAGGCAAGGGGTGAGGCGCGCAGGACGTCGCCGCTCGAATCGAGCAGCACGTACGCGCTCGAGAGGATCGACAGCACTTCGGAGGTGGGCTCCGGGACGACCGGCTTCGCCGGTTCCGGCACGGGCCGGCTTCCACGCAGCGCCGCGTAGGTCGCCACAACTCCCGCCACAAGACCGCACGCGGCAGCGACGAAGAGGAGAGCAACGGAATTCACCCCACCAGGGTACGCGGTCTCGGGGTCCGACGGCTCCCTGCGCCCCATCGAACCCAATTTCGTTTCCTGGTTATTCACCTTGGGGTTTGCGAACATTCACTTCCCACCGGGAAAATGGGAGGTGCATTACTGCCCCTACAGAAAAGGACGATCCGATGCGTGCAGCATTCCAGAATGAACTTCAGGTCCTGCGCGATGGCCTGATGGAGATGAACTCCCTCGTCGCCACCGCACTCGAGGACGCCTCGAAGGCGCTGCTCACCGGCGACCTCGCGCTTGCCGAGAAGGTCATCGTCCGCGACCAGGAGATCGACGATCTCCAGGCGGAGCTCGACGAGAAGGCCGTTGACGTCCTCGCGACTCAGTCCCCCGTCGCTACGGACCTGCGCACAGTCGTTGCGACGCTCCGCATGAGCGCGTCGCTTGAGCGCATGGGCGATCTCGCCGCTCACATCGCGCTTGTGCTGCGCCGCCGCCACCCGAACGAGGTCATCCCCGCCGACCTCAAGCCGACCATCGAGACGCTCGCCGATCTCAGCCTCAACGCCGTCCACGACGCCGGGAAGGTTCTCGAGAGCTACGACATTGCCCTCGCCGCCGTCATCGAAGAACGCGACAACAACGTGGATCGCGCCATGGAGGAGGTTTACGCCGCGCTCTCCGCCGAGGGTGCTTCCTACTCCGTCAAGGAGTCCGTTGACCTTGCGCTGCTCGCTCGCTTCTACGAGCGCCTTGGCGACCACGCTGTCTCGATTGCGCGCCGCGTGGTGTTCCTCGTGACGGGCGATGCGCTCGACTCGCACAACCCGCACACGGACGTCGACGAGTTCTGATCCGCAAAGCGATTCCTTAGCGGCGCCGCACTCCTGGGCGCTCAGTTTTTCAGTAAAAAGCGGGGTTCCGGCTTCTGACCGGGGCCCCGCTTTTGCTGCCGCCTCGCGCCATCCTCTCCCTCTCCCCCGCCCGCCTTCCCCCTCGCCTCTTTCAAAGTGGTGAAAAACGGCGTCTACCCCCTCGATATCGCACGTGAGGTGGCTAAAAATCACCACTTAGGAAGCTGCGGGAGACACAAGTGTCGCCATAGTTCCGATAGTCGACGGTTCCGATGACCGACGGTGCAGGAGAGATAACGAGAAGGAGCACCAGGCAGAAATCAGTCGACGTATCACCTGCCGCGACTCCGGCGTTGGCGTTGCTCAGCGAGCAAAGCGAGAATCACCGGGGCTAGGCAACCGTCGGAACCCTAACTCGTTCCAGATTCTCCCGGTAACCTGTGGCGGTACCCGCATCAACAGCGACAGGAGTTCCCATGCCCTCGAAGCCCAGCAATCCCCTGGTCGGCGCTATTGTGACGGTTGCCGGGATTGGCACGTCGATCCTCGCGAAGAAGGCGCTCGAGGCCGGCTGGCATCGCGCTTTCGACGAGGAAGTTCCTGACTCGAAGTTCGAGAAACAGGCGAAGAAGAACCTCAAGGCTCGCCAGAAGCAGGCAAAGAAGGATGGCGCGTCGAAGGCCGAGATCAAGGCCATGACGAGCGAGTACGAGGACGTTGACGCTTGGAAGGTCGCCCTCTTCACGATCCTGTCCGGCGTTGTCATTTCGGGCCTGCAGCAGGTGGCGAAGAAGGGCGCGCAGTCGGGGGCCGAGCGTCTCGTCGCGCGTCGCCCACGCGCGAACCGCGGCTAAATAGCTACCACCCACATGGAAGCCCGGCCTCATGGGGCCGGGCTTTTGCCGTCTTGACTCTCTAGCTGCGTCCTTGCCCTTCTGATTCGTCACTACTTCAAGACCCCACCACGCGCCCACAGATCCAAAGTGGTGAAAAACAGCCATTTGAAGCCATGAAAAAGGGGCAGTTAACGCCGTTTTTCACCACTTCCAAAAAGAGGACGCGAGGCACAGAGCCAGCGGGCTCTCGAGTTAAAAAGCAAGCGGCCCCGCGATGCAGGGCCGCCACATGAATTCAGCGTCGACTATTTTTCTGGCGCAAGGTATTCGAGAGATTCGTCGAGCAGCTGCACGGTGAGGCGCTGCGTCTCGTTGCCAACGGTGATGTCGACGAAAAGGTTGTCACCCGGCTTCTTCGAGGTCGTGACCTGGATGGGGTCGACACCCTCGCCGCCAATCTTGATGGTTTCTCCGGCGGGCACGTTGATGCTCGCGCTGCCGTTAGCGCCCTCGACGAAGGCGAGGCTGACGGTGAAATCCTCGGTCGATTGATTCACGATTGCGCCGGTGACCTGTACGCCGTTCGCCCCTTTGACAGCGAGGAGATTGCGGACGCCGACGGGCTTCGAGGCACCTTCGGGCGTGAAGTTGAGGAGGGCGCCCTCTGCCGGCTGGTAGAAGTGGTGGGTTTGCGTCGGGTTGAAATAGGCACAACCGCTGAGGCTGAAGGCGGCGATGCCCATGAGCGCGGCAGCGCGGGAGAGGGGACGAAGTTTCACTCTGACTCCTGCGATTTTGAGGTCACGTAGTTGTCGATGACGTAATGGTTTGCGTCGCGAAGCGGGACTTCCCGGCCGGGACTAAGAGCCCACCCGGAGGGGAAACCGCCGCGCTAGCAGCACCCTCACAGACTACCCCACACTCGGGCGCCACCGCCCAATTATGTGGCGGCGAAATATAGCACACACGTGGATGTTAGAATGGCTGCTGGACGAAAGGGACCTGAACTCATGAATTTTAATGTCGGCGAAACAGTCGTCTACCCGCACCACGGTGCGGCGCTCATCGAAGAAGTCAACGAGCGCACCATCAAGGGCAAGGTCAAGAAGTACCTGAAGCTCAAGGTTGCGCAGGGCGATCTCACCATTGAAGTGCCCGCGGAGAATGTTGACATGGTGGGCGTGCGCGATGTCGTCGACCAAAAGGGCCTCGAAGAGGTTTTCGAGGTGCTTCGCCAGCCTTATGTTGAGGAGCCCACGAACTGGTCGCGCCGCTATAAGGCGAATGTGGAGAAGCTTGCCTCGGGTGACATCAAGAAGGTTGCCGAGGTCGTTCGTGACCTGTGGCGCCGCGATCAGGACCGCGGTTTGAGCGCGGGTGAGAAGCGAATGCTCTCGAAGGCCCGCCAGATTCTCACCTCCGAGCTCGCGCTTGCAGAGGATTGCTCGCCTGAGCGCGCCGAGGAAATTCTCGACGAGGTTCTCGCGTCCTGATGAAACATGTCGCGGTTGTGTGCGGCGCCGGGGTGGCGACCTCCTCGGTGATCCGCAAGCGCATCGAGGCGCATTACGACGTTCGCAAGATTGACGTGAACGTTACGCAGGCAACCGTGATGGATTTGCTGTCGCCGCAGTTTTCCGCCGATGCGATTGTCACGACGGTCACGATTCCCTCATCGATCGGCATCCCCCAGTTGAGCGGTATGCCTCTTTTGCTCGGCACAAATTCCCGG
The DNA here is from genome assembly GCF_001807585.1 of Dermabacter sp. HMSC08H10. NCBI lineage: Bacteria > Bacillati > Actinomycetota > Actinomycetes > Micrococcales > Dermabacteraceae > Dermabacter > Dermabacter sp. HMSC08H10. Next base: position 167,904 of record NZ_KV789425.1, read on the forward strand.
GTGACTTTCGAAGCTCTCGACGAGCTGCTCGGTTTCGACCCGACGAACACTGACTCGAACTAGGCCAAGCACCGGCTCGACTCGGCGCGCCATACCTCACTAGAGCAAAGTGCCCCTGCACAAAACGAAGGCAGGGGCACTTTGGCGTCACAAATTATGAAAAATCCCGGCGTTTACCCGCCCGTGAGCCTCGAAGAGGCAGGTTTATTCATGATCCCTCCCGAGAAATGCAAAATCGCGAACGGCGACGCGCGGCGGTATCAGTGGCAGGTCGTCGCCTCGACCGCCGAACGCACGATGTCGTCGAGGTCCTTCGAGCTCTTCCAGCCAAGCGCCTTCTCGATGCGCTCGGTCGAGCACACGAGTCGGGCCGGGTCGCCCGCGCGGCGCGGCGCAATCTCGGGCGTGATTTCGATGCCCTTAGCGCGGCCGATCGCGTCGATCACTTCGAGAACGCTCGAGCCCTTTCCGGTGCCCACGTTGAACACGCGGTGCTCGCGCTCGTCGTTTTCGAGGTAGCCGAGGGCGGCGACGTGCGCGTCGGCGAGATCCTCAACGTGAACGTAATCGCGGATGCACGTGCCGTCGGGCGTGTCGTAGTCGTTGCCGAATACCTTCGGGGTCTTCCCGCTTTCGAGCGCGTCGAGCACGATCGGCACGAGGTTCATCACGAGGGTGTCGGCGAGCTCGGGGGCGCCCGCGCCTGCCACATTGAAGTAGCGCAGGGCGACGGTGCGCATGCCGTGAGCGCGCTCGGCGTCGGCAAGCATCCATTCGCCCACGTACTTGGTCGCGCCGTAGGGGTTGATGGGTCGGCACTCGAGTTCCTCATCGACGAGGTCAACATCGGGCGTGCCGTACACGGCCGCGGAGGAGCTAAAAACGAAGTCGCGGACGCCTGCACGCGCCGCTGCTTCGAGCACGTTGGCGAGGCCGCCGATGTTGTCGTGCCAGTACATTTCGGGCTTTTCGACGGATTCGCCCACCTGCTTGTGGGCAGCGAAATGGATCACGGCCTTCACACCGCGCTCGCGCATCTCGCGCTCGAGAACCTCAACGGCGCCGTCGGCGGTGACGTCCTGCTCAATGAGCGGAGCATCGCCGATGCGGTTGCGAAAACCAGTCGAGAGATCATCGACAACGGCGACGGACTCGCCGCGCTCGAGAAGAAGCTGCACAACGTGTGCGCCAATGTAACCTGCACCACCAATAACCAAAGTTGTCATGGCCTCAGTCTAAACGCCCCACCCTCTGGAACCTCCCCGGAATCTCCACGCAAATCACACGCCGCAACCACGAAATAGAAATTTCGCGCCGTAAACTGACGGGCATGACCGTGCCAGAATCGTCCGAACCCACACTGCCCAAGCGCAGCGCGGGTCGACATCGATACGTGAGGCCCACCAAGGCCGATTCGATCGCACAAAAAAACGCCCGGGAACGCCATGAGGCGGCGCAGCGGGAGCATGGTTTCGACCTCTCCCGCAGGCAGGCTTCTCAATTCCCGAAGCCCGGCAGCACGAGGGCTGAGGCAGCCGTCGGAACCGCCACCGAAACGAAGAAGCCTGGGACTGTTGCCCGCCTCGCCGAGGGCGCGGCCGTGACTCCGCTTCCCGAGGGCGTGATGCGCACCGAGCCGCTTCCGAACGTGCGCCCACGCGGCCACGAGGGCGCTGCTGCGCGCGACGATGACGATTCGATTCCCACGGGCGCACCCACGAGCATCGGCATTGGCCGTCGAACGAGTCTTGAGGAAGGCTCGCTCGCGCGAGCGTCGGTGTGGACGACAAGCGGCAGCGTGTTCCCCGGATTCGGCCTCATCCCCACCATGTGGCGCAAGCTCGGTATCGCGCTCATGGTGCTCGCCGTGCTCATCGTGGGGGCCGGCGCCGCGCTCCTTGCGTTTGGTGATCCAGCCACCCTCGTGTTCCGCTACGGCACGCGCCGCCCCGTTGTGATCGCCGCACTCATTGCCGTGATCGTGGGCACTCTCGCGTGGGTCTCGACGATTTTCTTCACGAACCAGCTACACAACGTGCGCGAGAAGCTGCGCGGGCCCGCCCGCACTGCGTCGCGGTCCCTCGCCTACATGCTTGCACTCGTCGTGGCGATTCCGGGCGTGTACACCGCCCATAGCCTCTACGCCACCCAAGCGCTGCTTGGTAACTCGAAGGTTTTTGCGGGCTCGGACAAACACAAGCTTGCCCCCGGCGTCGATCCGTGGGCGAACCGCGAACGCGTCAACATCATGCTGCTCGGCCAGGATGCCGGTCCCGACCGCACGGGCACTCGCCCCGACACCATCATGGTCGCCTCGGTCGACACGAAGACGGGCCGCACGGCGCTCTTCTCGATCCCTCGCAACCTTCAGTACGTGCGCTTCCCGAAGGGTTCGGCTCCTGCGGAAGAGTTCCCGGACGGCTTCACGTATTTCGGCAAGGACCAGAACCTCATTAACGCGGTCTGGTCGTGGGCCGAGGGCGTGCGGCCCGATCTATTCCCGGGCGACAACAACCCGGGTCTGACTGCGACCACAATGGCCGTCGAGGAAACGCTTGGCCTCAAGGTCGACTACTACGCGATGGTGAACCTCCAGGGCTTCGCCGACCTCGTCGATGCGATCGGCGGCGTCGATATCGAAGTGGAGCGTGACATCCCGATCGGCGGCGGCGCGTCGAAGGTCGAGGGTTACGTCAAGAAGGGCTGGCAGCACCTCGATGGCTTCCACGCCCTGTGGTATGCCCGCTCGCGCCACGGCTCGAACGACTTCGACCGCAACTGCCGCCAGCAGCGCATCGTGCGCACCGTCGCGGAAGAAGCGAACGTGTCCTCGCTCGCGCTCAATATCCCGAAGCTGATCGGTGCGACCGAGCGCAATATCGAGACGGACATCCCGCGCGGCCAGGTCGAGGCGTTTGCGGACCTTGCACAGCGCATCCAAAAGGGTGGCTTCAAGTCGTACCCGATCAACCCGACCGTGACGCATTCGGGCAACCCCGACTACCCGTACATCAAGAAGTGGGTGCAGGCGTCGATTGCCGATTCGATGGTCGGCTACGGCGAGGTGCCCGTGAGCGGCAAGCCCTCAAGCGGCGCCGCGGGTGGCACGCCCTCGGGTGCGGGTGCTCGCAATTCGGCGCCACAGCGGATCCGGATCGTTCTTCCGCTTGAGCCGACCACCGATGGCGACTCGAACGACGGTGACTCGACCGACTCGAGCGAGACCAAGACCCCGACGGTCAATCAGGACCCACTCGCACCGTGCATGCCGGGCAACGAAGACCCGATGGGCTAACCCCTCACCGCGAATAGCGCCCTGGTGCGGCTCTCTTAGGCGAGCTGCAGCAGGGCGTTTTCGATAACTTCGGGCATGGCGGGGTGAATCCAGTACTGCTTTGTCGCGATGTCGCGCGCGTTCAGGCCGAAGCTCATCGCCTGGATGAGCACTTGGATGAGCGTCGCAGCCTCGGGGCCGATGATGTGCGCGCCGAGGATCCGCCCGGTGTCGGCTTCGGCGATGATCTTCACGAAGTCGCCCGGTGCCTCGAGCTCCATCGCCCACCCGTAGGCGACGTCGGCAAATTCCTGGCGCGCCACCCGGATTTCCCGCCCGGCCGTTGCCGCCCACTCGCGCGCTTCGCGCTCGGTCATGCCCACCTGCGCAATGTGCGGGTCGGTAAAGACAGCGGCGGGGATCGGCATGTCGTCGCTTCGGCGCAAATCGTGCGGGTTGAGGATGTTGTGGCGCGCAACCTTCAGCTCGTAGTTCGCGACGTGCTTGAGTTGCGCTGGCGAACTGAGGTCGCCGATCGAGTAGACCCCGTCGAGCACCTGGCCGCTCGGGTCGAGGGCCCGCTGGTGGGCATCGACCATGACCCGGCCGGCGTCATCGACGCCGATGCCCCCGGCTGGGGCATCGAGGAGGTCGCTGTTGGGCATGCGGCCCGTCGCCACGAGAATGTCGGCGACGGTGAGGGTCCGGGCCGCCTCGCCTGTGGCGGGGTCCGACGGTTCCAGGTCAATCTCGACCCCGCTTGCTGTGCGCCGCACCCGGGTGGTCGAGGCATTGAGGTGCACGTGATAGCGCGCGGAAGCGACCTCGGTGATGCGGCGCGCGATGTCCTCATCGAAGGCGCGAAGGAGGGTTCCGGAACGAGCGATGAGGTGCACGTCCACGCCGAAAGCGTCGAGAATGTGCGCGAACTCGAGGGCGATCACACCCGAGCCGAGGATCGCGATTGACTCGGGAAGCTCCTCAAGCCGCATGATCGTGTCGCTCGTGAGCGGTTTCGCCTCTTTGAGCCCGGGAATGGCGGGAATCGCGGGACGCGAGCCGGCGGCAAGAAGGACAGTGTCGGCGGTAATGTCGCGCGTGCCGCCGTCGGTCTCGACCGCGAGGCGTTTCGGCCCCGTAAACCGCGCGGTACCGCGAATGAGCGTGAGGTTCGCGTTATCCGGGTGGGAGGCGCGGTACTCCTCACCCCCGTGGGAGATCGGGTCAATCCGATTGAAAATCCGCTCGCGCACCGCCGGGAATCCGACGCCGCCCAGCTTCGAGTCGACCCCGAACTTCTTCGCCTGCTCCTCTTTCGCATTTTCGGCGACGGTGGCCGTGTGCACGAACATCTTCGTGGGAATGCACCCGACGTTGAGGCAGGTCCCGCCGAAAATGTGGCCGGGGCCCACGCCGCGGTCAATATAGACGATGGATTTGTCGGCGAATTCGGGGCCCGGGAAGGAGTTGCCTGAACCGGAGCCGATGAGGGCGATATCGAAATGTTCTGGGGCGCTCATGGTCTCAAGGATACGGGCCGCCCGCCGCGAGCTTCGAGACCGTGAAACAATGGCCACCATGCGCGAAATTCTCGACACCATGCCCGAAGCCAGCGAGCGAATGCTGCTGCTCACGGCCCCTATCGAGAATGAACTCGTGATCACGAAATCCCGATTCCTCGCCTACCTCGCGCCCGTCGAAACCGTCGAGGAAGCCGACCACCTGATCCGCGAACGCCGCGCGCTGCACCCGAACGCGCGTCACCACTGCACGGCCCTCACGCTCGGCACACCGGTACACCTCCAGCGCTCCAACGACGACGGCGAGCCAAGCTCCACGGCCGGGATGCCCATGGCGCAGGCACTTAGAGGGCGGCACATGACGAACATCCTCGCCGTTGTCACGCGCTATTTCGGCGGGATCAAGCTCGGAGCGGGCGGCCTCGTGCGCGCCTACGGCAGCGCCGTGACCGACGCACTCGATGCCGCAAGCGCAAAGAAGCTCGTGCGCGAGCGCGTCGTTCGCCAAGTCACGGACCTGAGCGTCGGCTACGACCTCGCGGGGACATTCGAGGCGTCGATCCGCGCGTGGGCAGACAGCGCCGAAGGCGTGAGCATCGACGAAGCCGACTACACCGCGCACGGGCTCACCCTGCGCTTCATCCACCACGTGGACGCTGCTTCTGACCTGGAGCGGGCTGCGGCGGAATTGTCGAGCGGCGCCGTGAGCGCGGCAACCGTCGGATACACCTACGCCGATGTGCCCGCCGGATTTTAACCCCTGCGAAACACCGCGAGTGTGCGAAAAGTCCCGCAGGGGCCTATAGTGCTTGGAGGCCGCGGAACCGCGTGCCTAACGCTGACAATGGAGTCTTGATGAAAAAGATCCTGAATTCACTGCTGACGAAGATCGTCATCGCGATTGCGCTTGGCATTCTCGTGGGGCTCGTTGCGCCGGACTGGCTGTCGCGGGGGGCGGCAACGTTTTCGAAGCTTTTCGGCAACTTCCTGAGCTTCATCATTCCGCTCATCATCATCGGCCTGATTACGCCCGCCATTTCCGAATTCGGTAAAGGCGCTGGCAAGTGGCTCGGCGTGACCGCCGCGCTCGCGTACGCCTCGACGCTCGTCGCCGGTATCTACACGATCGCCGCCGGCTACCTCACGTTCCCGACGCTGCTCGGAAGCGGCACTCAGCTCGGCGGGGTGGCAGAGCCCGAAACGAGCTTCGAGCCGTATTTCGAAGTCGCCATGGATCCCATCTTTGGCGTGATGACGGCGCTCATCACGAGCTTCGTGATCGGTCTTGGCATCGTGGCTGTGCGTGCCACCACCATTCACGAGGGTTTCCTCGAGCTGCGCAAGATCGTGAACACCACGATTTCGAAGATCATCGTGCCACTTCTGCCGCTCTACATTTTCGCGATCTTCGAAAACATGACGGCGAAGAAAGAAGTGTTCGACATCATCATGAAGATGCTGCCGATCGTGGTTCTCGCGTTCGTGCTCACGGCGATCATGCTCGTGTTGCAGTTCACGGCGGCTGGTGTCGCCAAGCACAGGAACCCATTCGTGATGCTCGGCAAGATGCTTCCGGCATACGCCACGGCTCTTGGCACCAGTTCGAGCGCCGCGACGATTCCCGTGACGACACGCTGCGCGGAAGATGCCGGCGTCTCCAAGCCCGTGGCAAACTTCGTGATTCCGCTGTGCGCGACGATCCACCTCTCCGGCTCGACAGTGAAGATCACCCTGTTTGCCTTCGCAATCCTGTGGACCACCCACGGCGACTACAGCTTTGCGAGCCTGCTCGGCTTCGTGGCAATGCTTGGCGTGTCGATGATCGCCGCGCCCGGCGTTCCCGGCGGCGCGATCGTCACAGCCTCTGCGCTTCTTGCGGAACAGCTCGGGTTCAGCGAGGCGCAGGTGGGCCTCATGGTCGCCCTCTACGTCGCGCTTGACTCGTTCGGCACGGCCACGAACATCACGGGTGACGGCGCGATCGCCGCGATCGTGGATCGCCTCTCGGGCGGCAAGGTCAGCGACGATGACGACGAGGAAGTCGCCACCGCCGACAACGCTTCTGCGCCGGCTACCGCTGAGGGGTCGACTGCGGCCTAAGCGCTGCACACTGCATCACCGCTGAACATAGCAGCACCGCTGCACCGCACAGCACCACTGCAGTGAGCAATTGGAAAGGCGTGGCTTCGGCCGCGCCTTTCCTTCGCCTCGGGCCCACCCCAGATTCCCGTAGCTAGCCCCATTGCCGTCGCTCTCCATAAAGAAACTGGCCTCCACACCCCCATTCAGGCCAGCAACCCCGCACTTTCCTTCATCAACCGCGACGGCACAGCCTTAGACCGCGACGCCTACCCCGATCCCCGCAGCCCCTCTTCCCTCAGCTCGCCCCCTTCCCGTCACTCTCCATAAAGAAACTGGCCTCCACACCCCCATTCAGGCCAGCAACCCCGCACTTTCTTCACCATCCGCGACGGAAAAGCTTCAGATCGCGACGCGAGACACCGGCACAGCCTTAGATCGCGACGGCTCAGCCTTGGACCGCGGCGCAGCCCCCACCCGCAACACCTCAGCCGGCGCGCCCGAAGCCACGTCTCCTAGGTCGCAGCGCTCAGCCGAGGGCAGCCCTCACCGTGCGGGCCTTCGTGAATGTTTCCTCGATCTCGGCGCCGGCATCGCTGAGCCTCGTGATCGCACCGCCCACCCCGAATCGGGCGCCGGCCTCATCGAGCACCGCCGTGCGGATCACAATGCTGAGCGATGCCGCCCCGTTCGGCGAGATCCACCCGATCGCGCCGGAGTAGACGCCACGCGGCCCTCCCTCCAAGTCGCGAAGAAGCTGCACCGTGCGAAGTTTCGGCGCACCTGTCATCGAGCCGCCGGGGAAGGCCGCCTCGATGGCGTCGAGGGCGGTGCGGCCGGGCGCGAGCCTGCCGGTAATGGTGGAGATCATCTGGTGCACCGTTGGGAAGGACTCCACCTGGTAGATGTGCGGCACCTTCACGCTGCCAGCCTCGCACACGCGCGAGAGGTCGTGCCGCACGAGGTCGACGATCATGAGGTTTTCGGCTCGGTCTTTGCGGCTTGCGGCGAGCTCGGCGCGCAGCCTCACATCCTCCTCGGGATCTGCGGAGCGCGGTGCCGTTCCCTTGATCGGGCGCGATTCAACCTCACCTGCGGCGCTCACCTCGAGAAACCTCTCGGGCGACGCGCTCGCGACGCTCCACTTTCCACACTGAAGAAACGCTCCGTAGGGAACGCGCGCCACGCGGCGCAGCTGCGCGTATACGTCAAGCGGGTCGTACTCCCCCGGCACCTGCGCCTCATTCGTGAGGCACAGCTCGTAGCTTTCGCCTTCGTTAATGAGTTCCTGGCAACGGTCAATCAATTTCGCGTATTCCGCCGCGGTGTGCCGGTAGGTGGGCGCGGGTGAGGGTCCGACGCCAGCTTCCGCCTCACCGCCCTGATCTTCCCCGTGTGCTTCTCTTGCCCCCGTGAGCACGCTGACCAGGTTCCGAGTCGTTTCAACGATCCACGAATGCTGCTCCCCCACCGTTCCGGGATGATCCGCGCCGCCGTCGAGGTCCGCGAGCGCCACGGTCCGCGCCGTGCCGCGATCGTGGTCGATCACGAGTGCGCGCGTGAGAAACACCAGGTGAGCATCGGGTTCCATGTCCTCGCGAGACTCTCGCTCGAGCCCGAGGGTTTCGGCACCGAGCCCGTAGCCGAGGTAGCCCACGTATCCGAGGGCGAAGCCGCCAAGGGTCTGCGACGCGCGCCGCCCCTCTTCATCGAGCCGCACCGCGTTCAGCCTCATCCGCATCGCGCTGAAGAACCCGTCCTTTGCGGGAACGCCCTCGACGCGTTCGTCCTCCGGAACTCGATACTCGAAAAGGTGCGCCCCTGGGCCATCGCACGCGCCCATGATCGAGAAGCGCGAACGGTGATCCTCGCTTGCCGAGTCGAGCCACACCGCCCGTTCGTGCGCTGAAAAAAGGTTGCGGTAAAGCGCTTCAGCCTCTGTGAAAACATTCGTCAACGTCACCTCGCTGCCGAGCAGCAACGTGTGGGTCGCGGGCGCTGAATCGGGTGCGGAGGCGAGCGTCGGCGCTGAAAACTCTGGGCCGACGCTCGCCGCGCCAACGTCGGACCCCACCGCCGAGGGCCGGGCCGAGCCCGCCCCTGCACTGTTTTCACACTGCGCGGCCGTGGGGCGAGGACATGGTGCGGCCCCGCCGCCGACGGCGAGAAAGGCGCGCATGAGGTCGAGGCCGCCTTCCGTGCGAATGGATTCGGGGTGGAATTGCACGCCCCACGCATCGTGCCCGCGCAGGCGCGCTGCTTGGATGACGCCGTCGGAAGTTGTGCCGAGAACTTCCAGCTCAGGCGGGCAATCGTCGATCGCGAGAGAGTGGTAGCGCACGATGCGCAGCTCGCGCGGAAGGTTGGCGAACACCGGGTCGCTTGCGGCAGCGCCCGTGAAGCGCACTTCATCCTCGAGGCCGTGCATGGGGGTGGGCGCACGGTCCACGCGCCCGCCGTGGGCAACGGCCATGAGCTGCAGGCCAAGGCAAATACCAAGCACGGGGATGCCCCGTTCGAGTGCTTCTCGATAGACGTCTGGGGAGCAGCCGAGGTCACCGGGGTTGTGGGGTGTGCCGGGGCCCGGGCCTATGATCACGTGGCTCACGCCATTGAGGCTCGGGCGCGGCCCGCTCGCGAGCACCACCTGCGGCATCTCGCCCGAGGCTTCGGCGACGAGGTGCGCGATGTTGAACGTGAACGAGTCGTGGTTGTCGATGATCAGCACGCTCATGCGGCAAGCTCCCCGATCGGTTCGGCGCGCTCCCACAGCGCGGCCTGGAAGTCCCGCGCAGCGGGAGCGAAGGGGCCGCGGGGAGGGGCGTAGGTGTCGGCAATGTGCGGGGCGGGCAGGTCCGTGAGTCCGACGGTTGCCTCGCGCACCCCGTGCAGAGAACTGAGCAGCCATACGGCGTCGGCCTCGAGAAGGCGCTGCTTGGTGAGGGGCGCCGCGAGGGTTTCGTGGCCGCGCTCGCACGCGATCTTCACGATCAGGCGTTCGGTGACGCTCGGCAGGCGGTCGGTATCGATGCTCGTGACGAGCACGCCGTTCGTCCACAGGACGACGCTCCCGTATGCGGTTTCGCTGTAGTGGATTTGAGGGGCGAGGGGGTGCGAGGTGCCGTCGGGCTTTCCGGCGCTGCTCACCTCCGCTGAGCGTGTGCGCAGAAGGGCGTCGCTCGCGCCGTTGTTCACGGCCCACGCGCGCACCCGTTCCTGCCAGGCGAAATCGGGGCCCTTGAGGCGCGGGTGGGTGCGCTCATCGCTGCCGGGATAGGCGATCAGGTGCGCGGTACTTTCGAGGCGAGACTCCGTGATTGGCCGCGCGTTGACATCGAATCGAAGCTCGCCGCCAACCTGCTCGAGGGTAAGTTTTGGGAAGAACAGGCCTGCCGCTCCCCCGAGTACGTGCGCGGCCTTTTCGTAGAGCGCCGTGACGGCGTCGTCGATCACGCGCGGGTCCACCTCGGCACCCCACAGCTCGCCCGCCGCCACACGCATGCGATCCCGGTGTGCGCTCGGAGCCACCGCGCGACCGTCCCTCACGAGGAAGGAATCAACGAGTGGCACGGCAGGGCTCCTTTACGTGGGTCGAACGGGCAGGTAGGCAAGGGGATGCCAGCGGCAGTTGCTGACTGCAGTGATAAAGGTACACCCGCCCGCGCGTGGGCCGCGTCAGCGCGCGCTACTCCTCCTTCTGGGCCCATGCTCCCTGTGGGTACTCGGTGCGCAGCCAGGCCATGAACCCCTGGGCGACACTCGCGCCGTACGGGTCGTGGACGATGCCGTGATCGATTTCCTCGGCAACGATCGCTTGCGCGAGCCGATGGTGCTCGCAGACGACGTCAAAGTCCATGTCCGCTATTTCAGCGATTTCGTATTCGGTGGCGATGCAGTTCTCTCGTATCGCAGAGAGCACGCGCATGAAGTCGTCGTTGTCGCGGAGGTCGTCGTAATTAATCATTGAGGTTCCCTCTCAGTCGTCAGTAAGTGTGGTCTAGGTAACAATAAAAAAATACTTCGCGGGGTGCAACCTCTTTCGCGAATGTTCCGACCCTCACCGCGTCCACAGAAAGTGACGACGGCGGCTGGTCTTACGATCACTTTTCGAAGAAAGTGACCGTAAGGGGGGGCATGATGAGCAGATCCCTGGCTGTGCCTCCGGTTGAGCGCCTACCCGAAAGATGAGAGATTCCCCGCAGCGTGACCTCACGTCGCCCGTCACGCCAGCGATGTACCCGAGGCGCTCGAGGAATACGCGGAGCAGTCACGCCGAGCTTGAACTGTTCCGTACTCTCGCACGATTCGGTGCTCCCCCTCCGGCGGGGCGCTGGCGGCGGGAGAAGGCAGCAGCAGCCCCGGCCCGGTTGCTCTTTATGAAGAAACCAGCCAACCCAAGCAGCGGCAGGGCCGGGATGAGACAGATTCTTCATAA
>NZ_KV789425.1:179231-337119 GCF_001807585.1 Dermabacter sp. HMSC08H10
GCCGGGATGAGACAGATTCTTCATAAACAGAGACGAAAAGGGCAGGACAAAGCGACGGCCGACAAAGGTCGGCAGCGGGGCGCTGGCGGCGGGGAAGGTAGCAGCAGACCCAGCCGGTCGCACTTTATGAAGAAACCAGCCAGCCCAAGCGGTGGCAGGGCCGGGATGAGACAGATTCTTCATAAACAGAGACAGGAAGAGCGGGGCGCGGACGACGGCTCAAAACGGGCGACCACGACCTGGCGGGCACAGAAAACGGGCGGCCCGGTCGCAATGACCGAGCCGCCCGCTTGTTCGTCGAGTGGGCCCTGCGGGGATCGAACCCGCGACCCGCGGATTAAAAGTCCGATGCTCTGCCAACTGAGCTAAAGGCCCCTGTTACTCGAACTACAACAGCATAGCGGCCCCGCGCCCCGCCTCCAAGTTCACGGGGCGCACCTCACGCACGCGCGCGGCGAGAAACAGGTCAAAAATGTGAGCCCTGACCAGGCGGTGTCAAGAATATGTCAGGAAAAATCGGCGCCGCGTCAAGAACGCGTCAGTTTTCATTCGGGCCTGGGCGACCTCGACGTTCGATAGCAGTGCCGCTCAACCGAGCGACTTCGCACACCGGGTACCCCGGTTGCGGATCCGCCACGCCGGAGGGTTTCCGGCAGCACCATTCAGGAGCCATACCGTGCTCGACATTGTGTTTGTCGTATTGACGACCGTGTTCTTCGGAGGATGCCTGGGCCTCGCATCGGCGGTGAGCCTGCTGTGACCATCCTCGATATCGCCTGGCTGCTCATCTGCGCAGCCGCAATCGTGTACGTGACCTATGCACTCATTCGACCGGAAAGGTTCGGGTAGTCATGGCGTTCGTTCAAATCCTCGTTCTCATCGCGGCACTCGTCGCGGTGCATCGACCGCTCGGCGCGTACATGGCGCGCACCTTTACCTCTGAGCGCCACCTCTGGCCGGAGCGGCTCGTGTACCGCTTCGCGGGGATCCGAACAGACCGCGAGCACTCGTGGCGAATTTACCTTCGCAACATTCTCGCCGTCTCCCTCCTGAGTGTGCTCGGCCTCTACATCCTGCAGCGTGTTCAGCAGTGGCTGCCCATGGCACACGGCCTCGGCCCCGTCGAAGAGACGCAGGCGTGGAACACGGCAACCTCGTTCGTGACCAACACGAACTGGCAGTCGTACGGCGGTGAAACGACGATGTCCCATCTCACGCAGATGCTGGGCATGTCGTTCCAGAACTTCATTTCGGCCGCCGTCGGAATCTGCGTGGCGATCGTGATCATTCGAGGCATCGCCCGTCACGGAACCGACAAGCTCGGAAACTTCTGGGTTGACCTCGTGCGATGCAATTTCCGCATCCTCCTGCCACTCGCCTTCATTGGCGCGATCCTCCTGGTCGCGTGCGGTGCGATCCAGAATTTCAACGCCGCCCAGCACGTGCACACTCTCACCGGTGGAACACAGATCATTCCCGGCGGGCCCGTCGCGAGCCAGGAAGCAATCAAGGAGCTCGGCACGAACGGTGGCGGTTTCTTCAACGCGAACTCCGCGCACCCGTTCGAGAATCCGAACGGCCTCACGAACCTCATCGAGATCTTCCTGATCCTGCTTATCCCGTTCGCCCTCCCCCGCACCTACGGAATCATGGTGGGCGACAAGCGTCAGGGCTGGGCTGTTCTCGGCGCGATGGCTGTTCTCGCGATCGGTTCGCTGGCCGCCACGACCGCCCTCCAGCTTCACTTCGCGGGCGATCACCTCGCCGCGATGGAAGGCAAGGAGGCGCGCTTCGGGATCGTCGGTTCGAGCCTGTTTGCGACCGCGACGACGCTCACCTCAACGGGCGCCGTGGACTCGATGCACTCTTCCTACGAGCCGATCTCCGGCGGCGTGTTGATCTTCAACATGCTTCTCGGTGAAATCGCGCCGGGCGGCGTCGGTTCCGGCCTGTACGGCATGCTCGTCATCGCGATCATGAGCGTGTTCATCAGCGGGCTCATGGTGGGCCGCACGCCCGTCTACATGGGCAAACGTATCGGCCCGACCGAGGTCAAGCTTTTGAGCCTGTACATCCTCGTCGTGCCCGTGCTCGTGCTCGTGGGCTCGGCGGTCGCCATTGCCCTGCCGTCGACGGCGGCGTCGCTCGCCAACGGCGGCCCCCACGGCTTCAGCGAGGTGCTGTACGCGTTCACGTCGGCGTCCAACAACAACGGTTCCGCCTTCGCGGGCCTCAACGCGAACACGCCGTTCTTCAACGTGGCGCTCGGCCTCGCCATGCTGCTTGGCCGCTTCCTGCCGATGCTGTTCGTGGTGGCGCTCGCGGGCAAGCTCGCCGCCAAGGAGGTTGTCGCGACTAACCGCGGCACCCTGCGCACTCACACACCTCTCTTTGCAGGCGTCATGGCCGGCATCGCGCTCATCGTGACCGGCCTGTCCTTCCTTCCGACGCTCGCTCTTGGACCACTTGCTGAAGGACTCATGAAATGACTCAGGTACAGGTGACCGACCGCGTTTCTTCGCAGCCTCACGAGGAGAAGACCGCGAATTCCGGATCAGGCTTCACGCCGCGCTCTCTTGCCAAGGCGCTCCCGCAGGCGCTGCGCAAGTTGAACCCCGCGCACATGGTGCGCACGCCCGTCATGTTTATCGTCGAGATGGGCGCGCTCATCACGATCATCGTGGGCTTTTTCAAGCCGAGCGTGTTTGTGTTCTCGCTCGCGATCTGGCTGTTCCTTACGGTCGTGTTCGCGAACCTCGCCGAGGCTGTCGCCGAGGGGCGAGGTAAGGCGCAGGCCGATGCGCTCCGTTCCGCGAAGACAGCGGCCGTGGGCCGCGTGCGCCGCGAGGATGGAAGCATCGAGGAGGTGCCCGCCGCGGATCTTCGCCCCGGCGACATCGTCGTGGTGTGTGCAGGCGAGACGATCCCGGGCGATGGCGACGTCGTGAAGGGCGCCGCGACGGTCGATGAGTCTGCGATTACGGGCGAATCCGCTCCCGTGATCCGCGAAAGCGGCGGCGACCGTTCGGCGGTCACGGGCGGCACGCGCGTCCTTTCGGACGAGATCGAGGTGCGCATCACCTCGGAGCCGGGCAACACGTTCGTGGACCGCATGATCGACCTCGTCGAGGGCGCGCAGCGTCAGAAGACCCCGAACGAGATCGCTCTTTCGGCGTTCCTTTCGGTGCTCACGCTCATCTTCTTGTTCGTCGTCGCGACGCTCGTTCCCATGGCCGATTACGCGGGCGCGAAGCAGCCGATCGAGGTTCTCATCGCCCTGCTCGTGTGCCTTATCCCCACGACGATCGGCGCGCTCCTTTCGGCGATCGGTATCGCCGGCATGGATAGGCTCATGCGCCGCAACATCATGGCGACGTCGGGCCGCGCGGTCGAGGCCGCTGGCGACGTGACGACTCTGCTGTTGGACAAGACCGGCACGATCACGGTGGGTGATCGCCAGGCGAGCGCGTTCATTCCCGCCCAGGGCGTGAGCGAGGACGAGATCGCCTACGGCGCGCTACTGTCCTCACTCGCGGACGAGACCCCCGAGGGTCGTTCGATCGTGGAGTTCGCGACGACGACCATGGGCGTTGGCCCGATTCCCGAAAGCGAATATCGAAACGCCGAGTTCATACCGTTCAGCGCGGAAACGCGCATGAGTGGCGTGCAGCGCACTCCCGAGCACTGCATCGTCAAGGGCGCGGCTTCCGAGATCCTCAAGTGGGTCACCGCGAAGGGCGGAACCGTCACGGAGGATGTCAACGAAACTGTGCGGGAGATTTCTTCCGACGGTGGCACGGCCCTCGTCGTGGCCGAAGAGAAGGCCGGGGCTCGCCGCGTGCTCGGCAGCCTGCACCTCAAGGACGTCATCAAGGAAGGCATGACGGAGCGCTTCGCGCACCTTCGCAAGATGGGCATTCGCACCGTCATGATTACGGGCGACAACGAGCTGACGGCGCGTGCCATCGCCAAAGAGGCCGGTGTTGACGACTATCTCGCGGGTGCAAAGCCCGAGGATAAGCTCGCGCTGATCCGCAGTGAGCAGCGGGGCGGCAACATGGTCGCGATGACCGGTGACGGCACGAATGACGCTCCGGCGCTTGCGCAGGCCGACGTCGGCGTGGCCATGAATACGGGCACGCAGGCCGCGAAGGAAGCGAGCAACATGGTCGATCTCGATTCGGATCCGACCAAGCTCATCGAGATTGTCGAGATCGGCAAGCAGCTTCTCATCACGCGCGGCGCTCTCACGACGTTCTCGATCGCGAACGACGTCGCGAAGTATTTCGCGATCGTTCCCGCGATGTTCGTGAGCGTGTTCCCCGGCCTCGATCTGCTCAACGTCATGCGCCTGAGTTCACCCGAGTCGGCGATCCTCTCGGCCGTGATCTTCAACGCGCTCATCATCGTTGCGCTCATTCCTCTCGCGCTCAAGGGCGTGAAGTATCGACCGGGTTCTGCAAACCAGCTCCTCGGCCGCAACCTGCTCATTTATGGCCTTGGCGGATTCATCGTTCCGTTCATCGGGATCAAGCTCATCGACCTTGTCGTGAGCATCATTCCCGGGCTCTAACCACGAGGGCCGAGCCGCGAGGGCAACGCTTCGAGTGACCTCTCCGGCTCGGCCCCACCACCACTGTCGTTTTTCTCTCGATTGGAAAACTCATGAACTCGACAATCTCGGGTATCGTCTCCGCCATGTGGCGCTCCACGCGCGTTCTTCTTGCCCTTCTCGTTGTGCTTGGCCTGTTTTATCCGGCGGCCGTGTGGGTCGCGGGCCGGGCGTTCGCTCACAATGCCGACGGTTCCATGATGAGCCTCGATGGCCGCACCGTTGGATCGTCCCTGATCGCTCAGGACACGTCGAAGGACCCCGCTCTGTTCCACCCCCGGATGTCGGCGGGCAACTACGACGGTTTGGCTTCGGGCGGCTCGAACTTGAGCCCCGTAGGTGAGGAGATCACCGCGCAGGTCGCTGAGCAGCGCGCCCTTATCGCCCGCGAGAACGGCGTGGATGAGGCCGTTGTCCCCGCGGATGCGGTGACCGCGAGCAGTTCCGGTCTCGATCCACACATCAGCCCGGAGTATGCTCGCATCCAGATCGAACGAGTGGCGAAGAACTCGGGGCTTTCGCGGTCGGCTGTTGCACAGCTCGTCAAGAAGCACACCCAGGGGCGAACCCTCGGTTTTGCAGGTGAAGAGGTCGTCAACGTCAATGACCTGAACCTCGACCTGCTTGCGGCGAAGGACTGACATGAACACGGTGCGCGGTGTACTCAAGGTGTATCTGGGGGCTGCCCCCGGCGTAGGTAAAACCTGCGCGATGCTCGAGGAGGCCCATGACCGCCTGAAGGGCGGGGAGGACGTCGTCGTGGGCGTCGTTGAAACCCACGGGCGTTCGGGGACCGCCGCGAGGCTTGAGGGGCTGCCGGTGATTCCGCCTCGGCGGGTGAGCTATCGCGGTTCGACGTATGACGAACTTAATGTTCCGGCGATCATCGAGCGCAAGCCCGACGTCGTTCTCGTGGACGAGCTCGCTCATACCGTGCACGGCGAGGATACGACGGCGAAGCGCTGGCAGGATGTTCACCGTTTGCTCGATGCGGGCATCAATGTCATCTCGACCGTGAACATTCAGCACCTTGAGTCCCTCAACGACGTGGTCACGAACATTACGGGCCACGTGCAAAACGAGACGATTCCCGATCCGGTCCTGCGCGAAGCGGAGGAGGTCGAGCTGATCGACCTGAGCCCCGATGCGCTGCGCGTGCGGCTGCGGCAGGGGCAGGTGTACGGGCCCGCGACCGTGGATGCGGCGCTCAGCAAGTTCTTCCGCAAGGGGAACCTCACTGCGCTTCGCGAGCTCGCGCTTTTGTGGCTCGCCGATCAGGTCGACGATGGTCTCGAGAAGTACCGCAGCGAGGAGGGCATCAAGGAGCCGTGGGCGGCGCGCGAGAGGATCCTCGTGGCCGTGGGCGGCGGCCCGAAGACTGCCGCGCTCATTCGCCGTGGCCGCCGCATCGCCGGGCGCATCGCCGGCCGCGAGCTCCTCGTCGTTCACGTCCTCGCGGCGGATGGCCCACCGCGCATGTCGCCCGAGCAGATGAGCGAGGCGCGCTCCCTTACCGAATCTCTCGGCGGCTCGTGGCACGTGCTTTCGGGCGATGACGTCCCGCGCACGCTCCTCGATTTCGCCACGACCGTGAATGCGAGCCAACTCGTCGTGGGCGCGTCGCGTCAGGGCTTCGCGCAGCGGCTGCTCATGCGGTCCACGAGCGCCGCGATCATCGACGGTGCCGGCGACATCGACGTGCACATCGTCGCCGTGGACCCGCCCGCCACGCACTGGTCGGCTCCCGCGCCGCCCACGAGCCTCTCCCCCGCGCGGCTCGCGACGGGCTGGGTACTCGCGACCATCCTGACGATCGTCGTCACCCTCGCGAACCTCTCGCTCGGCGATCCCACGGCACACCTGTCCACGGCGATCATGAGTTTCGTGCTCGCCTCCGTCGTCGTCGCCCTCGTGGGTGGCCTGTGGCCGGCCCTCGCGACCGCCATCGGTGGCGCGCTCTTGCTCAACTGGTTTTTCACCGCGCCCACGCACACGCTGTCCATCACTGAACCGAAGAACATCTTCCTGCTCATCGTGTTCGTGCTCGTCGCGGTGCTCGTCGCCCAGGTTGTCGACGGCGCTGTGCGCCGCCAGCGCGAGTCCCAGGAGGCGCGCCGGCACGCGCAGCTCATGACAGAGCTTGCCCGCTCCGTGATCCGCGACGGCATCGGGATCCAGGAGATCCTTGAACAGATCGCCACGACGTTCGGCCAGGATGGCGTCGCCCTCGCCACCGTCGAGGGCACGGCGCTCGTGCCCGAGTACAAAGTAGGCATCCCGATCGAATCGGTCACGCTCGCCGACGAAGCCTTTTCGCTCGACGACCAGCATGTTCTCGCCCTCGTTGGCCGCCCGCTCACGTCGAGCGAGCAGCAGCTCCTCGAAGCCTATTCGGGCCGGCTCGTGAGCCTCATGACCCAGGCGCAGCTCAACCGGGCCCGCACGCAGGCCCGGCAGCTCGAGGCCGCAAACTCCGTGCGCACGGCGCTTTTGACGGCCGTCTCGCACGACCTGCGCACCCCGCTCGCGACGATCAAAACGGCCGTCTCCGGTCTCCTGCTCGACGATGTTGATCTTCCCCGCGACGCCCAGGTGGAGCTTCTGCGCACGATCGAGTCGTCCTCGGACAGGCTGGATCGGATCGTCGCGGACCTCCTGGACATGTCGCGCATCCACACGAATAAGCTCGAGGTTAAGGCAGTCACCGTCGGACCCGCCGAGCTGGTTGCCCAAACCCTCCACCACATGGACCCCTCCCTCGTGCCGCCTTCGCTCGAGGTGCGCGTTCCGCGCGAACTGCCGGCGATCACGACGGATGCGGCGCTCATGGAGCGCGTGCTCGAGAACCTCATCAGCAACGCCGCCAAACACACCGACTCAGGGGTCACGATCGACGCGACACAGGACGGCGAGCGTATCCTCATTCGCGTGATCGATTACGGACCCGGCCTCACCGAGGAGAGCAAGGCGCGCCTGTTCACGCCCTTCACGCGCTTCGGTGACACGACGAACAGCCACGGGCTTGGCCTCGGCGCCGCGGTCGCACGCGGGCTCGCGGAAGGCGTGGGCGGCACGCTCACCGCCGACGACACTCCAGGAGGTGGGCTCACAATGGTGCTGTCACTGCCGCTCACCATCACCCCAGCCACCGCCGACAGTGCGCCCACCCCCACACACGAGACCACCACCGTTGGGAGCGCGTCATGATTCTCATCGTCGAGGACGATCCGGCACTGGCGAGGGCCATGACCGTGAACCTCACGGCCCGCAAATACCAGGTGCTCACGGCCACGACCGGGGAGCAGGCACTCGTCATGGCCGCCGACAACCCCATCGAGGCCGTCCTCCTCGACCTCGGCCTGCCGCACATGAGCGGCCTCGACGTCATCGACGGGATCCGCGGCTGGTCAGACGTCCCGATCATCGTCGTGACCGCCCGCCACGAAACCCACACGAAAATCGAGGCGCTCGATCGCGGCGCCGATGACTACGTGACCAAACCCTTCGCGCTCGGGGAGCTCCTTGCGCGTTTGCGCGCCAACCTCAGGCGGCGAACGTCGGGCTCCCCCTCCCCCGTCGTCACCACTGCCGACGGGCGCCTCACTATCGACCTCGCCGCGAAAACCGCGACCGTGAACGGGACCCCTGCGCGGCTCACCCCGCACGAGTGGGGCATCGTGAGCTACCTCGTGAGCCACCCCAATCAGCTCGTGCGCAAAGACGAACTGCTCGAGAACGTGTGGGGCCCCGAATATACGAACGAAGCCGGCTACGTACGCGTCTACATGTCGCAGATCCGCCAGAAACTCGAGGAGGATTCCTCCGCCCCGCGCTACTTCCTCACCGAGCCGGGCCTCGGCCACCGCTTCGTGCTTGGGAGCTAGCGTCAGCGCGGCAGGTAGGCGCTGCGCTGCCTCGTCCAGGTAACGAGGAGGCGTTCGCGAGCTCGGGTCGCGCCCACATACAGCAGGGAGCGCTCGCGCAGCATCGCCTCGTTGTGTCCGTCGGTATCAAAGTGGTAGCCGCGCACGGCGTACGGCACGTGCTGGTCGTCGATGCCGAAGAGGATCACGCGTTCAAATTCGGTGCCTTTGGAGCGGTGGAGGGTCATGACGGCGGGCGCGCCGTTGAGGTAGCCACCGCGATCGATATTTTGCACGCGCAAACCGCGTTCCTCGAGCGCGCGCACGAGGTTATCGCGCTGCGTTTTTGTACGAGTGAGAATGCCGATGCGGGGACTTGCGTGCTCCTCCTCGCCCATGTCTTCGAGCCAGGCCCGAAGAACGCGCGCGACATGGTCGAACTCCTCGCTCAGCGTTTCGGCCCCGAAAAATTCAGGAGCTGGGCCGCGCATGAGGGACCGGTAGGTCCCGTGCCGCGTTGTGAGCTCGTCGCTTCCCGCGTCGTCACTGTCGAGGGCACCCGAGTAGTCGCCGCCATCGAGGATCGAGAGGGCGAGCTTCAGATTTTGCGCGGTGGTGCGGTAGTTGAGTCTGAGGCGGCGAGAGCGCCCACGAATGTTGATCCCATAGTGGCTCGGGCGCACAGCGGTCGAGTCAGAAAGTGAAAAATTTGGCCGCTCACCGAGCCGAAGGAGCCGTCGGGCCCGCACCCTTCGAGAGCGCACCCAGAACGATGGGGTCGGGTGCGCCTTGCACGAGCTCCTAGAGGGAGCACTTTGCCCCCCTCGTTGTGCGCGGTTTTCTTAGCCTTCTCCCCCGCCTTCAGCACGTTTGACGCTGCGTACGTGGCGCGCCTCGCCCCAATGAGCGAATTACCCGCGCGAAGCCGCAGACCAAACCACGGCGCCTTGAGGCCGCTCGACATCGAATCGAGCCACAGCGACACCTCCGCGAGCTCAACCGCCGTGGGGTTGAGGTCCACGCCGTACACGTTGTGCAGGGCAATGTAGGCCTTGACCTTCTGAAGCTCCTGCGGGTACTCCTCCGGGTCGATCCGCTCGCCGAGCTCCGCCTGGCGTCGCTGCAAGTACTCCTCCGCGAGCTGGCGCACCGCCTCGATCGCGAACGCGCCCGAGCCAAGCGCGGGCTCGCACAAACGAGCGGATTGGATACAAGGAAGCGCATCAACGGCAGTCTGCCGATTCCTAGAAATACGGCGAGAGCCGCGTGGTTTCGGGGCAAAGGCGCTCGTCAGAACTGTTGAGACAGGCTGGACAGGCCGTACTCCTGATTCTTCAGCGTTGAGCAATCCGTCGGCAAGGCGATACTTGCACCAACAGAGCCGGTGCCAACGGGTGCGCCGCCAAAAAGTGCTCGCCGCGCTAAACGGTTCCCAGCGCGCCAACCAGACCGAGACGATGCTGTTGAGCCTGTGTGATTGCCTGGGCGACACGAGCAGGCTTGACGGGCTTGGGGTGCTCCTCTCCACGACGGACTGAAGACACTAGTCATTGCAGTCTTCTTCCTTATCGATGAGCGCGGCGAAGTCTTTGTTACTGATGACTTGGAGACGGAGTGCTGTCGCTTTGGCTCGAACCGCATTGTCTCCCGTTACGACAACCCACTCTTGAGGGTTGAGGTACTGAGACTCCTGAGCAATTGCATTCAAGGCACTAGCAATCACTACTGGATCTGCGCCGCCACGGTTCGCGTATAGGTCAACCAGCTTCGTGTCGTGGCTATCCACGGAGGCCATCACCCTGATGAGTTCTCGGAGTACTCCTGGCGTGATCTCGTATTCGAGTTCTCTCAGCGATGCGATGTCTGGGAACTGCTCGGCTTCGACCAACACGTCTGCCGGAATCCTCGCGTTCTGCTGAAAGAACTCGCTGGCGCGGCGTTGCTTCTTTAGCTGCGTGAGCGTATTCGTGTCTACGAGGTATGTCGTGCTGATTCCTATCAATTGACTACCCTTCTCAGGTCTTCAATCTGGCTGGGCTTGAGATGATTCAAACACACTGCTCTACAGAAGTCCTTTTGGGTTATCCCTCCGGCGTCCAGCACGTCGAGCATGCGGCGTGATAGCTCCGCGCCAGCGTACTTTCGTATGGCGTTCTCCGCGTGGATCTTCTTCATTCCTTTGGGCTTGTTTCTTGTATTGAACTCCTCACGAAGCTCAGCCAGGAGTGTGCGCGCGGAGTCGAGACCGATCTGCCCCAACCGCATTGCACGAACGGTCACAGCACTCGGAGTAACTTTGAACTCTCCGGCGGCTGTTTTCACATCGTCGAGCGTTGACGGAGCGATCTCGTTCATACGCCAAGTCGGCATGAGGATGGAACCGGCAATGTCGTACTCACGCCCGAAGTCTGTGCCAGTGCTTTGCCCGTCCCACGTCACGGGTTTGAAAATTTTGCGTGCGACGAGCACCGCCATGAGAGTGAGAGTGAAGATTGTTCTACCAACCGGCTCCTGCTGGTCTCCATGATCTCCCCCGGCAAGGAAAATGTAGGGAACCTTCTTGTCGCGTATGGTCATTCCGCTGAAGTTCACGCCGTTGAGGCGTTGCGGCATGTAGTTCTGCACGCTGCGTGAAACAAGAATTTGCCTGGCTTCTAGTCGCTCAATCAGCAAATCGAGCGCCTTGGTCTTGTTGGCACACTGCCTCATGTCATCTTGACCAAGCTCGATGGCGTCCATGAGTTTGGCGGCGTCTTCTTCTGTAGATTTGCCTACTCTGCTTAGTAATCCAACGATCGTGTTGGTTGGAAGAGAATTGTCGTGATGCTTGAGTAGTTCTTGTTTTCGGATCAGATCTTTAACGATTAGTTCAACTTCCCGGAGTTCGACTGTTGCCCTGGTTCCGATTTGGAATGTGTCTTTGCTGATTCCGTCGAGAAGCTTCTGCGTTTTTGCCTCGACCTGTGCTTTCACGAGTTTAAGGGGAGAGAAGAAGAGCGGGTATGGGATGTCGCCGTGTTTTGCGAGCTTCACGAGGTCGGCGAATTTGATAGAACCGGATTCGAGCGCACTCTGATACCCCGCATAGAGGCCAGCTACCGAGTTATCCAGCAGTGTGCTGAACACCGCTTTATCGATCTGGATACTCTCACCGTTGAGCATCACGTTAATCGACATAGAACAGACTCCGTTCCGCTAGACCCTGGGAACCAAACTGAGCGCCAGAACCTTTGGAATTAGCCCAGGGATCGCACGATGATCGCGTACTGACGGGCCTGCTGTGGGTCGCATCATCGACTTGATAGTCCTTCGCTTTAGAGCGTGTATGTAACACGACGATCCACGCAAGATGAAGGAGTATCAGGTGCGCACACTCAAGCTCGAAACCCAAGTGACAGTCCAGGCCAGGATGAAGGTGGTGTTGTCGAACTTCGTGCTGCAGGACCTCGCAGCCAAGGGAATACTCACCTGGCAGGAAGCGTGGGACACTCACCTCAACACCTGTGCTCGGTACGGCCTGCGTGCCGATACTGACACTTGGCTTACTGGTCGAGTCGACCCCGATGCCGACCGTTCGCTTGGGTCGCGACTGCCCCGGCGAATCCAGTGCGAGAGTTGCGGGCGCTGTTACGGGCACAAGACCTGGCACTCCAGCACACCCAATCGTGCAGACGTGTGGGAGTGCCCGACAAACTATGCCAAACGGGGAACCTGCAAAACCCCACACATCTACCAGACGGTGTTGCTGGGCACCCTCGCCAAGACGTTCCAAACCCTTATCAATCGAGACGACCAAGTCCGACATACGGTCACTGCGCTCGTAGCCGCTCGCGCCGGACAGCCTGTCGAGGAGATTGGGGCGGCGGTACACGATGTGATGTTGGATGCTCATCCTGCTCTCCACCTTCCTGATTTCCTGTGCGTATTCGAAGGAGCCTGCGTACTTACTTATCACCGTGTTGGGTTCGTCTTCGTCACCGGAGACGTGGTGACGCTTGACTTACCCGCCGGGTGGACACCAACTAGCTGCTAACCGACTTTGCTGCTCACCGGGTTCGCCAGGGTTTTCAGGTCTTCCCAGGAGTCAGCCTTCTTGATGTCATCCTCGTAGGCAACCAGATACCCCCAGTCCTGATCGTCGAACCCATCCTCAGTGGTCAGACGGCGAACCAAGGTTTCTGCTGCCTTGCGCTTCGCCTGCACGGTTGCGTCTTCCCTGCCGCGCGTGTCCTTGCCCTCGATGATCCAGAGAACCCCCGTGTCATCGAAAGCCACGAAGTCTGGGAAGTAACGATCCTTCGAGGTGTAGTACAGATAAGCGTCATCGCTGCGGTGGAGCCTGTGCCACCAAACAATGTGCGGGTCACGGTTCAACAGGCGCGCCAACTCGTACTCGCCAGAAAACGAGTCGAAGGACTCTGCTTCGAAGAGCGACTTTGTCCAACCACCGTAGAACCTGCCACGAACAAAGGCGCGACCATCATCGATCTGGTCGTAGATCTTCTCACCCAGCGGTAACGAGAACTCATCCCCAGGTAGAGGTTTCGGGTGAAGCGTCGCTACCTCTTGGGTGCCGCGCAGCACCTCCACCGCGTGGGCTTCGACCACTTTGAACAGTTCGGTGCGCGCCGAGTCCAACGCTTTCACGCTCCAGGTATCAAACGGAACACTGCCCATGAACTTGGGAACGAGCTGTTTCTCGGCGTAGCGCGCGTTGGGCTCGGTTTTGGGCACAAGGTGCATGTTGATGACGAGCTTGACGAGCGCCTTTCGTGCTTCTTCTTCGCTCACGTGGATGGAGTCAACCTCGGCACTCTCAGCGTCGCGCCCGCTCAGCCCCTTCCCGAGCGCCGCGATGATTTCTTTGCGGTGAAGCACGTCGGCGGTTGAGGTGACTCGTTTCGCGGCGGTCTCAAGCGCGCGGTCGTCAATCTCGAAGAGCTGCATCTTCGGCTGGTTGACCTGCACCCGAGTGACCGGGAAGGTGTATGTGACATCGGCGAGTTTTTTCGTTCGCGCAATGGTCACGAACTCGATGTCATCGCCACCAAAGTCCGTGTCATCGATAGCGCGAACTCCAACCGTTGAACTCGGCAGCGTACCGCCCTGGCTGGCAACTGCACCTTCGTTGAAACCGTTGCCCGACCACCCGACCGGTGCCCCTTCACCACCGACGCCAACGGTCGGTGCTCCAGGTACCACCCCTGGTTGAATACCAGAGCCACCAGCAACTCCGGGCGTTCCCGTGCCACCAACACCTGTGACTTCGTTTTGAGCGGCGTGTTTGATGGCTTCTTCGACCTGGGCTTTGTCTGCGCTCGATGCTGCATCTTCGAGGCCGAACTGGCGCAGCACGTCCTCTGCCTCCAAGAGTTCCTTGAAGGACTGGTGCGAAATGATGTCGAGTTGGTCGATCTGCCACACGCCCGTGTACTTCCCGAACGGCAAACGCAGGCCACGCCCCATGGTCTGCTGGGTAAGCACTTCGGAGGCCATCGCCCGTAGTGTCACAACGACCGCGATGTTTTTGACATCCCAGCCCTCCTTGAGTTTGTTGACACTGACTACTGCCAGTACAGGCGATTCGGGCCGATCCAATTCGTCGAGGCGACGCTGGGTCAACTCATCTTCGTGCTTGGAGTCCACTTGCAGCACGGCATCATCCCGGCCGAGGTACTCCGGGGTGCGCAGCAACTCGGCAACCTGGGTGGCGTGCTCAACATCGGAGCAGACCACGAAGGCCACCGCGTTCACATGATCGCGGTTCTGGGAAGCCGCGTACGAGTCGTAGTAGGCCTGCTTGAGCGCACGGAGCTGCAGCGCGTCCCGCAACTGCTGCTCCTCAGAGACTTCATCGGTCCCATATCCAGTCTTGCGGAACGCCAACACCGGGGCCTTCACATACTTGTCCTGGATGGCGCGGTAGAGCGGATACTCGAAGATCACGTGATCGGTCTTTTTATTCACCGATGCGGTCAGCCCGATCGCGGCGGCCGGGTCGAGTTCCTTCAGCGCAGCATTAAACGCAGTGGCACTAGCGCCGTAGAGGTGGGACTCGTCGGCGATCACCACCAGATCATCAAGACCCTTGAGGTAGTCGAAGAGCACGCCGGCGTTCTCATCGAACCGGCGCGGCTTACGGCGCATCGCATCCTGCGTAGCCCCGTGGGTGTCACCCTCGGCGTCCTTCGGCGCGATCAACTGTTGGATGTTGAAGATGAACGCGAGCATCGGGATTTCCCGACCGAACGCGAGTTGGACGGAGCCGTTTTGCCGGGCGATCCACGCCGAATAATCCTGCGGGGTCACCACCTCGGGTGGCACAGCGGAGCCGGTGATATACCGGGGCTCCCCGGGCGTGAAGTTCTGCACCGTCTTGGATTGTACTGTTTTGCCTGGGGTGACGATGACGACGTTGCCGACTCCTTGGCGGCGCAGGTATTCCACAAATGCGGCCATCAGATAAGTCTTGCCCACACCGGTAGCGAGGTTGAGCACCTGCATCTCAGCCGGGTCATAGTCGCCATCGAGAGTGAAGACCAGCTGGCGCAGTGCTTCCTTGTTCGGTGCACGCAGGTCGAACTCGGAACTAATCGACTCCAGCATGTCCGAATCAAAACTGACGTTTAGCTTGGCAGCCACTACTGGTCACCACCTTTGCTGTAACGGAACACATCATCGGGCAGGGCAACCACCCGCGACCCCTTCACCAGCTTGCGTAGATGCTGGCGCACACCGTCCATCACAGTGGTGGCCGCGAGCACGATCGTCTCCCCGGGCTGAATCTGGGAGGCAAGCCAGTCAACGATCTCGACCGTGGCGACCCCTTCGACCACCTTGAGTAGGGCGTTGCCACGGCGGGCGTCGAACACGTAGTCATCATCCGGTTGCAGCAGCGTGAACCCGAGGTTGGCGGCCACAGACCGGATCAGAGTTTCGCCGGTTGCTGCTGCTGTGAGCATCACGCGATCCAATTCCGGGTCGTAGTCGAAGCATGCGGGTGAGAGGTGCGCGACCTGGAAGCCGCCGCCACCACGCCAGTTGACCACTTCCTTCGTGCGTCTGGTCTTCGAGGCAGCCTTCAGTGACTTCACCTCGACGCTCTTCTTTAGTTCCGGGTCGTCTTTGATCAGCTTGTTGAGTACGCTCGCGAATTTCGCGGCGTCCTCCGGCGAGACACCATCAGGAAGTCCGTCTTCCGTCGCGTCGATCCGTTCGCCCTTCGTCCGGGTTATCCCTCCCGGGTCTTGATCGTTGAGCACCTTCTCCAGACGCGGGCGTGTGAATGTGGTGAACGTCGACTCCAGCAACTCGCACGTCACCCAGCGCCGACCCATCTTCTGCGCCACCGCAGCCGTCGTCCCCGACCCAGCAAACACATCCAACACGATGTCGCCAGGGTTCGAGCCGATGTGAATGATGCGTTCGAGGAGACGCTCCGGCTTTGGCGTAGAGAAGGCGTTCAACCCAGGAAATAGTGAGGTAATCTCCTTTTTCGCCCCTCGGTTGTGCCCCACTTCTTCCTTTATCCACCACGTCTGTGCAGCACGATCTGAGGCGATTTCGTCAAGGTACTTCTTCATTTTCAGGTTCCCAGCCCCACCACGGGTGAAATACAAGCGCGGAAGTGGGCGACCTGCATAAATGTCCGATGATTCACGAAGTGGCTCATCGAGGACAAGGTCGAGCACGTCTTCACGTAAACGGGACATAGGAATTCCCGTCGCCCGTTCTCGATTGATGAGGTTAGGGCTAACTGCCTTGTACGAAGCAGTCTCTGATAGAAACTCGAGTACTGACTTCTGGGCATTGCTCCATACGCGCCCCCGAGCGGGATAGACCAGTTCACCCGTCACGGGATTCTGAATTCCATAAACACCCGGGTGTTGAAAAGCGCCACGATCTGCTCCGGGAGCTGCTGGGTCGCCAGAAATCCAAGCGCGCGGATCACCATCAGATGACCCATAGAGAGCATCTCTACTGGCCAACCGCGGCAACCGATTCGCTGAAAACTCGCTACTTTTTTTGTAGACAAGGATCACGTCTTGGTCTACTGAAAGCCCATCGCCATCAGAACGAGGTGAATCGGCCTTTTGCCACACGACTTCAGCAACGAATGATCCACCGCCGAAGACTTCATCCAGTAACAACCGCATACGGTGGTTCTCCGCGTAGTCGAGGTGCACCCAGATGGAGCCGTCGTCCGAAAGCAGCTTTTTCATGTGCAGGAGCCGGTCGCGCATCATGGTCAGCCAGATGGAGTGCTCCAGGTTGTCTTCGTAGCTCGCGAATGTTTGCGCGGTGTTAAACGGCGGATCAATGTAGATCAGCTTCACCTGACCCACGTATTTCTCGGCCAGCTCGGGAACGCGGGTAAGGGCCTCCACGACGTCGCCGGATTCGCCGCGGATGAGCAGGTTATCGTCCTGGGGTTCCAGATCGGCTCGCTTGGAGTAGGCGAACTCGTCAGACTTCGGTGTCTGGGTGCCTTGCACATAGTCGTCCAACACGAGGGTGTGGGTTTCGCAGTAGCGCGGATCAGACGGGTCAACCCACGTGTAGCCGTACTTGCCGGTCTCGGTGGGGATGAGGGCTTTGTCCTTGTTGTACCAGGTGAGTTGGAGTCGCTGTTTCGTCATCTACTTGGTCTCCCTCGTCACATGGCTTGATTGAAAAATGCGGCAAGCGTCGGTCCCTCCGCGGAGCTTTCCCCGCCGACGCATTGCGCTCTATCCGTCTCAATACAATCGCGCACACGCACGAGCGACCCCGGCGGAGTCATCGCGGCGACACCGCTCACATTAGGCGTGACGTCAATCGGGGGCGCGCTCACGGGGGTCCTTCCTCGAGGGGGTGCGAAGGGGCGAAACCATTGTGGCATGGGGCAGAGCTTTTGATGGTCTCGGGCATACTGGACCCCGACGCCACCGCCACGAAGGAGCATCCCATGGCACCTCGCTGGCCCGTCCCGCCTGCGCGCGAGCGCGGCGAGGTTTTGCTTGCGAGCGGTCCGAGCGACGTTTTCCATTGCATTTACAGCTTTCCCTCCGCGATTGCCGCGGTTCTCTTCGGAGGGTTTGCCACGTGTCTCGTTCTCGATCCTGGGAAAGCCACGCAAGCGGAGCTCGTCATCGGGACGATCCTTCTGGCGGGCCTTGGCTTCCTATTTTTCGCGGGGTTCGTGTGGTGCAGGCGCTTTGGAGTGTGGGCTACGCAGCGCGGTGTGCTCGTGCGCTACATTCCGGGCCGAACGAAATTCCTCCCGTGGGCTGCGATCGCCGCTTTCGAACCCGGCATGCACGATGGAGTGGAGTTGCGATCTCTCACGGCACGCATGGTCGATGGCACGAGCCTCATGGTGCCCATTTTCTATCGAACGGACGGGCAACGAGACTTTCTCTCCTTGACAGTCACGCCCGACGGCGCCCGCTACGTGGGCTCCGACGTGAACCCCGCGGTCGTGCTGCCCCAACTGCTTGACCTGCATCGCCAGGGGCGGCTCGGGGTGTGACCCGAGCCCGCACTTCGATTTCTCTATGCGACAGCGTCACGCCTGCACCGGTCGCCTGCCATACTTGAGTCTGATCCCCCCGCCACGAAGGAGCACGCCCATGGCATCACGCTGGCCCATCCCACCTGCCAAGGAGCGCGGCGATATTCTCCTTTCGTCCGGCCCCGGCGCTATCTACCGCTGGATCTACGGCGGAATGTGCGCGTTTTTCGCCGTGCTTATCGCGGTCGCACTCGTGATGATTAACCTCTTCCCCCACGACACTTCTGGTGCAGAGCGCGCCGTGCAAGCGGTCGTCTTTAGCGGCATCATCCTGTTTCTCGTTTTCGGATTTCTGCTTTTCACCACGCAAGGCGTGTGGGCCACTCGAGAAGGCATTCTCATGCGCTCTTTGCCGGGTACGGGGAAGTTCCTCCCCTGGGGTGAAATCAACTCTCTCGAGCCAGGCAGGCCTATCGGCAGGAGGCTTCGCACCCTCATCGCGCACTTGTCGAACGGTGAGAGCCTCAGGGTTCCCGTTTACTACCGATGGGGCACGTCGAGCGTGAGGTTCACCGCGAAGCTCACTCCCGAAGGCTCCCGCCTCGTTGGCCCCGACAACAACCCCGCGGTGGTCCTCCCCCAGTTGCTTGAGCTGCATCGGCAGAACCGGCTCGGCGATTGGCTATAACAGGCGAGGCCTCGAAGCGCGAGAGCCCTCCCCGCACCACCTTGAGCGGTGCGGGGAGGGCTCGATTGGGCTCGGTTTCGAAGCGGCTCGGTGAACGTTAGCCCCAGATCTCGGCGACGGCCGCGATGAGCTCCGGGCTCGCCTGCTCATAGTCGAACGTGCGCGGCAAGTGGCCCGACGGCGCCTTGCCAAACGCCGAAATCTCACGCATGAGCGACTCGGGGCGCTTCGCGGCAACGCCGGCGATGGCCTGCTTGAGCGTGAAGCCAATCTCGGCGTCGTTCACGAGGGCACGCAGGCGCGAGTAGCGCACCTCGCGGCCCTTCTCGGTGTCGTCGAGAACGGTGCCGAAACCGGCACTCGTGAGCGTCGCTTCTGTGCCAACCGTGAGGCCGGTGACGGTGATCGTCGCGGCATGCGGCGCGGGGCGATCAGCGGGGCTGAGCTTATGAACGCGCAGCTCATCGGCGAGTTTCTCAGCGCCGGGGGCGAAGGAAGCGTCGGACCCGCTCGCCTTCAGATCCCCGAACCCAGCCGGGTCATGCCCAAGCAACCGAATGCGCCACTCGCGCCGCTCGAGCGCCTCGCGCGCCACCTCGGGGGTGTCGGCGGGAATGGTGAGGGTGAGGGTGTTTTCCGACGCTTGCACGGCCACGCGCACGTGACTCCACACGAGATCGTCGCCCGCCTTCCACTCCTCGTGGAGCGTGAATTCGCCGTCGCCACCCGCGGCGACGATGAGCTCGAGCACCTCAGGATTGTCCTCGATGTTGTCGGGGGTAGCGTCGGCGGGCGTGAGCGGAAGGATGCCGCCGGCGCGCACGAGCACGGGAATCGAGCCGAGCGAGCGGAACATCTCTTGCGTGAACGCACCCGAATCGGGGGTGCCGTAGCGCTGCTCGGTGAACAGATCGAACCACATGCCGCCCGGGAGAATCGGCTCGACACTCCCGCGGCCCACGTCCTTCGCGGCGGGGCGAGTAATCGGGGCTACGAGAAGTTCGGAACCGAACAGATAGCCCTGATCGTTGCGATACGCGGGATATTGCGGCGCCTCGAAGTACACGGGCTCCACAATCGAGCGTCCCTCGTGGTGCGCGCGGTAATTCATCGCGTGCAGATACGGCACGAGACGGTGACGAAGACGCAAATGCGCCGCCTGAATATCACCGTGCGGGGCCGGGAAGTTCCACGGTTCCTTCACGGCGAACGGCGAGTTCGACGAATGCAGGCGGTTGATCGGTAAGAACACACCGAACTGCACCCAGCGGGTCGCGAGCTCGTTATCGCGAAAGCCCTCCATGTGCCCACCGATGTCGTGGCTCCACCAGCCGTAGCCGATGTTCGCCGCAGCAGCCGTGAAACCCGGCTGGAACGCGAGCGACTCCCACGTCACGATCGCATCGCCCGAGAAGCCCACGGGGTAACGGTGCGAGCCGGGGCCCGCAAACCGCGAGAACGTGAGCGGGCGCTCGATCGACCGCTCACTGCGGGTGAAATGCTCGTGGTTGAGCACCCACAGCGGGTCCACGCCCTCGACGCTCGAATACGGGCCCGACTGCCAGTCAATCCACCAAAAATCCGTGCCCTCATCCTCGAGGCGCTTATGCAGCACATCGAAATAGGCATCCATGAACTCGTCGTTATTCACGTCGAACGGAATCGCAGTGCCGTCGGCGGGCTTGCCGAGCGCCTCGCACATCGCCTCATACGCATCCTCGAATGCGCGCACGCCATCAGCCGGGTGAATGTTGAGGGTCACGCGAAGGCCGCGCTTGTGCAGCTCCTCGAGGAAACGCTCCGGATCCGGGAAAAGCTCACGATTCCACGTGTACCCGGTCCAGCCCGAACCGTACTTCGGGTCCACGTCGGTAAGGTGCCAATCCATGTCGATCACCGAAACCGAGAACGGAATATCCTCCGCGCGGAACGCGTCCATGAGCTCGAGGTAGCTTTCCTCGGTGTAGCGATGATAGCGCGACCACCAGTTGCCGAGCGCAAACTTCGGCACGATCGGCTGGGGGCCACTAATCGCGAAATAATCCTTCACCGCGGCCACGTGGTCACGACCCGCAGCGAACACGAAGAGATCGATGCTGCCTTCCTCGGCAGCGCGGGCGCGCAGGCGTCCGTCGGAATCAAACACCATCGACGTCGAATCGTCGATCTCCGCATACCCCACCGCAGAGTTCACGCCCGGCTCGAGCGGAATCTTGCCGTCGGCCACATCGAGCGTGCGAGCTGCGCCACCGAGGTTCCCATCGAGCGCGCGCTGCGTCTCACCATTCAGGGCAAGCTGGCGATCCGCCGGAAGCGAGAGATCCTGCCCGTAGCGCCACACCGAGTGATACGCCGAAACGCCGCCCTTGACCTCAACCTTGAGGCCGTTCGACGAGAACGGGCCGCGATCGTACTCGAGGTAGAAATTCTCGGTAGTGACCGTGAGGCGGCCCTGGTACTCGCCAATCGTGTAATCGGAAGGATCAAGCACCACGTCGCGGTTAATCGCGAAGGTCGAGGGACGATCCTCAAACGTGCCGCTCGGCGAATACTCGAGACGCACCACGCGCGGCGTGACCGGCGTGATCCGGAAATGCTCGCCGACGAGCTCAGCGGGCAATTCTTTAGAAAAATTCTGCACGAAAAATCATCCCTTCACGGCCGCACTCGCGGCGCCGGCAATAAAGCGGCGTTGGAAAATGAGGTAGACGGTAAGGACAGGAACGATCGACAAAGTCGTCGCAGCAAACAGGCCGCCGAAGTCAGTCGCGTAGCGACCGTTGAACGTTGTCAACCCTACAGCGAGGACCTGGAGCTTATCGTCATCGATCATCAGGTACGGCCACAAGTAGTCTTCCCAAACCCATAGGAACTGAAAGATCGCGAAGGCACTAATCGAGTTTCCGCTCATGGGCAGCACGATTCGATGGAAAATGTACAACTCGGAAGCACCATCGATTCGGGCCGCTTCAAGAACCGAGTCAGGAATTGAATCCATTGACTGTTTCATCATGAAGATGCCAAACCCGCTGAAGAGTGCAGGGATGATGATCGAGAGCCACGAACCTTTGAGTTCCGCGGCAGAGAACATTGTGTAGCGCGGAATGATCGTGACGGCCCATGGAATCATCATCGTGGAAAGGATGAAGCCGAACAGCACGCCGCGGCCACGGAAGGAATACTTCCCAAGCACGAATCCCGCAATGCAGCTCGTGTAGATGCAAATCGCGGTGATGACCACCGAAAGGATCACGGAGTTCGCGAACAACTGCATGAAGTCGAACTTGTCCTGGATGTTCAGGAAGTTCTCGAACGTCCATTCACGCGGAATCAAGGTTTGATCGAGCGCGCGAATCTCGCTGTTCGGCTTGAATGCACTGAGCAGCATCCACACGAATGGGAAAACCGTAATGATGCCTACAACGATGAGGCCAACGTGGAGCAGGATGACATTGAACTTACGCATTGCTGGCCCCCTCATTGAGTGCCGCCACCGAAGCTACAGACTTCGATCGACGGTGCCGCGGTTTGAGGTTCATCCCGGAAACAGCGAAGGATAGGGCAGTAAGCGATGCGGTCACCACGAGAAGCCCGAAGGCGATGGTCGAGGCATAGCCGAAGTTGTACTTCACGAACGCCTCGTCATAGATAAGGTACGAGAGGATATATGTCGAGGTTCCGGGGCCGCCCTTCGTGAGCACCATGACCTGGATGAACGCCTGCAGATAGGCGATCAGCGAGGTGATGATGACGAAGATCGTCATGGGGCGCAGGAGCGGCAGCGTCACATGCCAGAACCGTTTCCACGGGCTCGCACCGTCCACGGCCGCCGCTTCCATGACGTCTTCCGGCAGCGAATAGAGCCCAGCGAGGAAGAGGATCACGGCGTAACCGAAGTCTTTCCAGATCGTCATCAGCATGATTGCGGGAAGCGCGAACTTCGTGTCAAACAGCCAGTTGACGTCGAGACCAAAGAACGTGTTGATCGCGCCTACCTGCGGGTCGTACATGATCTTCCAGACATACGCGACCGCAACAAGCGGCGTCACGGTGGGCATGTAGAACAGTGCACGGAAGAAGGTTTTGAAGCGCGTAACCTTTGTGAAGATCGCAATCGCCAACGCAAGCCCGAGGATTACTCGTGCGGTGATCGCGACCGCGGAGAAAATCAGCGTGTTGACGATGGATGTTCCAAGCCGAGGATCCTGAAACATCCGCGTGTAGTTCTCGAGCCCAACTGGATCAAACGTTCCGTTGAGCGGGTTCCAATTATGGAAGCTCCCCACGAAAGCGATCCCCACAGGGATCACGAGGAGCAGCAAGTTGAAAACGATGAGCGCAATCACGACGGAGTTTCGCACTCCGCGCTCGCCTTTATAGCTGATCGCGCGCGCCTTCTTTTTCGCTGTCAGAGTTGGCGTGCTCATTTGTTACCTCAAGAGATAAAGAGGGAGGTGCCCAGGTATCCCGGGCACCTCCCGAGGTTCGTGCTGTGACTACTTAGAAGGTTGGTAGTGCGCGTACAAGTTTTCGACGGCCTCGAAGTCGCTGTTCGCAAGGTCCTTCTCGATCGCGTCCTGCGCCGCCCCCATGGCAGATGCGGGATCGGCACCGTTGTAGAGGATGTCCTCCCACATGGTCTTGAGGTTCTCCTCAATCGTGGCGGGCATTGCACCGGGCCAGATGTAACGGTCAATACCGTCGGCGAGCGAGCTCAGCTGCGGATCCTCAAGAATCTCCGAATCCTCAGCAAGCGGCTTGTAGCTCGGGAAGACGTGGTAGTTGAGGCACACTGCCTTCAGCGCTTCCTTCGAGGTCAAGTAGAACTTGAGGAAGTCCTGGGCAACAGCCTTCGTCTTTTCATCCGCCGCCTTGTTGATGCCAAGGGTCGATTCGCCGTTGTAGCGGTCAAACGCGTACGGGGTTTCGCCCGAAACGTGCACCGGGGTGCGGAAGGTGTCGTAGTTGACGTCCGGGAAGTCCGCAGCCATGAGGCCGCCGTGGTGAGTCCAGGAGTAGATCATGGAGGACTGCTGCTGGCCGAACGATTCACCTGAACTCGTGCCAAAGTCTTTCGAGCCCACACCGTCCACATCGTAGAACGAGGTAAAGAGTTCGATGAGTTCCATCATCGCGTCACTAGCGACAGTCGGAGTCTTCTGGTCATCGGCAAAAAGGTTCTGGCCAAGCTGATAGGGCAGGCCGGGGCTGAACGCGTTGAACTGACCATTGAAGTTGAAGCCCGCACGCTCGATCGTGTCGCCGTTCTTCTTGACGAGCTTCTT
Source organism: Dermabacter sp. HMSC08H10 (assembly GCF_001807585.1). Taxonomy (NCBI): domain Bacteria; kingdom Bacillati; phylum Actinomycetota; class Actinomycetes; order Micrococcales; family Dermabacteraceae; genus Dermabacter; species Dermabacter sp. HMSC08H10. The sequence goes on from NZ_KV789425.1 coordinate 203,173, forward strand.
AGCCACCTCACGAAGCTCATCCCAAGTTTCAGGGATGTCGGCGTCGGTGAGACCCGCTTCCTTCCAGTGATCGGTGTTGTAGTAGATCACACCGGTCATCATGCCGAAGTCGACGTAGTAGATCTTGCCGTCGATCACGTGCGCCTCCGCGCCGGTGTAGTCGGCGGTGAGTTCTTCGACAGGAATGTCGTAAGGCTCGAGATAAGGGAAGATGTTTGAGTGGTAGCTGTTGTGGATGTTAAAGATCGCGGGCTTGTCGCCATCCTTGAGTGAAAGCGGAAGCTTTGTCCAGTAGTCCTCCCACGGCTGCTTCACGATCTTGATCTCAACGTTCTTGTGAATCGCCGTGTATTCATCAACGAACTTCTGGAAAATCGTGTCGCCATCCCAAAGCCACCACTCGAGCGTGATCGGCTCACCGTCGTTCACGAGGTGGTTCGGATCGTATTTGAGGGTTTCACCCTGAACAGGGTGCCCGCTTGGCGTTTCCGTCATTTTCTCCGGACCCTTTGCACCGCACGCCGAGAGTGCCACAAGTGTGGTGGTAGCGAGCGCGGTCCCAGAGATGAATGTTCGACGATTGAACATTAGAGTTCACCATCCTTGCTGAAAACTCTTCGCGCTCAACCCCTATGGTTTAGCGCTAAACTCTTATGTAAAGGTTACGTAGCCCACAAGGAAAATGTCAAGGCGTTTAGTCCCGTACAATCATCGAGTCGCTCTAAGAAAGGTCCTCATGTCTGTCACGCTCGCGGACGTCGCCGCTAAGGCAGGCGTGAGCACCATGACTGTTTCTAACGTGCTCACTGGCAAGGCAGGAAAAGTCTCGGAGAAGACAGCGCAGCGGGTCCTTGACGCAGTCGCCGAGACCGGGTACGTCGTCAACGCCTCCGCGCGAGCTCTCTCAGCCCGTCATTCCTCCATCGTCGCCATCGCCGTTGCCGGCAACAGCCCCATTCTGCGCGGCGCCCACGACTCTCTCATGGTCGGGCACGTCACGGCAGAACTCCAGAAGCACGGCTACAACGCTATGCTCATCGCCGCGAGCGACATCGGGAAGACCATTTCAAGCCTGAAGTCATGGCGAGTAGACGGCGCAATCGTCCTCAACACGCTTGCGCACGAGCTCGAAGCCTTACACGAACGAAACGAGATTCCGCTTCTATTCGTGGATAGCTACATCGAACGCCCTAGCCTCCTGTCGGTTCGGACCGACGACTACGGCGGCGGCCGACTTGCGGCGGAGCATCTAATCAAGAATGGGCACCGCAACAATGTCGCCTTCTTAGGTCCACTTCGCGGACACACCGGGGTGGTCGATGAGCGCTTTCGAGGGTTCATGGATGTCTACCTCGAAAACGACCTGCCAAAGCCCGAAGTTCCGTTCAAACCCCTCGATACCAATGCACGTACTGGCATTGAACTCGCCCCAAAACTCACTGCTCTCGATCCGCGCCCCTCGGCCGTGTTCTGTTCAGCAGATGATCTCGCGGTTGGTCTTATGAGCGGCCTCTCCCATGCTGGGGTGTCCGTTCCGCGGGACATCTCCATCATCGGTTTCGACGGCTTCGATATCTCTCTCACAGCATCCCCCGCACTCACGACCATCGGTCAGAACGTCGAACACAAAGCGCGTCTTGCTGTATCACGTCTCCTCGCCGCTATTGAAGGCTCAGGCGTCAGCGAAAACTCTTCCGCCGATGCCCCACTCGAAGTCGCCCTGCTTGAACGTGAAACCGTTGCGAGCATAGAAGCTTAGCTCCGATAAGCGCTTCTCTTCATGAAAAAACCAGGGCGTACGGCCCCGAAATAGGCGCTGAAGCCCTGGAATTTTCATAAAGAGTGACGCCACCGAGCAACAACCGGGTCCTGGTTTAGCTCTCGAGGGGGCCCGCATCGAGATCGAAAGCCATGATCACGGCATTCGCTAAAGCGCGCTCCTGATCGGGCTGGAGAAAACCAATCGCGCGGCCGAGAAGCGAGACAGGAATCGTGACCGTGTTGTCGACGGAAGCGGCACAACGGTGGTCAAGCCCGTTATGCTCACCGAGCTCGACTTCGCTCGAGAGGCCTTTGACCGTCGAAGTGATGGGTGCGACTGTCACCTTGGTCATCGCACTGCGGGCGGCCTCGCGGGTCAGCACGAGCACCGGTCGAGTCTTGTCGAGCTTTGCAAGGCAGATTTCACGCACGTCAGCCCTCAAATGAGGCGTGGTCCGCGGTCCAGTCCACGAGAGAGTCGAGATCGTCCCCTGGACCTTCGGCATTCAAAATTGCAGCGTCGGCAAGCGCGGCTTGCCGCCTCTTCTCTCTTTCGAGAGCGAGGCTCACGAGATCGGCTCGGCTTCCGGCGATCCCTGTCGACACGCTTTGGTCGAGGAACTCCACGAGGTCGTCGGGAAGACGCAAGGATATTTGCACCGTCATGCCCTCAGCCTACCAGGGTGAATCCCAACATGGGATGCGCCGTCAAATACACTGCGGCGGCAACAAAATAGGTCCAACGCGCCGGTGCCGTGCGGGACTCGCGCTGATGCAGTGCCGAGTTTGAGCCGTTCTAGTGCCGGGTTTGCACCGCTGCCGCGTGGGATTTGCGCCTATCCCGTGCCAGTTCATGAAAAAACCAGGGCGTACGGCCCCGAAATAGGCGCTGCAGCCCTGGAATTTTCATAAAGAGTGACGCTCTTGCGCCAAGACGCTGCGACACCCCGGCACCGCGACACCACGACGCCGCGACGCCCCGCGAGCAACCGGCGCCTACATCAAGTTGCGGCGGCCTTTCTCGGCGCTCGTCGCATGGCCCTGTGGGTTGGCCTCAAGGATGAAGCGCAGCACGTGGAGCGCCGTGCGCTGAAGCTCGCCGAGAGTGAGGCCATCGTCGGACCCAAGTGAATCCCGCACCCCGGTATCACACGTATCGCCGCCGTGGACCTCGCTTCCGGGCATGAGCACGTCGATGCCGCCACGCACGCGGTAAGCGCTGTCGCGCAGGGCCGGGAAGTTGGGATCCTCGACCATCCGCATCCACCAGTCGGTCATCACGAGGCCGTCGAAGCCGAATTCGCCGCGCAGGATCGTCGTGACGAGGTCGTAGCTGTAGTGGCCCCACACCCCGTTGATCTTGTTGTACGAGGTCATGATGGTGCGCGGCTTCGATTCCTCGACCATGATCTGGAAACCGCGCAAGTAAATCTCGCGAAGGGCGCGTTCGCTCACTCGCGAATCGGAGTAGATACGGTTGTGCTCCTGATTGTTCGCCGCGTAGTGCTTGGGGCACGCGGCAACGCCCTTCGACTGCACGCCATTCACTACGGCAGCGCCCATGAGGCCCGTGAGCAGCGGATCCTCCGAGAAGTACTCGAAGTTGCGGCCACACAGCGGGTCGCGCTGGATGTTCATGCCGGGGCTGAGCAGGATGTCGGAGCCCTTCGCGAGCACCTCCTCGGCGTGGAGCGCGGCGAGTTCGCGCACGCCCTCGGGGTTCCACGTCGACGCAAGCGCGGTGCCGCACGGCAGAAGCGTCGCGAACGCGGAAATGCGCAGGCCAGAGGGGCCGTCGGTCGTGATCGCGGGCGCCACGCCACGCGCACGCAGCGACTCGGTCACACCGCCGAGCGCGCCCGCGTTGCCGCGCACGCCAAGCGGGCTATCCATGGTGGTATCGCCGTAGGCGAGGGCAATGAGATCATCCGTTCCGACGGTTGCTACGAACTCCTCGAGGCTCACCTTTCCGGCGCGCACCTCGTCAAACGAGGGCGAGCTGCCGCCTTCAGTCGGCGCGGGGAGCTCCTCGGGAAGCCGCTCGAGGATGCGGGCCCTAAGGTCACGCTGCTCTTCTGGCGCCTTCGCGTATCCGACGGTTGCCCGGCCCTCACCGTCGCGATTCAGGATCATGCGGTCGAACCCGCAACCCTTCTGGATCGAGGAGGCCTCTTCAACCTCGCGCACGACGATGAGCTCGCCGATCTCGATTTCGCCCGCGACCTCGGTTTCCTTGACACTTTGACCCACGTGGAGACGGTAGCTTCCGGGCTCGAGCACGTAGGCGCTGCGGTGGCCCGTCGCGCCGGAGTCGTCGTAGGAGGCGAAGTCGCGAAGGTCAATCTCGAGGCTGACCGTGGCGCTCTCGCCCGCCGCAACGCGGCCCGTGCGCGCGAAGGCCGCGAGGCGACGCGCGGGCTGGGAAAACTTCCCGTCTGGGGTTTCGAGGTAGGCCTGCACGACCGTATCGCCGTCGCGCTCGCCAGTGTTCTTTGCCGTGACCTCGATGCGGGCGCGGGTGGCGTCGGAACTGAACTCCCCGAAACCTAGCGAGAACGACGTGTAGCCAAGGCCCTCGCCGAAGTGGAATTGGGCGGCTTCCGGAGCGAAAGTTTCGTAGTAGCGGTAGCCCACGAAAACGTCCTCGACGTAAGTGGTCACGTCAGGGTCGCCGAAGTTTGTGGCGGTTGGGGCATCCTCGTAGCGCCGCGCGATCGAGGCGGTAAGGCGACCACCCGGCTCGCGTACGCCCGTGAGAACCTCCGCAAGGGCGCTACCGGATTCCATGCCGCCCGCCCACGCGATGAGGAGCGCCGAAATGTTGTAGCGCTCGGCCCACGAAAGGTCCATGACGTTGCCCGCGTCGACCACGACAACCGTGCGGTCGAACGCCTTGGTGACGCGCGCGAGCAGGGATTCCTCTTGCTCGGTGAGGTAGTACGAGCCGGGCGCGAGCTCGGCGTCGCGGTCTTCGCCCGCGGCGCGGCCGAGCACGAGGATCGCGACATCGTTGCGGTCGACGGCGGAGCTGATCTGCTCATCAGTGAGCTCGAGCTCGGGATAGTGCGTGGGCCACTTGCCCCACACCGTGCCCGGATCCGCGGGCTGCTCCTCGCTGAAGCGGTCGTAGGCCGCGGCGAGCTCTTCGTCGACGCCCACGGCTTCCGATTCGCGCAGCGCGTCCGTGAGGTTCGTGATGTAGGGCGGGTTCACGTCGCCACCCGAGCCATAGCCAACGGCAAGCCAGTCCTTCGCCGTGCGGCCAAAGAGTGCGACGCGGCTTTGCGAGGCAAGAGGCAGCACGCCGTCATTACGGAGAAGCACCGTGCCCTGCGCGGCAAGCTCGCGCGCCTTCGCGGCAAGCCTCGGATCGAGGCGGCGATCGGCCGACGCCTCGGCCGCGGTCGACTGCTGGGACATCGTTTCGTGACTCATGGTGCTCCTCGTTGATGCTCGCATCGAAGCGCCGGTCGGCCCCAGCGCCTCGCTTTCGCTTCAGTCTACTGACCACCCATGCCCGTCGTCGCGAAGCCACGCACGATGTGACGCTGGAAGAGCACGAACACGATGAGCAGCGGCAACGCACCGATCACGGCGCTCGCCATGCCCTGCGCGTACTGCACGCCGTAGGCATTCTTCACGGTGCCGAGGCCCACGGGGATCGTCATGAGTTCGGGCGAGTTCGTGATGATGAACGGCCACAGGAAGTTGTTCCACGATCCGATGAACACAAAGATGCCCACGGCGACGATGATCGAACGTGAGAGCGGGAGAATCACCGACGTAAGGGTGCGCAGCATCGACGCGCCGTCGATCTTCGCGGCCTCTTCGAGCTCAATCGGGAGCTGGTCGAAGGAATTCTTGAGCACGATCACCATGAGAGGTGCGACGACCTGCGGGAGAATGACGCCTCCGAGAGTGTCCGACAGCTGCATGAATTTCATCTGCTCAAACAGCGGAACGATGAGGATCTGCGGCGGCACCATGATCGCGGCAATCGTGAGGCCGAAGCAGAGCTTCTTGAAGCGGAAGTTGTAGCGCGAGAACACGTATGCGGCCGGCACGGAAGTCACGAGGGTGATGATCGTGACGATCGCGGAAACGAGCACCGAGTTCCAGATCCACAGGGGGATGTCACCCGCGGCGATCACGTTTGCGTAGTTCTCGAAAGTCCACCCCTCGGATGGCCAGAACGTGAGCGGCGCGGCGGAGGCATCGCTCTCCGTCTTTAGGGAAAGCTGGAGGGCGAACAGGATCGGAATCGCCCAGCAGAGCGCAAGAACGGCAAGCGCGGCGAATGCAAGAACCCGAGCCACAGTGGACGAGCCGAGCGTGAGGGAACGCTGGCGTGCATTCTCTTCGCGCTTCTGGCTCACGCGAGCCTTGAGGCGCGGGCGCGCTTCGGGTGTTTCGAAGTCGGTTGCTGCGGTGCTCATGTCTAACGCTCCTTTGCGTTGCGCTTCGTGATCGCTACCTGGATAAGTGAGACAACAACGATCATCGCGAAGAAGATGTAGGAGACGGCCGAGGCGTAACCCACGCGGTAGCCGGAGAAGCCCTGGTCGTAGATGTACTGAATGATCGAACGGGTGGAGCCGTCGGGCCCGCCCGCGGTCATAAGGAAGATCTGGTCAAAGACCTTGAGCGAGGCGAGGATCTGCAGCAGAACGATAAGCGTGGTCGTGGGACGCATCATTGGGAGCGTCACGGACCTGAGCCTGCGCCACGCATCGGCGCCATCAACCTGAGCGGCCTCATACACCGTGTCGGGAGTGTTCTGAAGAGCCGAGAGGTACAGCAGGAAGTTGAATCCGATCGTCCACCACACGGTCGTGATGGCAATCGCCCACATCGCGATCTGTTTGTCGCTCAGCCACCCGATCTGGTCGAACCCCAAGTGCACGAGAAGACCGTTGATGAGACCGAAGTCGTTCGAGAACATCATTCCCCACATCGCAGTCACGACCGAGACGGGAAGAAGGTAGGGCGCGAAGAAAGTGAGGCGCCAGAGCCACTGACCCGGAAGGCCCGTCACAACGAGGTAGGCGAGCACGAACGAGAGGATGACGAGCGGGATTGATGAGATGAGCGTAAAGAACAGTGTGTTCAAGAGGCTCGAGTACATGTCGGGGCTCGTGAAAGCCTCGAGGTAGTTGTCGATCCCCACGAAACCGCTGTTCGTCGACGCAAGCGACTGGTCGGTGAAGCTCATCCACAGGCCCCACACGATGGGGACGATGAGGAAGAGCACAAAAAGGATCATGTAGGGAAAAGCGAACCATCCCGCACCGCGGGAGGTGAAGCGTGCGCGTTCATTCATGGCGTGACCTCCTTATTCGGTGGGGTTGGGTTGCATGGCGATGCCGCTGATCACGTCGAGCATTCCCTCGATCGCCCGCTGCGGTTCGACGCTTCCGCGGAAGCCCTCGATAAGCCGCTGGCACACGCGGTTTTGGAAATCGGAACCAGCACCCGCGAACCACACCTTCGGGTCCACGACGACGGTCTCGGCAGCATCCTTGTACTGGTTTTGAATCTCAAGCTCGCGGTAGGCGGGCTCCTCCTGCGACGGGAGGTAACCGGGAATGTGCCCGGCAGCGCCCCACTGGTCACCCTTTTTGAGCATCTCTGACACGAACCGGTAGGTGTTGCGCTTCAACTCATCCGTCATGCGGCGATTCTTCGGGAACACGTAGGTGTGGGAATCGGCGTAATTCGCGGGAGTGCCAAACATCGTGGGCATTGGGGCACCCGCGAGCGCAGCCACGTTCTCTTTGAATCCGTTGAGCTCCCACACGCCCGAAAGAATCATGGCGTTGCGCCCGCCATTGAAGGCGGAAAGGGCACCCGGGTAGTCCTGGGAGGACGCCATGCATTTGTCGTCCATCCACGAATTGACCGCGGCCACGACTCTCGCGGCCGCATCAACATCCATATCGGCCTTGGAGCCCGGCTCGAAGTTGTATTCGCCGCCGGTCTGATGGAAGAGACCCCAAAAGAGCCTCCAGGCCTGCGCGGTGTCGAGCTGATATCCAAAAGCGATTCCGGGCCCGCCGGTCACCTCGCCGAGCTTGGTGCCGACTTCCTGGAGCGCTTCGGGCGAGTCAATCGCGAGGGTACCGTCGGACTCGAGCACCCCGGCTTTTTCCGCAACGTCCCGATCAAAGAAGCTGATGAAGGGGTGCGTGTCGAGCGGGACTGCGTACTGTTTGCCGTCGTACTGACACGCCTCCAAAAGGGCCTTGGTGAACGTGTCGGTCGAGACGTCGAATTCTTCGAACAGGCTCATGTCCCACGGTTCGATGAGGCCGCCCGGCGCGAAGCCGGCGACGCGGCTCACGTGCATGATGGCTGTGCTCGGCGGTGCACTCGATGCGGCGGCCATCGCGAGCTTCGTGTAGTAGGGGTTTCCCCAGCTGAGGGTCGTGGGCTCGACATTCAGGCCCGGGTTTTCCTCGACGACCTCGGCGATCATCCCGCGAGTCTTTTCACCGTCGGCACCGCTGAAGAGATCCCACACGGCAACCTTCGACGGGTCCGCTTGCGCGGCTCCACACCCGGCAAGCCCAAGCCCGAGTGCGCCGGCGCCAAAACCCGCAAGGAGCGACCGGCGACTGAGCCCCGGCGGGGTGTGATTGTTGTACGCGCTTGGCATGGCGCTTCACCTTCCTCGTCATCGTTGACAGGTGTGCGGTGTAACTCACCTTTAATTCTCACGTGAGATTCTGCCACCGCGATCGAGTTCACGTCAACTCCCGAACGCGGGCAATTCGCGCTGTGCGAGAGGGGCGCACACGTGGTCCGACGCCTACTGGCCCTACACTGAAATCACTTCTCATGTCTGGAAAGGGAGCACCATGAACGAGCCTGAACCGCACAAACGCGCAAGTATCAAGGACGTCGCCGCTCGCGCCGGCGTGTCTTGGAAGACCGTTTCCAACGTCGTCAACAACCGCCCCGTTGTGAAGCCCGCGACGCGCGACAAGGTTCTCGCGGCGATCGACGAACTCGGTTACGTGCCAAACGAGTCGGCGCGAGAGATTCGCGGCAAGGCTACCCGCACGGTAGCGCTCGTGATCCCCCACCTGCTCAATCCGTATTTTGCGCGCCTTGCGGAGACGTTCCACAACATCGCGGCACGTGCGGGCTACAGCGTGAGCATCGAGCTCACGGGCGAGCACGCCGACATTGAACGCCGATACGCGCGCGGCCTCGCTAAACGTTCTTTCGGTGCGCTCATCATGGCCCCACTTCTTCCCGAGACTGTTCGCGAACTCGCCGAGCATTCGCCGCTTCCCACGGTCGTGCTAGGGGAAGCGGTTGCCGACCACGGCAGCATTCACCACGTGAGCATCGACAACACCGCGAGCGCGGTCGACGTCGTGCGACACATAACCGAGCGTGGTGCCACGCGCCCCCTGTTTCTCGGCGCCCAGGAAGGCGTTGCTTCCACGGGAGCAGAGCGACTCACAGGCTTTCGCGCAGCTTGCCGATTCGCGGGAATCTCCCCCGCCGATCAGCTTTTGATCCACACCACCGAATGGACGCGACGCGAAGGGTACGCGCAGGTGAAGGCCCTCATTTCAGGTTCAGCTAGCGCGAAGACCCTTCCGTTCGACGCCATCGTGGGCGGGAATGACTTGCTTGCCCTCGGCGCCTGCGAAGCTCTTCGAGAAGCCGGTTTCTCGATCGGCACCGATGTCCTCGTGACCGGCTGGGACGACATTCCGGAATCGGCACACGCCACTCCCCCGCTCACCTCGGTCGCACCGGACCTCGAGTGCCTCGTATCGGCGGCGCTGTTCGCGGCTCTCGGCGATGATTCCTTCGCAGAAGGCACGAAAGCCGCCGAGGTCACCGCGCTCGGGTCGGGCTCGACATTCCTCGTGCCACACACGCTCGTGACCCGCGCTTCCACCCTCGATGACTGATCCAGCGTTTTTCTCACGTTGCAATTTTGCGTGTTGCCGTGATTGACTGGGCCCCATCAGAACACACGACGACGTGAGGAATCCAGAATGCCACTCCTTCCCGAATTCGCCGCAGTCCCCGAGCTGAAGGCACTCGCTGAACGAGCCGAGCACCTCGCGAGCCTCCTCGACGCTCCCCTCTCCGCCGCGACCGACGTCCCCAAGCCCGAACACCCGCGCCCCCAGTGCCACCGCCCCACGTGGCTCAACCTCAACGGCACGTGGGAATTCGAGATCGACGCCGGCGACACGGGCCGCGAGCGCGGTCTTCTCGACCGCCCCCTTGAAGGCTCGATCCTCGTCCCATTCGCGCCCGAATCGAAAGCTTCCGGCGTCGAACACACCGACTTCATGGAAGCCGTCTGGTACCGCCGCGAGATAGAAATCCCAGCCGAGTGGGCCGACGGTCCCGCCGGCGAACCTCTCGTCCCCGTCCTCCACTTCGGTGCCGTCGACCACGATGCGACGGTGTGGGTCAACGGCGTTGAAGTTGCTCGCCACCGCGGCGGCTTCACCCCCTTCCACGCAAACCTCCGCGGCGTCGTGCGTCCCGGCGACACGGCAACGATCGTCGTGCGCGCTCGCGACTCCCGCTGGGATGCCCAGGCCCGAGGCAAACAAGCCACGTGGCACGACTCCACGCACTGCCAATACACGCGCACAACCGGCATCTGGCAAACGGTGTGGCTCGAGGGAGTGCCCGCGCACGCCATCCGGGCCGTTCGCACCACGCCATCACTCGCCGACCACTCCTTCGACATCACGTTGCCGCTCACCCACAACACGAAGGGCACACGAGTCGAAGTCACCGTCGGAACCCCGGACGACACAACCCTCGCGACCGCAAGCGCGCGTGCCGACCTTGACCTCGCACCCCGCGTGCGCGTCACCGTACCGGACGAGCACGTGCGCGTGTGGGCGGCGGGCAAGCCCGAGCTGTACCGCCTCACGGCCCGGCTCCTTGATTCCGACGGCGGTCTGATCGACGAAGTACACTCCTACGCTGGCCTGCGCTCAACCGCCCTCGAGGCCACCGAATTCCGCATCAACGGCGAGCGCGTGTTCCAGCGCCTCGTACTCGACCAGGGATACTGGGCAGAAACCCTCATGACCGCACCCTCCGACGAGGCGATACTCGCCGACATCCAGATCGCCCTCGCTGCCGGCTTCAACGGCGCTCGCTTACATCAAAAAGTGTTTGAGGAACGCATGCTGTTCTTCTCCGACCTCTATGGCTACCTCGTGTGGGGCGAATTCGGTGACTGGGGCGTATCCGGGCGAGGCCCCCTCGGCTACAACCAGGAGCCCACGTCGAGCTTTGTTGCGCAGTGGATCGAGGCACTCGAACGCGACTTCTCCCACCCGAGCATCATCGGCTGGTGCCCCCTCAATGAAACGCACCAGGTGCTGCACGACCGCATCACCGTGCTCGACGACGTCACCCACGCGATGTACAACGCCACGAAACTCGCAGATCCATCGCGCCCAGTCATCGACGCTTCGGGCTACAGCCACCGTGTGCGCGGCGCCGATATTTACGACTCGCACTCCTACGAGCAGGACCCGGAAGCATTCGCTCGCGAACAGGCACCACTCGCCGAAGGAAAGCCGCAAGTCAACAGGCGTGAGCTCGCTCCGAACGAGATGCCGTTCGCTGACGGTCATTTCTCCGTCCCCTACGAGGGCCAGCCGTTCTTCGTGTCCGAATACGGCGGCATCTGGTGGAACGAGCAAGAGGCACGCGCCGCCGAGTTCACCGGTCAAGACCAGGCCGAGTCGTGGGGTTACGGCAACAGGGTTCGCAGCGAAGAAGAGTTGTACGAGCGTTTCGAGGCCCTGACGAACGTTCTGCTGACCAACCCGCTCATGTTCGGCTACTGCTACACGCAGCTCACCGACGTGTTCCAGGAAAAGAATGGCGTCGTCGATTTTGATCGCGGCTCGAAACTCGATCTCGCGCGTCTGCGAGCCGTGCAGACCAGGAAGGCAGCCTACGAAGGGTAGGCACTGGCTGCCCGGCCTCTCGGGCCGGGCAGTTCCGCGTCCTTGTCTCGCGCCTGGCCCATCTCTTTTGCTATCTCCTTGGTCGACTCACTTCATGAAAAAACCGCCGCACTCCAAGCCTCACACCTCGCCCCGAGCCCAGATTCTTCATAATCCGCGACGGTGCCAGCCCAAAACCGCAGCGAGACCAACCAAACCTCGCGCAGGGGCCGCCAAATCTCCCCGCCCCTCAACACCGCGTCACTTCATAAAGAAACCGCCGCACCCCAAGCCCCACACCTCACCCCTAACCCAGATTCTTCATAATCCGCGACAGGGTCCGGCTGCTTTGCCTATGAAAATCGCCCACCCCCGGAGATCCGGAGGTGGGCGCTTGCGCTATGCGCGTGTTCCTATTGATGCGTCACGATCAGTTGTCGGACTTCGTGAGCAGTCCGTAGACGAACATGACCACGAGCGCACCGATCACTGAAAGCAGGATCGTCCACAGCGACCACGGGTTGTCAAGGAGCGAGCTCCAGCCACCGTCGCCGAAGAGACCACCGATGAGGCCACCGACGATTGCGCCGATGACACCAAGGATGATGGTCATCCCCATGCCCATCGACTGCTTGCCCGGCATGACTGCGCGAGCAATAAGACCGATGAGGCCGCCAATGATGATCCAGGAAATGATTCCCCAAATAAGAGACATGGAATGACTACTTTCTGTTGAAGTGAACCAGGTCCACAAATGTCCCGGGCGGTGTTGGCGAACCTGGGTTTGCTAACGGTGCCCGGGTGGTTGAAAGATCGTCAACCAACCTCAATCCTACCTGGGAATAAACTAAGCAAAGCTGCACGTCACCTGAAGTTTCATGCTTCTTTACCGGACACACAGTACATCTTTGCTGAAACGCTTCCGCCACGCTAGCCGCCAAGGCCCCACATCGAGAAAAAGTGGGCGACACGTCGTCAAACGTGCCGCCCACTGCGTTAACGGTTGCGAAAAACCGCTCAGATTAGAAGTCCCAGTCGTCGTCCTCGGTCTCGACGGCCTTGCCCATGACGTAGCTCGAGCCGGAGCCGGAGAAGAAGTCGTGGTTCTCGTCGGCGTTCGGCGAGAGCGAGGCGAGGATCGCGGGGTTGACCTCGGTCGATTCCTGTGGGAACAGTGCCTCGTAGCCGAGGTTCATGAGGGCCTTGTTGGCGTTGTAGCGAAGGAACATCTTGACGTCCTCGGTCCAGCCGACCGGGTCGTAGAGGTCTTCGGTGTATTCCTCTTCGTTGTCGTAGAGGTCCATGAGCAGGCTCATCGTGTAGTCCTTGAGCTCTGCCTGGCGCTCGGGCGACTGCTTCTCCACGGCCTTCTGGTACTTGTAGCCGATGTAGTAACCGTGAACGGCCTCGTCGCGGATGATGAGGCGAATGATGTCAGCGGTGTTCGTGAGTTCGCCACGGCTCGAGTAGTACATCGGCAGGGAGAAGCCCGAGTAGAACAGGAAGCTCTCGAGGAGGGTCGAGGCGACCTTGCGCTTTTCGGGGTCGTCACCGGTGTAGTACTCGAGGACGATCTTCGCCTTCTTCTGGAGGGCTTCGTTGTGCTCGCTCCAGCGGAATGCTTCGTCAATCTGCTTGGTGTTGGAGAGCGTGGAAAAGATCTGCGAGTAGCTCTTCGCGTGCACGGATTCCATGAACGCGATGTTGGTGTACACGGCCTCTTCGTGGGGGGTCACGGCGTCGGGGATCAGCGAAATAGCGCCGACGGTTCCCTGCACGGTATCGAGCAGCGTCAGCCCGGTGAAGACGCGCATCACGAGTTCCTGCTCCTGCTCGTTGAGCTTCGACCAGCTCTGAATGTCGTTCGAGAGCGGCACCTTTTCGGGGAGCCAGAAGTTACCGGTGAGGCGGTCCCACACTTCCTGGTCCTTCGGGTCTTGGATGCGGTTCCAGTTGATGGCCTGCACGCTGTGCTTGATGTGGTCGGTGTTCACGCTCATCCTTTCGCAACGATGGTTCCCAGCAGGCGTCGGACTCCAGGCCGGCTTAGCCGGCCACCCCATCCCTGCCAACGTAAGCTCGGGGGTTCCGACGCTTGCTCACGCGGCATACTCGCCCATCCTAGCGAGCCGAGTCGACAACTGGATGAGGGTCGCGCGACTTGCTCTCAGCGGGGCGTTTTAGGGTGAGCCGTAGATCACGCCCGCGACCCCAGGGGGCCAGAGATGTTTATCGCTTTGCTCTTTATTGTGCTCTTCATTATGGGCATCGCAGCGACCTTTTTCCCGTACCAGATGTGGGAGATTACCGAGGCTTGGCAGTACAAAGATCGCGAGGCGAACGAGCCGAGCGATTTGCGCCTCGTGCTCTGGCGGGTGGGCGGCGTCGCCATCATCATTGGAACGCTCATCATGCTTGGCTTTTACCTTCAGGCTGCGGGGAAGGGGTAGGGCGCGTGTCATGGCCGTCCATGATCTTCGCGTTCATTTTCTTTGGCGTCTACATTCTCGTGTGCCTGTGGGCGGCGATTGCCCCGCGCGGCCTGTGGTGAGCACTCAACGGCCGGTTCTATCGGCGCCAGCGAGATGCTGAGCCGAACAACGCAGTCTTCATGCGGATGCGGATCGTGGGAATCATCGCGGCGCTCGTGGGCGTAGTGGGTATTCCGCTCGCGGTCGTGTGGGCGATGGTCACGAACGCGATCATGAACGGTTAAGAACGTCAGTAGACGGGAGCTCAACTTTGGTGGTCTTGGCAGTCCTCGCGCTTGCACTGTGTCTCTTTTTCGCGCTGTGGTACGCGATTTCGCCACAGCACGTGTGGCGCACTTTTTATGCGTGGCGCTATCGGGACCGCGACGCGAACGAGCCGAGCGAGACGACGTACTTTCTTCAGCGCATCGGCGGCATCGTGGGCTCAATTTTTGCGATCATCGGCATCATCGTGATCATCACTCTCGCGCTCGATGGTCAGGCAAAGGAGTACGAGCGGAGGAAGCAGCTCGAAGGCCAGCAGCTACAAGTCCAAACGGTGGACCACTTCCCGGAAGCGTGACCATCACCCCCTCTTACACCGCAAGCTCGTAAAACGCGCTGTCTAGCCCGCTAAGTGGTGCAATTTGACATCCTTCTGGTGGCACACGTTACAGTGACTGGGAGCGCTCCCACCGGGTGTGCGTCACGTAGGTCTTCCGCTGCGAGGCGCGCAAAATTCCGCAACGCATGGGTGCGCGCAACTCAAAGAAGAGGAGAACACGCGTGGCCACAATCAACGACGTCGCACGCGCCGCGGGCGTGTCCCGCAGCACGGTCTCACGCGTGCTCAACGGACAAATCTCCTCCCCCGAAGCCCGCTCCAAAGTGGAAAAGGCCATCGCTGAAACCGGGTATCGCGCCAACGCTCACGCGCGCTCCCTCGCCTCGGGCAAGAGCAACGTCTATGCAGCGATCCTCACCGAACCCTACGGCGAGCTTTTCGACGACCCGACGTTCGGGCGGATGCTCCAGGGCATCAACTCCGCGCTCGTGGGCAGCGACATCGCCCTCAATCTTCTTTTTGCCACAACCGATGAGGAGCGAGAGCGAACGCTGCGCCAGCTCGCCCCGAACCGGGTCGACGGCGCGCTCGTGCTCTCGCCCCACATCGACGATCCGCTGCTCGAAGCCATGAATACCGCGATCCCGACGATCGTGCTCGGCCCCCTCGTTGAGGGCCGAGAAAACACGTGGACCGTGACAATCGATGACCGCCAGGGCGGTGAGCTCGGCGCGCGCCACCTGGTTGAGCGTGGCGCCCGTCGCATCGCGATCATCGCGGGCCCGGAAACGGCGCAGGGCGCCCACGATCGCGTCGAGGGCCAGCTCTCGGCACTCGAAACCGCCCCGCTCGAGGTCATCCACGCACCTTATTCAACAGGCGGAGGCGACTCGGCAACGCGCGAGCTTCTCGCACACCACCCCGACATCGACGGGATCCTGTGCGGCTCGGATCGCCAGGCCCTCGGCGTTCTCGCCGTGCTCCGCGAAGCCGGCCGAAGCATCCCTGGCGACGTCAAGGTCGTGGGATTCGACGACCACGCCCTCGCGGCCGAGACCGCCCCGGCACTAACGACCATCTCCCAGCCCATCTTCGACGTCGGCGCGAGCGGGGCACGCCTGCTCAACGCCCTCGGCGATGTCAAGCCCATCGAATCACTCACGCTCCCCACGTCCCTCGTGGTACGCGAAACAACCTAAGACCCTCACGCACGAAAATCTTCAAAGGAGAACCTCATGAACGACAGTTGGATCGATGAGATCCCCGCGTCGGTCCGCGCGATCCGCGAGGCCACTGCGAGCCGTCGCGCCGTCCTCGGCGCGGGAGCCGGCGTGAGTGCGCTCGCCCTGCTCGCAGGCTGCGGCGCCAACAACGACCCGAACACGGTCACCGTCGGATCCCACCAGAGCGATGCGATCCCAAAAAAGGCCGTGCTGGACATGCTGAGCTCGTGGAAGGGCGGCAAGGTCGACATCAACACCGTTGACCACGAAACCTTTAAGGAAGGTATCAACAACTACCTCCAGGGCAACCCGGACGACGTGTTCACGTGGTTCGCGGGCTACCGCGCGCGCTTCTTCGCCGAGCGCGGCCTCGTGAGCGACCTGAGTGACGTGTGGGCGAACATCGACGGCATGCCCGAATCGATGAAGGTCGCCTCGTCCGCCGATGACGGCCGCCTCGTGTTCATTCCGTGGAACTACTACCCGTGGGCCGTGTTCTACAAGCCGAGCGTGTTCGAGAAGCACGGCTGGAGCGTCCCCGAAACCTTCGACGAATGGCTCGCCCTCAACGAGGACATCAAAGCCGCGGGGCTCACCCCCATCGCGTTCAGCGATAAGGACGGCTGGGAGGCCATGGGCACGTTCGACATGCTCGACCTTCGCGTCAACGGCTACGACTTCCACGTCTCACTCATGGCCGGCAAGGAATCGTGGGAGAGCCAAGAAGTGAAGAACATCTTCGCGGCCTGGCGCGAGCTCCTCCCCTACCAGCAGGCGGACCCGCTCGGGCGCACGTGGCAGGAAGCCGCGCAGTCGATGCTCAAGGAAGAAACCGCGATGTACACGATAGGGATGTTCATCGACCAGCAGTGGGCCGACAGCGAAGACCCAGACGATCTCGACTTCTTCACCTTCCCGGAGTTCGATCCGGCGATCGGTGCCGACGTCGTCGAAGCCCCGATTGACGGCTGGATGATGGCGGCAAAGCCCCACAACGAAAAGAAGGCGAAGGAACTCCTCACGTACCTCGCGACGGCCGACGCCATCCAGTACAAGCTCGATGCCGACCCTTCCGTGATCTCGCCGAGAACTGACCAGGATCAAAGCAACTACTCGAAGCTCCAGAAGAAAGCCGTCGAGCTCATCACCAACGCGAGCGCGATCTCGCAGTTCCTCGACCGCGATACGCGCCCCGACTTCGCCTCGACGGTCATCAGCCCGTCGCTGCAGAACTTCCTGAAGAACCCCGACTCGATCGACTCGATCCTTCGCGACATCGAGAAGCAGAAGAAGTCCATCTTCCCTGCCGAGTCCTGACCCCTGTTTTCGACCCCAATCCAAGGAGCGAGTCGTGTCCAAAAAGATCGGACCGCTAGCCAAGCTGCACGGCTGGGACAAATTCACCGTGATCGCGATGAGCATCATCCCGCTCGTGATCGTCGGCGTTTTCGTGTGGATTCCCGCCCTGTGCACCGTGATCCTGTCCTTCAGCAATTGGGACGGCATCGGCGGCCTCAGCGACATTCATTTCGTTGGCATCCAGAACTACATCGACATGTTCACGATCTACCCGCCATTTTGGCCGGCATTGTGGCATAACGTGGTGTGGCTCCTCGTGCTGTTCTTCATCTTCACCCCGCTCGGGATGTTCCTTGCGGTGCTGCTCGATAAGGAACTCAAGCTCACGAAGTTCTACCAGACCTCCCTTTATCTGCCGGTCGTTCTTTCGGCCGCGCTCATCGGCTTCATCTGGCAGCTCATGTACAGCCGCGACCAGGGTTTCATCAACGCCATTTTCGGCACGCAAATCGATTGGTACGGCGACCCAAACATCAACCTGTACGCCGCAATCATCGCGAACGGCTGGCGTCACGTTGGCTACATCATGCTGCTCTACTTAGCGGGCCTCAAGGGCGTGGACCCGGCGCTCAAGGAAGCGGCCGCCCTCGATGGCGCAAGCCCCACCCGCACGTTCTTCCAGATCATCTTCCCGGTGCTGCGGCCCGTGAACATCCTCTTGCTCGTGATCACGTTCATCGAGGGACTTCGCGCGTTCGACATCGTGTGGATCATCAACAAGGGCCGCAACGGCCTCGAGCTCATCTCGACCCTCGTGACGTCAAACGTCGTGGGCGAAGCGAGCCGTATCGGCTTCGGTAGTGCGCTCGCCACGATCATGCTCATCATGAGCTCGGTCTTCATCGTGATTCAGCTGCGCATCATGCTCAAGGGAGAGAACTGACATGACCCCGAAGAAAAAGAACCTCACCGTCTCGAGGGCGTTCCTCAACGTTTTCCTTATGATCGTCGCGCTCGCGTGGCTGTTCCCGCTCCTGTGGGCGCTGTTCAACTCGTTCCGCAACTACAGCTACACGAGCCAGCACGGCTATTTCAGCTTCGGCGGTTTCACGCTCGACAACTTCGTGAACGCGTGGGAGCAGGGCGGCTTCACCCAGTCGTTCCTCAACTCCCTCATCATTACGGCTCTCGCGGTGCTCTTCACGCTCGCGCTGAGCTCATGCATGGCGTTCGTTCTCGCGCGCTTCTCGTTCAAGTTCAACCTCGCGATGCTCGCGTTCTTCGTGGCCGCGAACCTGCTCCCACCGCAGTCGCTTCTCGTGCCGGTCTACCGCATGTTCATGTGGATCCCGATTCCCGAATTTCTCTCGGCCTCGGGCTCACTTCTCGACACGCACCTCGGCGTCATCATCGTCAACACGGCGTTCCAAACCGGCTTTTGCACGTTCGTGCTCGCGAACTACATGAAGGCGATCCCGGCGGAAATCTACGAAGCGGCCGACGTGGACGGCGCCTCGGTGTGGTCGCAGTTCTGGACCCTCACGATTCCGCTGTGCCGCACCCCGCTCGCCGCCCTCGCGACGCTGCAAACGGCCTGGATCTACAACGAATTCTTCTGGGCTACAGTGCTGTTGCAAAAGGGCGACAAGTTCCCCGTCACGAGCTCCCTGAATAACCTCAAAGGTTCGTTCTTCACCGACTACAACCTTCTCTCGGCGGGCTCGATCCTCGCAGCTCTACCCATCCTGATCCTGTTCTTCGTTCTGCAGCGTCAGTTCGTTTCGGGACTCACGATGGGTTCAACCAAAGGCTAAGACCACCCACTCAACCGGACAAGGAAGACCTCATGAGTACACTTCACGAAATCACCTCCTACTCCCCCGGCTCAGGTGCGCGGATCTCCCCCCGCAGCCACCTTTCTACGAATGCTGAAACGGTAAGCCTCGCGGGCACGTGGAAGTTCGCGTATTCCCGCAGCGCCGAGGGCGCGGGCGATTCGGCTCCGACAGTGGACTTTGACGACTCGGGCTGGGACGACATCACCGTTCCTTCGCACTGGGTTCTTACCGGTGGCGGCGAGTACGGCGACTTCGGAAAATACGGCGCCCCCGCGTACCAGAACGTCCAGTTCCCCTTCCCCGTGGATGCCCCGAACGTTCCCGACGACAACCCGACTGGCGACTACCGCACTCGCTTCACGCTGAGTGCTGAGAAGATCGCGGAGCTCGAGAACGGCGCGCGCGTGTATCTGCGCACCCTCGGCATCGAGTCCCTCGCGATCATCAGCCTCAACGGCGAGCAGGCGGGCGTCGTGCGCGGCTCGCGCCTCACGCAGGAGCTCGACGTCACGGACCTCGTCGTCGAGGGCGAGAACGTTCTGCACGTGCGCGTGCACCAGTGGTCCTCGAACACATACCTCGAGGACCAGGACCAGTGGTGGTTGCCCGGCATCTACCGCGACGTGGAACTGCTTTTCCGCCCCGCGGCAGGTATCGAAGACGCGTGGCTACGCGCCGATTTCAACCCGAAGCACGGCCCCGCCGCTCCCGGCCCCGGCACGCTCATTCCGGAGATTCGCGCGGAGGAGGCAGCGTTCCCCGTCACGGTCGCAATCGACGAGCTTGGAATTTCGGAGACGTTCGAGAGCCCAGCAGCCGTCGGCCCCATCCCGATCCCCGAAGTGGAACCGTGGAGCGCGGACTGCCCGCGCCTGTACACCGCGACCGTATCGAACGAGGCCGAGACTCTGACGATCCGCACGGGCTTTAGGCGCGTCGAGATCGTGGGCCACGAGTGGCGCGTGAACGGTAAGAAGCTGCGTATTCGCGGCGTGAATCGCCACGAGTACGATCCGAAGCTTGGCCGCGTGTGGGACCGCGAGAAGGCCCGCGAGGGGCTGCTGCTCATGAAGCGCCACAACGTGAACGCGATCCGCACCTCCCACTACCCGCCGCACCCCGAACTGTTCGACCTTGCCGATGAGCTGGGCTTTTGGGTCATGGACGAGTGCGATTACGAAGCGCACGGCTTCCTTGGCGAAAACTGGCGCGATGTTCCCGCGAACGATCCGCGCTGGCGGGACGCGCTTCTTGACCGCGTCGAGCGTTTCTTCGAGCGCGACAAGAACCACCCGTCGATCGTCTCGTGGTCGCTCGGCAACGAGGGCCACACGGGCGCGAACATGGCGCAGATGGCGAACTGGCTTCGCCGCCGCGATCCGGAGCGCCCCGTGCATTACGAGCAGGATTACGACGGTCAGTACACCGATCTCGTGTCGCGCATGTATCCGCCGATCGAGACAATGCGCGAAATGGCTCTCGGGCACGGCAAGTTTGGCGGCACAATGCCTGGACGCAACGCCGAGCTCGCGAAGCGCCCCATGATCCTGTGCGAATACGTGCACGCAATGGGCAACGGCCCGGGCGGCATCACTGAATACGAAGAAGTTTTCGAGACCTACCCGCAGTGGCACGGCGGCTTCGTGTGGGAGTGGCGCGATCACGGCATCGCGACCCGCACCGAAGACGGCACCGAGTTATTCGGCTACGGCGGCGACTTCGGCGAGCAGGTTCACGACTCGTCGTTTGTGTGCGATGGCCTCGTGCTCTCCTCGGGTGAGGCAACTCCGGGGCTCGTGGAGTTCGGCGCGATCGTGAGCCCGATCAAGCTTGAGTTCGACCTCGCTATGGAGGGAGATACCGAGCGGGCCCTCGATGGCGATTTCGACGATGTCATCATCACCGCGGCATATATCCAGGACCTCCGCCACGCCGGCGATCTCCACGACTTCGTGTTTGAGGTCGTCGATGAGGTCGACGGCCACGAGGTGCTGCGCCGCGAATGCCCCGTCGAGGAAGTTTCCGCAAGCGGCTGGAACAGCTACGCCGGGGAGTTGACTCTGCCACCCTTCGCCGAGGGCCACGAGGGTGAACTTTCGGGCGAGAAGTTCCGTACGATCCGCGCGGTTTTGCGCGAGAGCACCGCTTGGGCCGACGCCGGCCACGAAGTAGCATTCACGCAGGTCCCGGTGGAAGATACGACCAGGATTGTGGCGCCGTCGCATCCGGCTGCGCTGTGCGCTTCGGCAAACGGCGAGACCGGTTCGCAGGTCGATCAGGTGCAGGATTCCGACGCTTCATTCGCCCTCGGTGATGCCCACTTCGATCCGCGCACCGGCGACCTCGCGAAGCTTGGAAGCCTCGAACTCGCTGGCCCGCAGCTTCGCCTGTTCCGCGCCCCCACCGAGAACGACTCGCTTGGCGACTTCGGCTCGTACATCCTCGCCGACCCCGCCGAGACGACCGGCTCGGGAACCCAGGCCCCGCCCACCGCGGCACTGTGGCGCGAGATCGGCATCGATAAACTCGAGCGCCGCGTCATTGGCGTGTGGCTCGACGAGCACGAGGTCCGCGCCGTGCACCGCTACAGCACGCCCGCTGGCCGCGCTTACGTCGATCTCGATATCACGTGGCGCCTCGAGGACGCTGCCGGTGGGGCGAAGGGTGGTGCCTCGCGCGTTCTTCGGTTGTATGCCGACGCCGCACCTTCGGCGAACTGGGAGTACGTGTGGGGGCGCCTCGGGCTCGAGTTCACGGCGCCGCTCGGTGCCGGCGAGGCCTCGTGGTTCGGCTCGGGTCCGCTCGAGAACTACGTCGATTCGTGCCGCGCCGCGCGCATTGGCCGCTTCTCGATGCCCGTCTCGGATCTGAATGTCGAGTACGCGGTTCCGCAGGAGTCGGGCTACCGCCCCGGGTTGCGCGAGCTTCAGCTGTCGGGCTTTGGGCTCACCGTGCGCGCGGATGCCGTCGGACCCCACCGCGAACGGCCTGGCTTCCAGGTGCGTGAGCACTCGATCGAGCAGATCACTAAGGCTCGCCACCCGCATGAGCTGGGCACACCGGAGCGCACGCATCTCATTTTCGATGTGGCGCAGCACGGCCTGGGGTCGCGCTCGTGCGGCCCCGACGTGAGGCCCGAGTACCAGCTGCGCCCGCGCTCGGGTTCCTGGTCGCTCGCGTTCGAGGTGTAGCCCGGCGTCTGGCACCTGACCTGGCGCCTGCCACCTGACCGGCACCCGCCGTCTGGCCTGGCACCCACTTCCGGAGGGTGTAGACGAACGACATTGCACGCCGCTTTCGGCCTGCTCGCTCGTTTGCCTACACCCTCTCCCCAAGCCTGCACCTCCTGCACCTCACCAAAGTGGTGAAAAATCGCCCCCACACGTTAAAAATCAGCCGGCCTACGCCGTTTTTCACCACCTTCAGAAAACCTATCCAGAGGCAGGGCAGGCAAGGGGCCAGGGCCAGCGGGACCGGCCGGCACGGGGCCGGGTATTGCGGCATGGGTCCGACGGTGGCCCAGCTCCCGTCGCGCCCGTGGATAGCAAGGCGCCCCGCCCACCATGACGGTGAGCGGGGCGCCTTCCGGGATTGCCCTGCTAGAGCATGCAGCTCACGCAGCCCTCAACTTCCGTACCCTGGAGCGCCATCTGACGCAGGCGGATGTAGTAGAGGGTCTTGATGCCCTTACGCCACGCGTAGATCTGAGCCTTGTTCACGTCGCGGGTCGTCGCCGTGTCCGGGAAGAACAGCGTGAGCGAGAGGCCCTGGTCAACGTGCTTGGTCGCCTCGGCGTACGTGTCGATGATCTTCTCGTAGCCGATCTCGTACGCATCCTCGTAGAACTCGAGGTTGTCGTTCGTCATGTACGGCGCCGGGTAGTAGACGCGGCCGATCTTGCCTTCCTTGCGGATCTCAATCTTGGAGACGATCGGGTGGATCGAGCTCGTCGAGTGGTTGATGTAAGAGATCGAACCGGTAGGCGGAACGGCCTGCAGGTACGCGTTGTACATGCCGTGTTCCTTGACCTCGG
This sequence comes from Dermabacter sp. HMSC08H10, assembly GCF_001807585.1. Lineage (NCBI taxonomy): Bacteria > Bacillati > Actinomycetota > Actinomycetes > Micrococcales > Dermabacteraceae > Dermabacter > Dermabacter sp. HMSC08H10. The sequence goes on from NZ_KV789425.1 coordinate 226,316, forward strand.
CAGCGAGGGCCTTCCAGTCATCCTGCGTGGGCAGGTGGATGCTCGAGTTCTCGAAGATCTCGCGGACGCGCTGAGTCTTTGGCTCCCACACCTCGTTGATGTACTTCTCGAAGTACTCGCCGCTCGCGTACTTCGAATCCTCGAAGCCCATGAACGTTTCGCCGCGCTCCTGAGCGATCTTGGTCGACGCCTTAATGCAGTGGTACGCGACCGAGTAGAAGTACATGTTCGTGAAGTCGAGGCCTTCCTCGCTTCCGTAGTGGATCGACTCGCGCGCGAGGAACCCGTGGAGGTTCATCTGGCCGAGGCCGATCGCGTGGGAGGCCTTGTTGCCGTTCGCGATGGTGGGCACCGAGGAGATGTCGGAGGAATCCGACACTGCCGTAAGGGCGCGGATCGCCGTCTCGATCGTCTTTGCGAAATCGGGCGAGTCCACGGCCTTCGCGATGTTAAGCGAGCCGAGGTTGCACGAGATGTCGCGGCCGAGCGTCTCGTAGGAGAGGTCCGCGTTCATGGTCGACGGAGTCGAGATTTGGAGGATCTCCGAGCACAGGTTCGAGTGAGTGACCTTGCCGCCGCCGATGGGGTTGGCGCGGTTCACCGTGTCCTCGAACATGATGTACGGGTAGCCCGACTCGAACTGGATCTCGGCGAGCACCTGGAAGAAGTCGCGTGCGCGGATCTTCTTCTTCGCGATGCGGTGGTCGTCCACCATTTCGCGATACTTTTCCGTCACGTTGATGTCCGCGAACGGCTTGCCATAGACCCGCTCGACGTCGTACGGCGAGAACAGGTACATCGGCTCGTTGTTCTTCGCGAGCTCGAAGGTGATGTCGGGGATCACCACGCCGAGGGAGAGGGTCTTGATGCGGATCTTCTCGTCGGCGTTCTCGCGCTTCGTGTCGAGGAAGCGGAGGATGTCGGGGTGGTGTGCGTGGAGGTACACGGCACCGGCGCCCTGGCGTGCACCGAGCTGGTTGGCGTAGCTGAAGGAATCCTCGAGGAGCTTCATGACGGGAATGACGCCCGAGGACTGGTTCTCGATCTGCTTGATGGGAGCGCCGTGCTCACGAAGGTTCGACAGCAGGAGGGCCACGCCGCCGCCACGCTTGGAAAGCTGAAGGGCGGAGTTGATCGAACGACCGATCGACTCCATGTTGTCTTCGATGCGCAGAAGGAAGCACGACACGAGCTCGCCGCGCTGCGCCTTGCCGGCGTTGAGGAAGGTCGGGGTCGCGGGCTGGAAACGCCCGTCGAGAACCTCGTCGACGATGCGCTCGGCGAGCGCCTGATCGCCGGCGGCGAGGGTCAGGGCGACCATGCACACGCGATCCTCGAACCGCTCGAGGTAGCGCTTGCCGTCGAACGTCTTGAGCGTGTACGACGTGTAGTACTTAAATGCACCAAGGAAGGTGGGGAAGCGGAACTTCTTCGCGTACGCGCGCTTGTACAGCGACTTGATGAACTCGAACGTGTACTGGTCGAGAACGTGCTTCTCGTAGTACTCCTTCTCGACGAGGTAGTCGAGCTTTTCCTTGAGCGAGTGGAAGAAGACCGTGTTCTGGTTAACGTGCTGGAGGAAGTATTCGCGGGCCGCCTCGCGGTCCTTGTCGAACTGGATCTTGCCGTCCGCGTCGTACAGGTTCAACATGGCGTTGAGCGCGTGGTAGTCCATCGCCTTGTTGTGCTCGTAGCCCGGCATCTCGGTTAGCTCTGCCAAAACCGTTCCAACCCTTCTTTGACTGTGGTGACGTCCCTTGATGTCCCAAGGAGCTCAAACTTGTAGAGGTGCGGCACGTTGCATTTGCGAGCGATGATGTCGCCGGCAATGCAGTATGCCTCGCCAAAGTTCGTGTTCCCTCCCGAGATCACGCCTTTGATGTGTGCGCGGTTGCGCTTGTCGTTGAGGAAGTGAATAACCTGCTTGGGGACCGCTCCCCCGGTATTGCCGCCACCGTAGGTGGGCACCATGAGCACGAAGTCTTCGTCAACGACGAGCGGCTCTTCGGTGCGCCGCAGCGGGATGCGCGCGACGCTTCCTTCGGGCAGCTCAAGCTTCTCGATGAATCGCTTGGTGTTTTCCGAAACAGACGAAAAGTAGACGAGCTTACTCATGGCAAAAGGTCACGACGCTTAAATGCTTAGAAGCCTGCAGCCTGGCGAATCTCGCTCGCCTGTGCGGTGAGCGCCTTAATTTTGTCGGGGCGGAAGCCCGACCAGGCATCGTTCAGGGTGGTCACGACGGGCGCCTGCATGAAGCCCAGCGACTTGACGTGCGAGAGGGCCGCGGCATCCTCGGTGATGTCCACGAGCGTGTACTCGAGGCCAGCCTTGTTGAGGGCGCGCTTGGTGGCGTCGCACTGGACGCACATGGGCTTGGTGTAGACGGTGATCTCCATGAGAGGCCTTTCAAAAATGCGGGGTGTTCTTCGTGTTCACGGGGGACGTGAAGCCCAACTGTGGGGCTGCGCGAACCAACGTCCTCAACACTACACCTAGTGGCAGATCGATGGGAACACCACAAGATGTACTGAATTACACGAATGTGATGTGGATGGTGTGTGGACACGCTGTGGCCTCATGTGAACGCGCGGTGAACAGCGATGGTGTTATCCACGAACCATGCACGTCGCAGGCGCGCTCGACGGTGGATGGAGTTGTGGACAACCTGTGTTCGTTGGTGAATTTCCGGGGTTTTCCACGACGAATTGGGGACGCCGATCCGCATCGACGTCCCCAAAAAATTCTTGTGTGATTCCTGCCCTTCGGCGTGTCGCGCCGCGGCGTGTGGGCTACGCCCCGCTGGGCTCGTTCCCGCTTGCACCCTCCGCCTCGCTGGGCTCCGCTTGCGCGGGTGCGCTTTGCTCGGAAATCTCGACCTCGCCCTGCTCGGCACCTTTCGAGCTCACGGACCCGAACTCGTCCTCGACAGGTTCCGGCGCGGTCGCGATAGGTGTCTCCGTGAGCGGGTTCTCGGCGACGACGGTGCTCCCCTCGCGCGCCTCAGCCCCGTGACCGCGGCCTTCGTTGTCGTCAGCCTCGCCTTCGACCTCGGGAGTCTCGTTGATGTCGCGGCCGTCCACGAGCGCGAGCTCGGCAAGGATCGTTCGTGAAATCTCGAGATCCTCGAGTGCCTCGGAAAGACCGTAGGCGGGCGCCTTTCCCTTCGCGACAAAGGCGTAGAACGCCTCGTGAAGGCCATAGGCAGGCGAGTGCTCGGAGAGGCGCTCGCTCTTCACAATCGCGCCGTCGGATTTCTGGGTGAACGTGAACGAGCCGCGCGTATCGAGATCCGCCACGGCGGGGATCTCGACCCGGCCCTGCCTGCGGTTCGTCACGACACGAATCGCATCGTGAAACTCGGGCGCAAACGGCAGGTAGTGCCACACGAGGCGAACGTGCACGCCCTTCTCGAGCGCGCCGAGCACCTCGATCGAGCCGGGAATCACCTGCTCAGGCCAGTGGCGCACCCCGTGCAGCTCGGTCAACGGACCATAGGTTGCGCGCATCAGGGCGAGCTGTGCGAGAACGCCAGTGAGCAACCCCTTCACGTAAATGTCGCGGTCGCGCTGATTCGCGCCGGTCCCCGCCCCCTTCTCGACGGCGTCCTTGAGATTTTCGCGGCGCTCAATGCGCTGCTCCGACGGCAAATCATAGGCGGCCGACGTCACGTGGTGCTTACCGTGCATCACGGAGCTCGCCGGCATGAGCGTCTCAAACTCGAGGGTACGCAGGTCGCGCGCCTGATTTTCCTCCACGAGCAGCTTCACAGAGGAGTCGTACACAGCGCCGTAGGCGAGCATCACGAGGGGCCGCCCGGCCATCCGCTCAAACTCGACGATCGCCTGAAGTTCCTCGGTGCCATACGCGACGGGCGGCTCGACGAGAACAGGGATGCCGCGCTTGATGATCTGGAGGATATCCTCCCCCTTCACGCCGTCGGCGCTGAACACAACCGCATCCAGCTCAACGTCCTTGCTGCGCGCAGCCGCCATCAGGTCTTTCACACTGCCGTAGCGGCGCTCCTCCTCAATGCCCCACTTTTCGGCGGCCTCGCGCAGTCGGCGCGGCGAAATATCCACGACCGCGGTGAGCTGAAAGCGATCGTGGCGGCGCTGAAGCATAGGCAGGTGCACCGCTTGCGCGCTCGTCCCGAGCCCCACAACGGCAACGTTAATCTTCGAGGGCATGAGCGAAATCCTTCCGGTCGTGGCGGGGTGCACCTTGCGAAAAGGGTTCCGACGCCTGCCGGGCAACCGTCGGACCCCCATCCATTAAACACGCGGGCCCGCATTAGGAACTGCACCTCCGAGCGATTACGCTGAGAAACATGCGCGAGGCGCATGTGCGAGAGAGCGAGCCGAAGGAGCAGGCCGGTGTTTTACGAAACCGCCCACACGTTCGTCGCCCCAATGATTAAGGCGTGGTGGCGGCCGAAGGTCACGGGACTCGAGAATGTGCCCGAGACCGGCCCCGTGATCATTGCCGCGAACCACCTCGCAAATGTGGATTCATTCCTCGTGCCGGTCGTGTTCAACCGCAAGGTGCGCTACATCATCAAAGCCGATTTTTGGCACAAGAGCGGGCTCACGGCCCGCATCAAACAGCGCTTTTTCGAGACAGTGGGCTCGATTCCCGTCGAGCGCGGAACGCTTAAGTCGGCGCAAGGTTCGCTCGAAAAAGCCCGCGAGGTACTCGATGAAGGAGAGGTCTTCGCGATTTACCCCGAGGGCACACGCTCAAAAACGGGCAAGCTCGGGCGTGGCCGCACGGGTGTCGCGTGGCTCGAAGAACACACGGGAGCGCCCATCATCCCCGTGGGGCTCGTGGGAACCGAGAAGCTTTTCGTTCCCGGAAAAACCCTCCCCCGCCCGCGTCGCGCGAAGCTCGAGGTGCGTATCGGCTCCCCCATCGACTTCAGCGACATCGATCGTTCCCTGCCTGAAAACCGCAGGCGCCGCGCGATCACGGACAGAGTGATGGATGAGATTCAAAAACTCAGCGGGCAAGAACGCGACACCCCACAGCCGAAGACGGAACACTGAAGGAGATCAACGGTGAGCATCCTCGTGGCCTACATCCCCACCCCCAAGGGCGAGGCAGCACTCGACGCCGCAATTGAGCGCGCCGTGCAGTTCGGCACCTCGCTGCATCTCGTGAACGTCGTGCGCGACTCTGTCGAGTCGGACCCTCGACATGCGAGCGCGGAGCAGCTCGCGTTCGCGGTACAGACGGCGCGCCGCGCGGGCGTGCGCGATGTCGACTCTCGCACCAGGCACATCGACGACGGCGACGAGGTCGCCCACGCAATCATCACCGAGATTGAGAAAACTGGCGCGGACACCCTCGTGCTCGGGGCCCGCTTTGGGGGAACGGACGACCCTCGCTACCTCGGCAACACCATTCAAACGGTGATCGCGGACTCCCCCGCCGACGTCCTGATCGTTTAGCCCCAGCCGAGCGCGTGCAGGCGCTCCTCCTCGACCCCGAAGAGGTGACCGACCTCGTGGAGCACGGTCACGCGGATTTGCTCCTCGAGCTCCTCGCGGCTCGCAGCCATGCGCGTGAGCGGGCCGCGAAACACGATGATGCGGCCCGGCTCCATGAGACCGTCGAAATGACCGCGCTCCGTGAGCGGCACCCCGTCAAACACTCCGAGCAGCTCCTCATCACCCTCGGGTTCCTCCTCTACGAGGATCACCGTGTTCGAATCGGAAATCTGGGTGACGACATCGAGCGGCAGCGAATCGAGGGCGTCGTCAACCGCGGCCTCGAATTCTTCACGGCTCATGACATCCATGCTTCAAGAATCCCAAAGCGGCGTGGTGCGGGCAAACGTCGGCCCCGCCCCCCACCGAACGCGGCAGGAACGGGGCCGAACTTCTGAGTCGTGCGTTACTGGACGCTACCGGGAACCTCGGCGTCGCCCGCGTTGGCCTTAACGGCCTTCTCGATGCGCTCGCCGATCTCCTGATCAACGTTCTTCCAGTATTCGAATGCGCGCGAGAGCACGGGTTCGATCACGCCGTCGAGGGCTCCCGCGACGGTGTTCACGAACTCCTCGCGCTCCTCGTCGCCAAACACCTCGCGCACGAGGGTGCCGGCCTGGCCGAAGTCGTCGTCCTCGGCGTGGAGGGTGTACGCGGCGCGCACCATCTCGCCGTCGGACTCCCAGCCGTTGTCGACCGGTCCCTGCTCATCCTGGTAAGCGCGACCGAACGAGTTCGGGGCATACACGGGAGCATCGCCCGAGTGGAAGAACTCCATCGCCCCTTCCTTCGAGTAGGTGTTGACGTCGTTCACCGGGCGGTTCACGGGCAGCTGGTTGTAGTTCGTGCCGAGGCGGTTGCGCTGTGCATCCGGGTAGGAGAACACGCGGCCGAGAAGCATCTTGTCGGGCGAGAAACCGATGCCCGGAACGAGGTTCGACGGGCTGAAAGCCGCCTGCTCGATCTGCGCGAAGTGGTTCACCGGATTCTGGTTGAGCTCGAACTCACCGACCTTGATAAGCGGGTAGTCCTTCTTCGACCAAGTCTTCGTGAGGTCGAACGGGTTGAAGCGGTAGGTCTTCGCGTCCTCGTACGGCATGATCTGCACCGAGACATCCCACTTCGGGAAATCGCCGTTCTTGATCGCGTCGAAGAGGTCCTTGCGGTGCGCATCGGCATCCTCGCCCGCAATGCGAGTCGCGTCCTCGTTCGAGAGGTACTCGACGCCCTGCTGGGTGTGGAAGTGGTACTTGACCCACGACTTCTCGCCAGCCTCATTCACCCACATGTAGGTGTGCGAGCTGTAGCCGTTCATATGACGCCAGGTCTTCGGAAGACCGCGCGGGCCCATGAGGTAGGCGACCTGGTGGGCGCTCTCAGGCGAAAGGGTCCAGAAGTCCCACTGCATGGTGGCATCGCGCAGACCCGAATCGGGAAGGCGCTTCTGCGAGTGAATGAAGTCGGGGAACTTCATGGGGTCGCGGAGGAAGAAGATTGGCGTGTTGTTGCCGACGATGTCGTAGTTGCCCTCCTCCGTATAGAACTTAAGGGCAAAACCGCGAACGTCGCGCCACGTATCGGGCGAACCGAGCTCACCGGCAACGGTCGAAAAACGCGCGAGCATCGGGGTCTTCTGGCCCTTCTGGAAAAGCTTCGCCTTCGTGTACTGGGAAACATCCTCGGTCACGCGGAGTTCGCCGAAAGCGCCTGAGCCCTTCGCGTGGGGGCTGCGCTCCGGAATGCGCTCGCGATCGAAACGCGCGAGCTTCTCCACAAGGTTCACGTCGTGAAGAAGGAGGGGGCCATTCGCGCCAACGCTCAGTGAATGGGCATCGGATTCACGCACGGCACCGGCTTCGTTCGTGCTCGGAAGGTTCGGATCAAAAGTGCTCATTCGTCCTGTCCTTATCTCGTGGGGTAGGAGTAGGGGCGATCAATCGCCTCGGCGTCATCGAGGAGGGACCGCGTACCTCCACCCTAGCTGGCGCTCCTTGAGCACACTCACAAAGTCCGCGCGATGAAGGCGGGCAGGCGTCGGACCCCGCGCACGTGCCGTTAAAACGAAACCGCCCACCAATTCTGGTGGGCGGTTTCATGCTGTACCCCGTACGGGATTCGAACCCGTGTTGCCGGCGTGAAAGGCAGGTGTCCTAGGCCGCTAGACGAACGGGGCGGGCGGAAATACTCTACCCATGTCGATGCCGGAACGCCAACTGGGAGAGCCTGACGGTGACACACGGCACCGCGTGATTGAATAATGGCAGCTAATTTGCCTTCCCAACGATCCGCGAGGTTTCTTCGTGACACCCACTCACCCCTCCCGCTTCGGCGTGCGCGCACGTGCCGCCGCCGCCCTCAGCGCCCTCACGCTTGCCGCACTCTCGCTCAGTGGATGCGGAGCACTCATCCAAGCGGGGCACAAGGCCACGCCAAGTAACTCGGCAGCCACCGGCAGCGGCAACTTCGAGAAGGACGCCGAAAAAGCCATCAAGGAGCTCGAGAACTCGACCTCCAAGGCCTACGGCACGGAAGGCATGGCGCCCCTTAAATCGATCGCTCCCGTCGTCGAATCCGCCGCCTACGACCTCGGCGCCGACCCCGCAAAGGACGAGCGCTGGAAGAAGTTCTACGACCAGCGCGCCGACTGGGGAAAATGCGAACGCGCGGAGTATCAAGGCGCTGAATGCGCCACGATCGAGGTCCCCCTCAAGTGGAACGACCCCGAAGGTGCCACCCTCTCGCTCCTGCTCACACGCGTTCCCGCAACGGGCGACGACAAGAAGGGCTCACTTCTTCTCAACCCCGGCGGCCCCGGCGGCTCGGGGGCGGAACACGTCGCCGCCTACGGTTCCATGACGATCAGCTCCACCGTGCGCAAACAGTACGATCTGATCGGCTTCGACCCGCGAGGGGTGAAGGATTCCGACGGTGTCCAGTGCCTCGACGATGCCGAGACCGACGAAATGCTATCGACAGACATTCCCGACACCGAGGAAGGTAAGAAGATAGCTAAGGAATGGGCCGACAAGCTCGCGAAAGCCTGCAAAGCGAAGTCCAGCGACCGCATTCAGTACGTCGACACGTACTCCGCTGCGCGCGACATGGACGTGATCCGCTCGGCTGTTGAATCCGAAAAGCTCGACTACCTCGGCTTCTCGTACGGCACGTACCTCGGCGCCACCTACGCCGAAATGTACCCGGAGCGCACCGGACACCTCATCCTCGACGGCGCGATGGACCCAGCGCTCACGACAAACGAGATTGTCGCCGGTCAGGCCGCCGGTTTCGAGCAGGCGATTAAAGACTTCGTGACCTGGTGCCAGAACGAACGCGGCAGCTGCCCCCTCACGGGCAGCGTCGACGAAGGCATTCAGCAGCTTCGCGACTTCATGACGAACGCCGGGAAGGACCCCATTCCCACGGCGAGCGGCCGCAAGCTCAACGAGACCCTCGCCTCAACAGCGATCCTCACTGCCCTCTACAGCAACGAGACCTGGGAGTACGTCGCCCTCGGGATCGAAAGCGCCAAGGCCAACAACTCCGCCGACGTCCTCCTCATGCTCGCCGACCTCGCCAACGAGCGCGAAGAAGACGGCTCATTCAAGTCGAACAGCACGTTCGCCAACGTCGCCGTGAACTGCCTCGACCACATCGGGGTAACCGACGAAAAGTGGCTCAAGGCCGAAGGTGAACGCCTCGCGAAGAAGTACCCGACGTTTGGTCCGTCGCTCGGCAGCGAAGAGGACGGCTGCGCGAACTGGCCCGCGAAGCCCGTGCGCTACCCCGAGGAAATCCATGCGAAGGGGTCGAGCACCATCGTCGTGATCGGCACAACCCACGATCCCGCAACACCGTATGCGTGGGCTGAATCTCTCAACAAACAGCTCGACAACTCGGTTCTCCTTACCTGGGAAGGCTTCGGTCACACCGCCTACGGCCGCTCGGGCGGCTGCATCGAGGAGATGGTCGACGCGTACCTTCTCGAGGACAAGGTCCCGGACGACGGTGCGAAATGTGAGTAGAAACTGAGCCCGGGTCAGCGGGGCGGCATGCACGTCACCCCGCACGAGATGTGACCGGTCCATCACCGGCACAGTTTGGCACCCGGGCCGTTTCTCCCGTAAAGTTGTGATTCGTGCGCGACGCGTGAGCGAAGCACACGCCTCCTTAGCTCAGTCGGTAGAGCGATTCACTCGTAATGAATAGGTCGCCGGTTCGATTCCGGCAGGAGGCTCCAGAAAAAATAGCCCCCGACCTGGTAAAACGCCGGATCGGGGGTTTTCTGGTTAAGGCCGCGAGGGCGGGTTGTTACACATCTTGTTACACATCTCGAAATGACCCGGCCATCGACCTATTCATTTTCAACCCCCGCCACCGCGAACAGTTCCGACGCGGTGAGCGTCTCGCAACGCGCTTCAAGCATGAGCGCCGTCACCCACAGCTCTTCAGCGAGCTCGAGAGGGTCACGCGCCCACCTGGACGCCTTCACGAGCGCCTCCAGCGAGATCAGCCGCGCCGCCGCTATGCGGTTCACCTCGCGCTCGCGGGAAGCGCTACAAGGCCGCCCCTCGCCCGCCTCGAGGTGTACGAGCTCATGCGCGAGAGTGCAACGCCGCTCCACCTGAAGCAGACGCTTATCGAGCCGGATAAGGTCCCGCCCGTTCGTCTCCCCACACCGCCCGTCAAGGCGTGCGAACTCCACGCGCACAGCGGGGAATGCGGCGTGCAAATGGTCCCAAGGGTTATAAAAACTCACCCTCCCAATGTTGCGGGAGGGTGAGACATTTAAAGACGGGATGCTACTGGCGCTCCCACGTGTCGCCAGTTACATACGTACCATCTACTTGGACATCCATAATCTCATCGGGGACTTCCTTACCTACATAGACAATGCCTTCCTTCTTCGCAGAAGGGCGCACGCTAGTTGGGTAGTTCTCGCTCACCGCAGAAACTTGATCGTAATAATCACTCCAGTTTTCAGCGTTATTCGTTGCTTCATCAATATTGAACTCGATTACGTCGAGAAGCTGCCCTACTGAATAAAACTCGTACTCGTTCCCTTCGGCATCGTAGAGATACACCGTTTCTAGGTAGAACTCTTGATCGCTCTTACGGTTATCTACGTCCATCGTTAGTGTCACACCCTCGATGGGATCATCCTTGAATGCAGGGAGTGAATCATGCACTTCCTTGAAGTCGTTCGGAATGCCAACATCGGTCAGGTGGACGGTTACCACAGTGCCATTATCGTCAGTGACCGACAAAGTATCCCCCGGCTTGAACGAATCTGTGGGAGCGGGGGCTTCATCGCCTGGCGCTTCTTTGGTGGCCGCTTCGGTGCTTGCTGCTGCGGTGGTTGCTTCTTTCGATGGTGCAGCTTCATCGCCACCTTTTGAGCAGCCCGCGAGCGCGAGAACGACGCATACAATCGGGACAAGGGTTTTCTTCATGAGGGTTACTCTTTCTTGTTAGGCGGGATCGTCACCGTCGTAAAACGGCTCTGGTGATTCTTGGTGAGTATCGAGAGCATCGCGCATCGTCGCGCCCTGGTTGGGGGATTTGTCGGCGGCGAGGGCGAAGTCTGCCTGAGTTGGGTGCGCATCCTCTTCGGCGCGGCGCGTGGCGCGTTCAATCAGCGTGGCGGCTGAGACTCCAAGCTCATCCGCGATGCGACAAAGTGTCGGAACGGTCATCTCTCGCTCGCCGTTCAAGTATCGCGTGAGCGACATTCGACTTACGCCTACGGCTTCGGCAAGATCTCCGATCTTCACCTGCGCAACTGTGGCGGCGGTGCGCACTTCTGCGCCAAGGGCTCTCACGAACGCTTCAGTTTCCATACCTAAAGCATAACCGAATAGCAACAAATGTAACCGTTCAGTCCCCTGATCCACTTCAATGTAACGCATGTCCCGTTTGTCCCCTTTTGGACGGATAGCGCACCACACGGTTGCATAACGTGTTCGCCATGAACACCTACTCCGAACAGATTGCACGAAACGCGATCCGAGAAATAGAACGAATCAGCAATATCCCAGAAGTAGCGCGCGAGGCGGGAATTCCTGAAGTAACTCTCCGTCGCCATCTCGCGACGGGCGACTTCAAGGTGAGCTAACTTGAGGGCCCTGTCCCGCGTCCTGCGCGCGGACATCTCCGAGCTACTCCCAACCGCCGCCTAGCCCTCACCCCCTTCCAAGCCTGTGACTTCCCACAGCACTCCCCTTAGGAGCCCTCATGTCGCTCAGCGACGCCATGCGCTACGTCAGGGAGATCGCGACTCGCGAAAGCCTGCGATTCTCCAAGCGTCAACTACGAACCCACGCCATCCATTACCTCGATTGGTGGAACGGCCTCAACGCGAAAACCACCGCCCACATCGACCCCACCGGCGAACAAGCCGTCCCCCGCGTCCTCGCGCAGGCGGTGACGGCGTGCTCCCCGGAACACACCGCAACAAGATGCCGCAAAAGCCGTCGACAGCACACCCTGTGAGCGCGCCTGCACCGACCAGAACAGAGGCACAGACCCAGCACATATGGGTAAGCGCCTAAGGAGGAGCGAAATCGAGCATCAAGAAGCCACTACGAAAGCTCTTGCTAGTCAGCCTCTTCCGGCCATCCCGGTAGCTGTGGCGTCACTTGGCTTGTTACTAGGAATCGCGGCTCAGCTTCCCGCCACTTTTCCTGCGCAGCTTTCATTTGGGCGTCTGTCGCTCGCGAGTGCCGTAACCGCAGGCCCGCTTCTGCTCCTGGACCGACGCTAAGCGGGCGCTTCGTCCAGTATGCCCACCTGCGGAAAAAGAAGTTAGCGACCCTACCCCGCTTCGGGTAGTCGCCAGGTTCATAGGGGATGAAGCATCGCTGCCAAGAAAAGACGACGTAGGGCTGAGTGCCAGCCAGGTACATGAATAAAATCCAGGCGTCCTTCCGAGCCCCCTCGTCGAGAACCATGTCGAAGGACTGGTTTGGGCCGAGCGCAAACTTCACTTCGAAAGCAGGATTGTCTTGGTGACGGATTTCAGAGGCTCCCGCTATTGCCATCATCTTGATATGCGCCGCGACGGCACCCGTATTGGTGATGGTCAGAATCGGCGCTACTCCCCCGTTGAGCTCACTGACCGTCTTGTAGCTGTCAACACAGAGGAAAGCGGATGCCGCTTCACGCTTCCGCTCTTGCCTCTCAAGCACCACGAAACCCAAGGTGATCGCCGTTAGAGCAGCACCGGCCCAGCCAGCAATATCTACGTCCATGCCGACCATTATCACCCGACACCTCCGACTCGAAAGGAGCTGCCTGATGCTCACGTTTTTACTGTCGCCTGCGCCGCTATCGCCGTCGTGGGTGCACTGTTCTCAATCCTCGTGTTCGTCAATCTCGTGCGCGACGAACGAGCGGCACATGAACCATCCGACCATCGACCCGCAAAACGAGGTCACTCGGACAACTCGAACCCCAAGCGGTAAAAACATAGAAAGTCTCAGACCCATACGCAGGCACCACTACAGGCGTCTCGAAAAGCAGCCTCGTGAACTCGTCCCGATTCTCCACCGTCTCGATTTCCTGATCGAAGGCCCGCCGGTTCGTGAGACGAAACACCAAGTCCTGTTCCTCGACTGCCTGAAAAGGCGCATATTCGACCGCCGCCGCGAGCCGCTTCATTGAAGCTAACGATTCATTCGCGCGCCGCTCATGAGCCTCGGCTTGCGCTCGCGCACGCTTCGACACACGCGAGTAAACCGCTGACGCGATAGCAAACACGGTTGATACGACTGCCGCCCCGGCAGATACGACAGTCGCCCACTGGTCAATATCCATAACTCAAGTATCCATGTGGTTCGCGTTCTACTAGGACGCTTCCCCCACCGGAGGCAGCAACTACGGCAATCGATCCGATTGCAAAACGAACTACACCCTCAGCGAGCGCTTTTCTCCAGGCAGTTCAAACGTCAGCACCCATCGACCGGTCGGACCTTTTCGGCGGTACAGCACTACTACTCCCCCGCCTACCCCGCCTCGGCAGTGGTGAAAAACCGCCACCTAACGCAGAAATTCGGGGGTTGGCGGCCAAATTTCACCACTTTGGTGAATCGAGAGGGCGCGGCGAGAGCAAGGCTGAGCCACGCCCCAGGCAAAAACATCGCCGTTGGGGCCTAGTACCGCGGCCGCACCTCACACGCGACGCCGTCGCCGTCTCTATCAAGCTTCGGGGCGTAGCCGGAATCCCCCCTGTGGAGCGGTGCCGCACCGTTCTCCCAAGCCTCCGTGCAGTTACGGAAGCCACCGCGACCAGAAGATTTCTTCTTCGAAGAACTCTTCTTGGGCTCTTCTGTCTTAGGGGCGCTCTTCTTGGTGTGGGCCTTCTTCGAAGCCTCCTTCTTAGGCGCCTCCTTCTTGGGCGCCTCCCTCTCCACTTCCCTGACGAGGGGCGCGGGCTTGTCAGCCTGCCGAGGCTTGTCAGCCTGTTTTGGCTTTTCCGCCCGTCGAGGCTTTTCGGTCGGCGCCGGTTTTGCTTCCGTGGTGGAGTCGGTGGCGGGCGGCTGAACGTTTTGGTCAAACGCCTTCATGTCGGGGCACTCTGCCAGTACGCGCTCGATGGCTTCGGCCTCAGCCGGTTTCACCCAGAGTCCATACTTCGCTTTCACCGCTACTTGGCGCGCCACATACTCGCAGCGATAGGGCTTGTGCGGCGGTAGCCACGTCGCGGCATCGCCGTCGCCTTTTTGCCGGTTCAGCGTCGACTCGACGGCAAGAAGATTGAGAGGATCATTCGCGAAGGCGATCTTCTTTTGTGCATCCCAACTAGAGGCGCCACTTTGCCACGCATCCGAGAGGGCAACGACGTGGTCGATGTCCGTGTTACCGGGGTTGCGCACGAAGTCGTAGCTTGAACCGCTATACGGCGAGTCGACTCGGCCCGAGAGCACCACACAGCCCTGGGTGCCCGCTTTCGTGGTGATGTTTTTCAGGTCGCGTCGAAGAATGTCGTTGCGCGTATCGCAGCCGTTGCGGTCGACGTCGTCGCGCCAACCGAAGGATTCACGGTCATACCCCGTTTTCGGGGCCCTCCCTTTCACCTCGAGCGTGCGGAGCTGGGCGAGAGCGGTACCGGTGGGGGCCGCCTGCTGGCCGGCAGGGGCGACGGTGGCATTGTTCTCACCGGGCACGGAGGCGGCATTCACGTCTGAGTTGAGTGCGGGCGATGCATCCGGTGTTACTGGCACCGAACCAGCTTCGTGAGCATCTTCCGCCGAAGAAGGTGCAGACGTTGTGGAGGAAGCAGCGGAAGAGGATGCGACCGGTGTCGGCGATTGTTCGCTTGGAGCCGCGAGCGACCCTATAGCGCCGAGGACGAGCAGCCCCACAACTCCGAGTCCCGTGCAGCCACAGCACGAGCCTGCGGCAATGCCGCCTTTTTTAATGCCATTGCGATTCTTCGCTAATTTTCCCATGGCGCTTTCTCCGTGAATGATCGGTGGGGGTTCTGCCAACGGCGTTGGACGCTAGATAATTAATTACCTGCGCCCGCTCCCTTTTTCACGGGACCTTGGTACACCTTCCGCACACTCCACGCGGTGAGCTCCGACACCCCTACGCCGAGCGTGGGCGCCACCTACTGGTCGTGATGCGGAAAAGCCGCGAAGACATTGTCGATGTCGCGCGAGGCCGCAGCGGAGAGTTCCTCACCAAAGGCATCGACCACGAGCGCACGACCGCTCTTGCGCTTGACGGTGCGCCACAGGGCAACCATGCGCCCGCCGCGCACGATTCCTCGCCGGAACACCCCGTTGTTTCCGGGCACGAGCAGCGCGTGCTCTTGTTCGGTCATGAGAGCGAGGCGGTCGGGGTATCCGAGCACGAGCTCGTCGAAACCGGGCAGCAGGAAGGTGCCCCGAACGCGTGCGGCGGCAGAGCTGACCTCATCGGCAAGCCCCGCGCGGCAGAATAGCGTCTCGCCTGCGGCGTCACTGCCCCATTCCTCGATTCCGTCGCCGATCTGGAGGGCAGCCGCGCGGATCTGGCGAAGCGGGAGTTTCGTCCACCACGCGAAATCGCGCAGCGTCGCGGGCCCATGACTTGCGAGGTAGCGCTCAAGCAGTGCCGCGGTTGCCGCCACTTTGTCTCCCCCGAAACGCTCCTCGAGTCCCGCCCCGTCGGGGAGCCACGTCGCGGCGTCCGCGATTCGCTGTTCCGCACCGTCGATCGGCCCGTAGATCAGGTGGCCGGATGCCATGAAGTAGGTGATGAGGTGGTAGCCGCGACCGCCGTCCGTCTCAATGCCGCCGCTTTTCCACGCCTCGAGGAGTTCCGCCCGAGTCACACCTCGCACTTTCCCCGCGAGGAATTCGAGGGCGAGGTTCAGCGCGTGCTCGACCTGTGCGTCGGAAAGATTGCGCGAGCGGCGGCGTCTTGCTTCCCACTCTCCCTTCTTCGCACACAGTTCGGTCATCCACCGCGCATCGCGAGCGGCCATGGCGAAAACGGTCCCTCGCATCGGGTAGCCGCGCACGATCTCGCCTGCGTCAAACGCGCGCAGTACTTCACGCATGCGCGCGTCGCTCGGGAAAGCTTCGGGGGCCGACGCTTGCGGAGCCACCGTCGGAACCTGATCCTGGTCTGGTGCTTCACCGACCTTTTCCGCATCGAGCCGAAGGGC
Source organism: Dermabacter sp. HMSC08H10 (assembly GCF_001807585.1). NCBI lineage: Bacteria > Bacillati > Actinomycetota > Actinomycetes > Micrococcales > Dermabacteraceae > Dermabacter > Dermabacter sp. HMSC08H10. Next base: position 242,456 of record NZ_KV789425.1, read on the forward strand.
GATCGAGGAGAGCAGGCCGGGCAGATCCTGCCCCTGCATCGCGCCGATCGCGTGCACGAGATTCCCGGCGTTGCGGTGCCTCGGCAGGGCGAGTCCTTGTGCACTCAGGCGCGCACATATGAGGCGGGCGCGCTCAGTGCGAGTACTGGGGGCAAAGGATCGTGGTGGCATGATCTCACCCTATAGAGCGCCACGTTCGCCCAGATTCAGGTGTAGGCGACTGCGCTTTTCTCCACCCTGAACGGGAGCGGGGCCTAGTATTAGTGCGGCCCTATTCGTGAGACGAAGGAGATCCATGTCCACCGCATCCGTTGCCGGCGCTCGCCCCGTGCTCGCCGATTCGCTCGTCAAACACCGCACGCTGCTCACCGATCTCTCGCTCATCGCGGCCGGCGTCGTTGTGGTGGGGCTCCTCGCGCAGGTCACGATTCCGCTTCCGTATGTGCCGATCACCGGCCAGACCCTCGGCGTGATTCTCGTGGGCGCGGCACTCGGCTCGAAGCGCGGCGCGGCGTCGCTTGCCACCTACCTCGTGGCGGGTCTTGCGGGCGCCCCGATTTTCGCGGAGTTTGGCGGCGGCCCGGGCATGGTTCTCGAGCCGAGCTTCGGCTTCATCATCGGCTTTATCCCCTCGGCCTTTGTGGCGGGCTGGATGGCGGAGCGCGCGTGGGATCGTAAGTTCGCCCTCGCGCTTCTCGGTTTTATTGCCGCGAGCGCGTTGCCGTTCGTCGTGGGCGTGCCGTACATGGCGTGGGTGCTCAACTCGATCATGGGCCTCGGCCTCGACTTCGCGGGCATCATGAACGCGGGCCTCATCCCGTTCATTCCGGGCGGGATCGTGAAGGCCGCGATCGCCGCTGGGCTGATTCCTCTTGCCTGGAAGGGCGTGCGGGCACTCGAGAAGTAGTCCCGTCCCTAGTGCGGGCCGCGCCTGAGTGCGCGGTTCGTTTTCGCGGTCGCTTCGAACGCCATCGGGTCCTCGGGCCAGGGGTGTTTCGGGTAGCGGCCGCGCATTTCTTTGCGGACCTCCGCGTACGGCCCCGCCCAAAATGAGCGCAGGTCCTTGGTGATCGCGAGGGATTTGCCACCGGGTGAGAGCAGCTCGATGAGCACGCTCACCCTGCCCTCGACGATGCGCGGGGTCTCTTCGAGCCCGAACATTTCCTGGAGCTTGACCTTGAGCCTCACGGGCGCCTCGTCCGCGCCGCTCTCATCGTCGTGCGCAATCTGGTCGGTGCTCGGGTAGTCAAGGCGAATTTTGGAGTCCGACGGCACCTGGATTCTCTCGGGCGCGAGTTCTTCGAGTCGCGCGGCTTCGGGCCACGGTAGGGCGCGCTCGAGGATGGGGCGCATGTCGATTTTTGAGGGGGGAAGCGGGTTTTTTCTGCCGATGCCGGCGAGCGCGTCGATTTCGGGACCCGCGAGTTCTTCGAGGCGTGACAGTAGCGCCGCGTCGCTCACGTCGGGCCAGGGTTCGCCGAGCTCGCGGTGAAGAAGCGCGAGGCGGGAGCGCAGGTTTGCGGCGCTCGGGCTCCACGTGAACATGCCGAGTCCGGCGCGTTGAATGCCCGCGAGAACAGCCTCTCGCGCACCTGCTCCCTCGGCTTTCGTGGGGGTCGAGGAGAGAACGATGCTGCCCAGCGCGCGCACGCGGCGCGCTTTCGCGCCGCTCTCGCCGAAGTCGATTTCGGTTCTCTCGCGCCTGAGGGCGCCCGCGCATGCGAGGGCTTCCTCTTCGGTGAGGGGTGCGGCCGAGCGGATGATCGCGCCCGTGCCGAGGGCGGCCCTCGCGTTCGATCGCTGCATCTCGGCTATCGCGATCCATTCGCCGAGACTCGTCTCGTCCGTGCCGGCGCGGGTCCCGCCTGCGCACTCGTAGATTCCCGGCTCGACGCGCCGCGCGAGGCGCTCCGGGTAGGCGAGGCCCACGACGATTCCGGCGGCGTGCGCCGGATCATGCGGCGCCTCGAGCCCCTCCAGTTCGCCGCTCGTTTCGGGGCGTGCATCGCCTGCATGGCGGCGAGCGATCCGGGCGAAACGCTCGGTTTCTTTCGCGAGACGCTCGCGGTTCGCGCGCGGGCCGTCGATGCTGCGGCCGTCGAGCGGGAGTGGCGCCTCAAGGGACAGGGCGGCGACGGTGCGCGAGGCGGCGTCGGAACCCACGACCGGTGTTGAAGCGAGCAGCGCCCGGGCAAGCCGCGGGTCGGTGGGGATGGAGGCGAGCGTGCGGCCGAGGGGTGTGAGCGAACCATTGGCGTCGAGGGCTCCGAGGGCGTGGAGTGTCTCGTGGGCGTCGCCGAGCGCGTCCGCCGGGGGCGGGTCGGGAAGTCGAAGGCCTGATCCGCCGGGCGTCCCCCATGCCGCCATGAGCAGTGCCGTATCGGTGAGGTCGGCGCTCGCGATTTCCGGGAGGGTGAAGTCTCGCGCGCCGGCGTAGGCGAGGTCGTCGAAGAGGCGAATCGCGAGGCCGGGGCCGAGTCGGCCCGCGCGACCGGCGCGCTGCGCCATGCTCGCACGCGACGCCGTGACGGTCACGAGGCCGCTCATTTTCCTTGCGGCATCGCGGCGCACCTCTCGGCTCAACCCCGAATCCACGACGATCCGCACGCCCGGCACGGTGAGCGACGACTCGGCGAGGTTCGTGGAAAAGATGATCCTGCGCGGCTCGCCGGCTCCGCGGCCCCGCACAATCCGATCCTGTTCACGCGCATCGATGCGGCCGTGAAGTTCACAGACGTCGACCCGCGCGCCACGACGCGCGAGCAGATCCCGCGCCGCCGAAGCCGCGTTTTCGACCTCCCACGCCCCCGGCAGGAACACGAGAACGTCGCAGTCAGCGAGCTCGCCGGGCTCACCAAGCGCCTCAACCGCCACCCGCGCGGCGTAGTCGAGAAAGTCGCGCGAGACCCCGCGCTCGTTCATGCGCGAGGCGAAGGGCTCTCGTCGCGTCTCGACGGGAAATAGCGCCGTTGGCGAGTCGATCACCGGCACCGGTCCTGGCACGCCCTCCCCCATGAGGCCCGCGAAGCGCTCGGCATCGAGGGTCGCCGACAGCGCGAGAAGCCTCAGATCTCCACGCAGGTCACGCACGTCGAGCGCGAAGGCGAGCGCGAGATCTGAATCAAGGGAGCGTTCGTGCACTTCGTCGAGCACAATCGCCGACACATCCGCCAGCTCGGGATCGGCGAGGAAGCGTCGCACGAGGACACCCGGTGTCACGAACTCCACGAGGGAGTCGCGCGTGAGCGTAGAGTCACCGCGCACCGTATAGGCGACGCGGCGCGCGAGCGCCGGGGTGGTCTGTGAAGCAAGGGCACGAAGCCTGGAGGCGCCGGCACGCGCGGCGACGCGCCGCGGTTGCGTAACAATCACGCGACCCGCTCCTCGCTCGCGCGCGAGAGCGTTCGCGACGATGGGCGGCACGAGCGTCGTCTTGCCCGATCCCGGAGGCGCCTGGACGACCGCGCTCGCACCGGGCGACGCGATCGCCTCGGCGAGGTCGGCAGCGACGCTCGCGAAGGCGAGATTCGCGCCGATTGCCTCGAGATCGAAGGCGACTGATGAACCGTCGGACTGTGCTCTGCTCCTCACCCCATCCATTGTGCCAAGCATGCGAAGACCAGCGGAATCACGAATGTGACGAGCCTCTCCGCTCTCAGGTGGCATTTGATGCACAGGGTGTGTAAAGTAATTCGAGTCGAAGCGAGAGCGCGACAAAAAAGGCCCTGTAGCTCAGTTGGTTAGAGTGCCGCCCTGTCACGGCGGAGGTCGCCGGTTCAAGCCCGGTCAGGGTCGCAAAAAGCGACAAACCCCCTCGAAGAATCGAGGGGGTTTTTCCATGCCCCCCACCCTTTGCGCCCACACCCGAACGAACGTGTCTTACCTCTCCCCCTCCCCCGTCGATTTCGCACGCGCTCGCGTGCACTGGTAGGCTGTTCGCTGTTCCTTCTGGAACATAAGGCTCTGTAGCTCAGTTGGTAGAGCGTTCGACTGAAAATCGAGAGGTCACGGGATCGACGCCCGTCGGAGCCACAGCAATCCCCCGCCGGGTCGTACCGGGCGGGGGATTTTTGTATGCCCCTTGCCCGCACCATATTTCCGAAATCTCGGTCACGCGAGCGCGCCGGAACACCGCACGAGCCGGCGAATCGCTGGCACGCTCAGGGAATTTCCCGTTTGCTAGGTCACAGTGAGGGACGAACGCCCCCGCAGGAACCGAGAAGAATCAAAGGAGATTTGCCCCATGGCAAGCGAAAACCCCGATCTCAAGATCGCCCAGGCACACACCCTCAAGCCGATCACCGAGATCGCCGAGGCCGCCGGTATTCCCGACGACGCCCTCATCCCCTACGGCTGGACCAAGGCCAAGGTCGACATGAAGAAGATCGACCGCAATAGCGACAAGCCGAAGGCGAAGCTCGTGCTCGTCTCGGCCCTCTCGCCCACCCCCGCCGGTGAAGGCAAGTCGACAACGACCGTCGGCCTTTCCGACGCCTTCTCCCTCAAGGGCAAGAAGACCGTCGTGGCCCTGCGTGAGCCGTCCCTCGGCCCGGTCATGGGCGTCAAGGGTGGCGCGACCGGCGGCGGCTACGCCCAGGTCGTCCCCATGGAAGACATCAACCTCCACTTCACGGGCGACTTCCACGCAATCCAGATCGCCAACAACACCCTCGCGGCCCTCATCGACAACTCGATTCACCAGGGCAACCCCCTCAACATTGACCCGCGCCGCATCCAGTGGAAGCGCGTCCTCGACGTCAACGACCGCGAACTTCGCTCGATCGTCGTCGGCCTCGGCGGCCCCGCCCAGGGCATGCCACGCGAAGACGGCTTCGACATCGTCGTTGCCTCGGAGATCATGGCGATCCTCTGCCTCGCGACGGACCTCGCGGACCTCCAGGAGCGCATCTCGCGCATCGTCGTTGGCTACACGTTCGATCGCAAGCCCGTGACCGTCGCCGACCTCAAGGTCGAAGGCGCCATCACGATGCTCCTCAAGGACGCCCTCAACCCGAACCTCGTGCAGACCCTCGGCGGAACCCCCGCCCTCGTTCACGGTGGCCCGTTCGCCAACATCGCGCACGGCTGCAACTCGATCATCGCGACGAACCTCGCCCGCGAGCTCGGTGAGATCGCCGTGACCGAGGCCGGCTTCGGCTCGGACCTCGGCGGCGAGAAGTTCCTCGACATCAAGTCGCGCTTCGGCGGTTTCTCGCCTGACGCGGTCGTGCTCGTCGCAACCGTACGCGCGCTCAAGATGCACGGCGGCGTCAAGAAGGACGACCTCGAAACCGAGAACGTCGAGGCAGCCCTCGAGGGCACCTCGAACCTCCGCAAGCACCTCGAGAACATCCGCAAGTTCGGCCTCGAGCCCGTGATCGCCCTCAACCGCTTCCCGTCGGACACCGAGACCGAGCTCAACGCCGTTCTCGACTGGGCCAAGGAGAACGGTTACAAGGCAGCCCTCTCCGAGGTGTGGGCCAAGGGCGGCGAAGGCGCTCTCGACCTCGCCGACCAGGTGCTCGCCGCGATCGAAGAGGCCGGCGACTTCCACCACCTCTACGAGACCGAAGACGGCGTCGAAAACGCCATCGAGACCATCGCCAAAGAGGTCTACGGTGCTTCCGAAGTCCAGTACGTCGACGGTGCCCCCGCTGCGCTTCGCCGCCTCAAGAAGAACGGCTGGGACAAGCTTCCCGTCTGCATGGCGAAGACCCAGTACTCGTTCAGCGACGACCCGACCAAGCTCGGCGCGCCCGAGGGCCACGTGCTCCACGTTCGTGACCTCATCCCCCGCCTCGGCGCAGGGTTCGTCGTTGCTCTCACCGGTTCGGTCATGACCATGCCCGGCCTGCCGAAGGAGCCCGCGGCTCTGCGCATGGGCGTCGATGAGGACGGCAACGCGATCGGCCTCTTCTAAGGGACTATCGACTCCCACGCGTAAGGGAGCGGGGGTGGCCACCGGGCCGCCCCCGCTCCCTCGTTAACCCGGCAACCGTCGGAACCTTTACCGCCCTACTGGCGCTACTGTTTCCCGCCGTACTCTCCCGTGCGGGGGTGTGCACCGGCGTCGCTCTCGTCGCCTTCGCTGACTTCTTCCTCGTCGAAGTATTCCTTGAGGCCGGCGAGTTCAAGCCCCATCGTGTGCGTGAGAACGTTCGAGGGGAGGGCGTTCTCGGTCTTGGTATCGGGGTGGGCGTCCGCCTCAGGATCGATGAAGCCGTCGTCATCGTCGTCGCCTTCGCCACCGATCGACAGTCGCGGCGTGAGTTCGTCGAAGGCGTAGTCGCTTCCTAGGAGGAAGCCGCGGCGGAATGCGGCTCGACCCAGCATCGCGCTCGAGGCTGTCATGGTCAGGAATTGAGCGGCGAGCACGAGGGCCAGCATGCCCGCGATTGCCAACGACTGCGAGGCAATCGCCGCCCCCGCAAGCACGAGCACCAGACCGAGAGTTTGAGGTTTGGACGCGGCGTGCATGCGCGAGAGAACGTCGTTGAAGCGAATGAGGCCAACCATCGCGATCGCGGCGACGATCACGCCGATCACGATGAGAATCGAGCCGATAATCTCGGGGATGCTCACTGCTCGGCGTCCTTTCGCTCCGGGACGTCGGCGCGGGCCACGAAACGGGCGAGCGCGAGCGTGCCAATGAAGGCCGTCGCCGAGAGGGCGAGGGCGGGGATAATCGCGAAGGTCGTTGCGGTCCATGCCGAGTAGAGCGCGAGCCCCATGATGACTTGCACAACGAGCATGTCGAGCGCGACGGCGCGGTCGAGAACGGTGGGGCCCACGATCATCCGGTAGACGATCGGGATCGAGATCAGGCCGAGCGCGATCGCGGCGCAGAGCAGAATCGTCTCGAACATCAGCCGTGCCTCCTTCTCATCCCGTATCCGGCGCTTTCGAGGATGTCGCGCGCGGCGAAGGCCCGCAGCAAACGTTCTTCTTGGCGAAGAATGCTCTCGTGCTGCGCCTTGATCTGCTCTTTCGTGGTCACGCCGATCGCATGGAAGAACAGGGTTCCCGTGGCGCGCTGCGCCTCGACGACAACCGAGCCGGGAATGAGGGTTGCGAGAATACCCGTGAACGACAGGAACAGGTCGCTTCGTGACCGTAGCTGCACGGCGATCACGCTCGAGCCCGGGCTACCGGAGGGGCGCAGCGCGAAGCGCGCCACCTGGATGCTGCCCGCGACGAGGTCTTTCGCGAAAACGGCGAGAAACACGAGCGCGCTTACGGGGTGTAGGGTGACTTCGCGGCTCAGCGGTGGCGCGGGGAAAATAACGTAGATGAGGGCGCCGAGGAGGAGTCCGCCGAGGACGCTCAGGACACTGAATTCTCCCCACAGGAGGCACCACGTGAGGGCACCTCCGAGGATGCCGAGCGTGTGCGAAGGAAGGTCACGGATTCGATCGGTGAAGCGGGTCATTCGGGCGCCACCTGCCCTCCACCGGCGTCGTCGATGTTGTACACGAGGCGATCGGCAGCGTCGTCACCGAGCACTGCACTCACGTAGGGGGCTCGCTCAAGCAGCGAGGACGCGGCCGTTTCGCTGTACGCAATGAGGGGCCCGGCGAACACGGTGAGGGCGAGTGAGAACGCGACGAGCGCCGCGGTCGAACCGCTCATGAGCAGCGGTGTGACGGGCTTCTCCACCACGATCTGCTCGGGAGTTTCCTGCCAGAACGCGCGGTTCCACACCTTCGCGATCGCGTACATGGTCAGAAGCGAGGTGATCACACTCAGCGCAACGAGTATCCACGCGAGTGCGCTCCCGCGGTGAATACCGCCAATAATGAGACCAACTTTCCCGATGAACCCGCTGAGCGGCGGCACACCCGCGAGGTTCATGGCCGGCACGAAGAAGAGGATCGCGAGCCACGGCGCGGCCTTCGCGAGCCCACCGAGCTTCGCGAGATTCGTTGTTCCTCCCACGTGCTCGATGAGTCCAGCCGCGAGGAACAGCGTGGACTGCACGGTGATGTGGTGGGCAACGTAGAACACGGTTGCCGTCATGGAGATTTGCGAAGAAATCCCGATGCCGAACATCATGTAGCCCATGTGACTGACGAGCGTGAACGACAGCACACGCTTGAGGTCAGTTTGGGCGATAGCCCCGAGGATGCCGATCACGAGGCTCAAACCGGCCGCGACCAGGAGGACGGTCGAGATCTCCGACTCGGGGAACATGAGGGTTTCGAGACGGATGATCGCGTAGATCCCCACCTTGGTCAGCAGTCCCGCGAACACGGCCGTCACGGGGGCGGGCGCCGTCGGGTAGGAGTCGGGCAGCCAGGCTGACAGCGGGAAGATCGCTGCTTTGAGCCCAAAGGCGATCAGCAGCACGAACTCGATGAGCAGGCGCACGTGGTGGTCCACGTGGTCCATGCGCGCGGCAATCTCCGCGAGGTTCACGGTTCCGACGGCCGCATAGCAACTGGCGATCCCCACGAGAAACAGCATGGAGCTCACCATCGACACGATCACGTATGTCGTCGCGGCTCGAACCCTGCTTGCGGATCCCCCGAGCGTCAGCAGCACGAATGACGCGGCGAGCAGGATCTCGAAGCCCACGTACATGTTGAAGAGGTCGCCCGCGAGGAACGCGTTTGAGACGCCCGCGACGAGCAGGAGGTAGGAGGGGTGGAAGATCGCAATGGGGGTGGATTCGATGTGCTCGGAGATCGTTTGGGCGCTCGCGTAGATGAGCACGGCGAGGGTCACGAAGGACGAGACTAAAAGCATGAGGCCCGTGAGTCTGTCGGCAACGAGCACGATGCCGAGCGTGGGCGTCCATTTGCCAATCTGGAGCACGAGGATGCTGTTCTCGTTGATCCAGTACATGAGGAGCGCCGCGGTCACGAGGTTGACGCTGAGGGTGCCGATCGTGACGATGAGTTGGAGTCCAGCGCGGTGACGCGTGAGCAGGGCGACGGCGGCGCCGAGGAGCGGAAGCATCACGGGCGCGGCGAGGAGAATCTCGGGGCTCATGGCGTCTCCTCCTCGTCGCTGTCGCTTTCTGTCGGGCTCTGTTCGACTTCTTCGTCGGACGTAAAGTCGTCGGAAATATCGTCGTCCGCATCCTCGCGCGCGTTCGCGCGTGCCTTTTCGGCCTCTTCCTCCAAGCGCGCGTGTTCGCGTTCCTTGCGTCGCTCGTCGGCTTCGAATCCGACCTTCTCGATGACTTCGTGGCGGTGACGTTCGACGAGCCTGCGCGAGCGGTCGGCGACGCGGAGGTCCTCGACGTCGTCGGGAACCTCGTCGTGGCCGAATAGTTGCCACGAGCGGTAGGAGAGCGCCATGCCGAAGCCCGTGAGGGCGAGAGAGATGACGATCGCGGTGAGCACCATCGCCATGGGCAGCGGGTCGCTCATGGCCTCAAGCGCGCCCGAGCCTTCAAATGGCGGCGTTCCGGGGGTCCCGATCGCGAGGAGAAACAGCAGGTTGATGCCGTTGCCCGCGAGGACCGCGCCCATGATGATGCGCGAGAGGGTGCGTTCGAGCAGCATGTAGATTCCGCTCGCGATCAAGACTGCCGCGAGAAGGAGAATGAGGAGGCTAACGTGCATCGAGTTCCGCCTCCTGATGCCGGTCGATCTGCTCGCCGAGAGTGCGCAAGACGTCGAGGGCGAGGCCCACGACGATCAGGTACACGCCGATATCGAAGATGAGTGCGCTCGCGAGTTCGATCTCGCCGAGAACGGGGAGGTGCCCGATCCACACGTAGCTTTGGAACACCGTGCCGCCGAAGAGGAGCGGTGAGATGCCCGTGAAAAGGGCGAGCACCATGCCAATGCCAAGAAGCGCCCCGGCCTGCACGGGCGCGGCCTCGTTAAGTTCGTAGCGGCCGCCGGCGAGATAGCGAAGCGTGATCGCGAGACCCGCAACCAGGCCACCGGCGAATCCGCCACCGGGGAAATTATGGCCTGCACACAGCAGGTAGACGCTCAGCACCATGAGCATCGGGAACGTGAGGCGCGTGATGACTTCGAGGACGACCATTCGGCGTTCGGGCGCGAGGGTGCGGCTCGCGAGGAGCCACGTGGAGCCGCGATTGCCCTCGAGGTCCCCGCTCTCGTCGTGGAACCGGAGCGTATTTTCGGGGATGGAGGCGTCGGACGTTCGTCGCCAGATCGAGAGCTCTCCCTCGAGGTCCCCTACGCGCACGATCTGCTGCTCACGCTTTTGCACGAAGATGAGGGAGGCGATTCCCGAGGCAACGACGAGGACTACGGCGATCTCCCCCATCGTGTCCCACACACGCGCGTCGACGAGGGTGACGTTGACCGCGTTGTGCCCCTTGCCGATCTCGTAACCGGCCTCGATGAGCTCGGGGCCGACCGGGGCGGTGAGGCGCGCTCCCGCCGCATACGCGAAGACGGTGACGATCACGATGGCCGTGCAGATGGCGATTGACCAGCGCGCGACTTGGTCGAAGCGGCGCGGGCGAATCGAGAAGTGCGCGGGCAGGCGTCGCAGCACGAGGATTAGCACGACGGTCATCATCGTCTCGACGAAAAGCTGGGTCGCGGCGACATCGGGGGCGCCGTACATCATGAACAGGAGCGCAGCGCCGAAGCCCGTGCCGGAAATCAGAAGCGCGGCCCTCAGCCGGCGACGGGCGCGCGCCGCGCCGAGCGCTGCGAGCGCCGTGAAGCCGACCACGGCAAACTCTGCGGGATGTGCGAACAGGACGACCGTGTCCGGGAGCTTACCGGTGAAGCCGAGTGCGCCACCGAGCATCACGACGAACACGAGGAAGATCGCGCCGAGGTGCACCGGGAGCGAGCCGCGCTGGAAGAAGGCGGTTGTGCGCACGGCGAGCGAGTCCACCTGGCGCATGGAAGCGCGGAACAGGCGCTCCGCATCGCACCATCGCCCAAGCGCCGTGCGCTGGGGGCTCACGGCCTTCTGGAAGCGCTCAAACGGGGCGTGCCACACCGCGAGGGCAGCACCGAGGGTAAGTGCGAGGAGCGAACAGATGAGCGGAAGCGACACGTGATCGGGAACGACGGCGAGGTGACCGACCTCCCCCACGGCGGCGCCGGGGCCGCCCGCGATGAGCGTCGCGAGTACCTCAAGCTGGGGAGTGAGCGCGAGAGCGGAAAGGCTCGCGGCCGCGACGATCGCTGGGATGAGCTGGAATCGCAGCGTGGGTTGCTTGTGCGGTGCCCCGCCCTTACCGGGAAACACGTGGAAGAAAAAGCGGCAGGAATACGCGACTGTCAGTACGGACCCAGCGACGGTCGCCGCGAGGATCGCACGAGCCCACGGCTCACCCTCGGCGAAGGTGTAGAACACCGCTTCCTTTGCGACGAATCCAAATAGCGGCGGCATCGCCGCCATAGAGGCCGCGCTCACGAAGGCGACGATCCCGATGATCGGCAGGTCCTTGAACACTCCGCTGAGTTCGCGCAGGTCGCGAGTGCCGTAGCACTTGTCTACGACGCCGACGCTCATAAACAACGGCGCCTTGAAGAGCGCGTGTGCGAGGGTGAGCATGGCTGCGGCAAACACCGCCTCGCGCGTTGCGACAGCCGCGATCGACGCCATGAATCCGAGCTGGGACACGGTGCCGTACGCGAGCAGCAGCTTGATATCGGTTTGTCTGAGGGCGCGCCACCCACCGAGCAGCATCGTCGCGGCACCGAGCGCGGAAACTGTAATCGTGAGGGGTCCGACGGTTGCCAGGAGCGGGGCGAACCTCAAGAGAACATAGATTCCCCCCTTCACCATCGCCGCGGCGTGAAGATACGCCGACACGGGCGTGGGGGCGGCCATTGCACCGGGGAGCCAGAAGTGCCCGGGGGCAAGTGCCGATTTCGTTGCCGCTCCGATGAGCACGAGCACGAGGGCCACAACGAGGTACGGGGAGACTGCGGCGAACGCGGGCGACGTGAGGATCTCGGAGATCCTCATGCTGCCTGCCTCAACGCCGAGCATGATGAGTCCCACCATGAGGGCGAGGCCGCCCGCAGTCGTAGAAATGAGCGCGTTAATCGCTGCGCGGCGCGAGGCCTGCTTCGTGACGTAGTGGCCGATGAGCAGGTAGGAGAACACGGTCGTGAGCTCCCAGAACACGAACAGCATCATCGCGTCGTCGGCGAGCACGAGCCCGAGCATCGCTCCGGAGAACGCCGTGAACACACCCGCGAAACGCGCGAGCGACGGCTCCGTTTCCTTGAAGTACCGCGAGCAGTACAGCATGATGACCGTTCCGATACCCGAAACGATGAGGACGAACAGCCACGCGAGTGGGTCGAGTGCGAAGCTCAGAGTGATGCCGAACTGGGGAATCCACGGGTGGGACTCGACGAGGGGCGCCTCAGCGAGGGCGGCGGGTGAGTGCGCAAGCAGATACGCGGCGGTTCCCGCGGGAACGAGAGCGATCGGTAGAAATGCTCTTTGTTTCCACCACTTCACGAAAAAGGGCGCCGCAAGTGCCATCGCGAAATGCGCGGCGATGGCGATAATCATGCAGGTGGTTCCGTCCTCGTGACTACGGTGCGGGGACGCTTAACTCTATCAACCGAGCAGGGCTCGCCATACGTTCATCCCACGTCACGGGATGCACGCCTCCAGCGTCAACCAGACCCTCGCTCGCGTGAAGTGCTTGGCGAAGGCTGTTAGAAGAGCTCGTTCGGGTTCACGAGGAAATTCTCGTAGTCGAGCACGAACCCGCCGGTCTCGTCCCAAATTGCGCGCGCCACGGCGCTGCACCCGAGGTAAGCCTCACGCCATTCACGAATTTGCGGCTTCTCCGGGTTTTCGGCAACGAGGCTCGAGGGATCGTCGGGGCGATAGGCCACCGTGTACAGCGCCGCGCCTTCCTTGACCCATTCGACGTGCTCAATCGCGGGGATGTCTTCCTCGAGCGTCGTTGCTTCGACCACGAGGTCGGCGTGCGCGAAAATCGGGGCCGAGATCATGTACGGGAAGCCCTCGCCCTCTCCCACAAGCTCCGACTCCTTCACGATTTTCTGCACGATCTCGAGCAGGTCCTTCGGCGCGAGCTCATACGCGGCAATCACGTGGAGGCTCGGCTGCATGAACTGATGCGGGGCGAGCTCGTGGCCAGTGTCGGTCACGACTTTCCCACCGAGGCGACGCACCGCGTTGAGTGCGAACTCGAGAATCTCGCGCTCCTCACCGGCGGGGGCACCGTTCGGGAAGGCCGTATCGAAGCCGAATCCATCGGGAATCTCCGAAGGTCCGCCATCGCGATGCATGGGAACCTCGATCGTTGCTTCGTTCGCCGAAGGGTTCCACACAAGCGAAGTCGTGTCACTGACCCGGATCGTTTTCTTCTTCTTCCGCGCGAGCGGGTAACGGTTGAGCGTGAGCGCGAAGAGATCGTCGAGCCCGTAGCTCCGGTCGAGAACAAGGGTGTGCGTCACGGGGTCTCCTCCAAGGGGGTTGCGGGGATCTGCGTGCGGTGAAAGTTCATGTAGGAGCGGGAAGCCGTCGGCCCCCTTTGACCCCTGTACCTGTTGAGGTTCCCCTCCGAGCCGTACGGGCTTTCTGCCTCGCTACTAAGCCGGAAGAAACACAGCTGGCCGATCTTCATGCCCGGCCACAGCGCGACCGGGAGGGTTGCCATATTCGAGAGCTCGAGGGTGATGTGCCCTTCAAACCCGGGGTCGATAAAGCCCGCAGTGGAGTGCGTGAGCAGCCCGAGGCGGCCGAGGCTCGACTTCCCCTCGAGGCGCGCCGCAATGTCGTTGGGAAGGCTCACCGTCTCATACGTCGACGCGAGCACGAATTCGCCCGGATGCAGCATGTAGGGCTGATCCGGGGCCACCTCCACGAGGCGCGTAAGCTCTGCCTGCTCCTTCGCAGGGTCGATCATCGCGTACTTGTGGTTATCGAAGAGGCGAAAGAATCGATCGATCCGCACGTCCACTGACGCGGGCTGAATAAACTCGTCACCAAAGGGGGCGATGCCGATGCGGCCCGCCTCGATTTCCGCGCGAATATCACGATCACTGAGAAGCACGCCTCTATCTTAACGCGTGGTCGCTTCCCTCACGCCGGTTTGGAGGTGCGCCGCGCGGCGGCTACACTAGGGAGGCACATTCGCGGGTGTAGTTCAATGGTAGAACTTCAGCTTCCCAAGCTGACAGCGCGGGTTCGATTCCCGTCACCCGCTCCACTTTCACCGAATTGCATAGACGTTGTGGGGGTTATCCCAGCCTTCACGACCGGAATAACCCCCACAAACCCTCGGGAATTCAGTTTCGCTCGCGCGAAAGAACGCCGTCCACCATGCGATAAACAGAATCGAACTCGTCGAGCTGCTCTTGCGCGTGGGTCACAACGACGGTCGCGAGGTCGCGCTTACGGGTGGTCTCCGCGAGCAGTTCGATGATCGCTTTGGAGCGCTCCTGGTCGAGGGCACTCGTCGGCTCATCCACGAGCAGAACCTCGGGTTGGTGGATGATCGCGCGGGCAATGTTGACCCTCTGGCGCTGACCACCGGAGAGAGCTCCCGGGCGGTGATGGGCGCGGTCGAGCATGCCCACGGCATCGAGGGCCGCCTCGATGCGCTCTTGGCGTTCCTTCTTCGATACGCGCTTCAAGGTGCCCGCACCGAGACGTGCGACGATCTCGAGCTGCTCGGCAACGGTGAGCGATGGGATGAGGTTCGGCGACTGAAACACGATGCCGATGTGGTCGCGGCGCACCTCGCTTTTGTGCTTTTGGTTAAGCGTTGTTGTTTCGATACCGGCGATTGTCACGCTTCCCGAATCGGGGCTCGTGAGGGTCGCGGCGACCGACAGCAGGCTCGACTTGCCCGAACCGGAGGGGCCGGTCACTGCAGCGAACTCACCGGGGTTCACGGCGAGGTTCGCGTGGTTGATTGCGGTGACGGTCGAGCCACCATCGGGGTAGGTGAGGGTGATGTCGTTGAGGTTCAGCATGGCTTTGTCCTTTTCATCAAAGTGTGAGGGGCGCGGAGTCTTCCGGAGTGGCTAGGCCGCAGACGCTTGCAGGGCCTTCGTCGGATCCACCTTCGTGATCGTGCGGACCGACACGAGCGAGCCCACGAGACCCGCGAGAAGCATGAGGATGGGGACGCCCACGAGCGTCGCCACGTTCATGACAAACGGCATCGCGTTGGCGACGAGAACACCCAGGCCAGCGGTGAGACCAACGCCGATGAGCGAACCGATGCCGAGCACGATGAGCGCCTGCCACAGCGAGTCGCTCGCGAGCCAGCTCGTGCGCGCGCCGATCGCCTTGAGCACGGCGATATCGCGCTGACGCTGCATCGACCACACGAGGAAGAACACGCCGATCACGAGCGTCGAGATCACGACGAGGAGAGCGATCATCATCGCGAGCGAGCCGATTTCTGAGCGGAACGAGCCAATCGCGAGAAGCGACGGGAGAAGCGACTTCGTGGTCGTGGACTGATCGCTATCGAGGGTCTTGACCTCGGAATCAGTGAGAGCCGAGGAAGCGTCGGACCCTCCCTCCCCCACGAGAAGTGCGGTCGCGTAATCCTGCGGCTGATGGGTGCGCTCGAGGTAGTCGTGCCACGTGGTCAGGTCAGCGAAGGCGACCGGGCGGTGTGAATGGAACTTATCCTTGAGCACGCGTGAGACCGTGAGGGTCTCCCCCGAAACGTCGAGGGTGTCGCCGGCTTTCACTCCGAGGGATTCGGCAGTGGTCTCGCTAAGCACGAGCTTGCCGGCCTCGGGGACGCGGTCGTCCTGGCCGAACGGCTCGGCCATGAGGACCACCGACTCGGTCTTCTCACCTGTATCGAGCAGCGCACTCGAAATGCCGAGCGGGGTGACGGCGTCCTTTCCGGCCTTGTCAGCCCAGGCTGTGTACTGCTCCTCGGTGATGGTCGAGTTCGCGAATTGCTCCTGCTCGCCATCGTCGACCGACAGGACGACCTTGTCGGGATTCAACGAGAGAATCGCCGAGATGTTCTGCATCGCGAGGCCGCCCGTGAGGCCGGCCAGGAATGTCACGAGGAACGTCATGAGGGACACGACAGCGACGATGAGGGAGAAACGTCCCTTCGCGAAGCGTAGGTCGCGGATGGCAAGAAACATGAGGCGAACTCCTTATGCACGATTGATGATGTCTCCACTGTGCCGATCAGCGGCTCTCCCCCGGTACCTCCTGCCGGTACCCACTTCGTTCATCCTTTTGGAGGAACAGCTCTTCGGGTGCGGGAATTAGGATCGAAGACATGCCCACTTCAGCCCGCACCTCACACGTCGTGGGGGCAGCCGCACTCGCATGTGTTCTCCTTGCGATCCCCGTCTTCGAAAGCACTCTCACTGCGGCGCCACACACCACGAGCGTCGTGATCTTCAGCCTCGTGACGCTCTTTGTGATGCTCGGAGGCGGCGCGTGGCTCGTGCGCGTTGGCGACATTAGTGCGGAGCCATCATCAGTTTTTTCGTGGCGCCCCCTCGTGTACGTGGCAGTGCTCGCCTCGGCATGGGCGATGGTCATTGCAGAAACACCCCACGCGACCTACTTCCTCTTTGCACTTATCGGCATCGCCCAGTGGCTTCTGCCTGAGCACACCGGAGCTTTCGTAACGCTCGGCCTTACTGCTTTTACGATCGCCGGGCAGGTTTTCCACCATGGCGCCTCGACGGGCACGGTCGTAGGGCCACTGCTCATCGCCGTGCTCATGCTCGCGTTCATGCACATGTATCGCGCTATGCGCTCCGAGGCGCTCCAGAAAAATACCGTCATCGCGCAACTCCGAAGCGCCCAAGACAAGCTCGTCGAATCCGAACGCGAAAAAGCACGCATAACCGAGCGCGAGCGGCTTGGTCGCGACCTTCACGACACCACGGCCCAGTCACTCTCGAGCGTCATCTTGCGACTCGGGCTCGCAGACGAGGCACTCGGTTCGGGTGAGGTACCACTTGCGCTCGATCACGTACGTTCCGCTTCCGACGCCACCTCGGAAGCCCTGAGCGAGCTTCGCAGCGCGATCTCCCACCTCACGCCACACGAATCGGGACCCGCGCGCCTCGAGACGGCTCTCACCCGTGTTGTTGACACCGCTCGGTCCAGAGTGGTCGCCGTTCCCGGTGAAGCAGCCCCGGTCATCGAATGCCACGTCTCTCACGACCTGCCGGAGCTCGACATGACGACAGCAACGAGTCTCGTGCGTATTGTCCAATCGTCGCTCGCCAACGCCCTCGACCACGCACGCGCCTCACGCATCGAGGTTCGCGCCTACGCTGACGGTGGCGAGCTGCATGTCGATATCGAAGACGACGGCCGCGGCTTCGACGTGGACGAGGCGCTGCTCGGCCCGCGCTGCGACAGCGGCGGCTACGGCCTCGGTTTCGTCGTGAAGAGGTCGCGAGAACTCGGCGGAAACGCCGCGATCATCGCCTCGCCCGGCGACGGCACGCTCGTAAGCGTGGCGATCCCAGTGGCGCAGGAACCGTCGGCCCTGACCGAGCCCGCTCCAGCCTCGTGAAACCCGCCCCCGAGTCCCAGGACGCTACCCACTCCACCTCTCCAACCCTTCAAGGAGCGCACGCATGATCTCGATCCTCATCGCCGACGACCACCCCGTTGTGCGCGCGGGGCTGCGCGCCGTGTTCGAAAGCCACGAGGACTTCACCGTCGTCGCCGAAGTCCCCAGCGCTGAAGAGGCAGTCAGAAGAGCAAGCGAGGGTGACGTGGATCTCGTAACGATGGATCTTCGATTCGCCGACGGCGGCATGAGCGGCGTGCAGGCGATTCGAGAGATCCGCTCCCGCGGGGATCACCCGCGGATTCTCGTGCTCACGAACTATGACGACGATTCGGAGATTCTCGCCGCCGTCGAGGCCGGCGCCCAAGGCTACCTCTTGAAAGACTCCGCGCCAGCCGACCTCACGAGCGCGGTGCAGCGTGCCGCAAGCGGCGAGGTGGTGCTCGCGCCCGT
This sequence comes from Dermabacter sp. HMSC08H10, assembly GCF_001807585.1. Lineage (NCBI taxonomy): Bacteria > Bacillati > Actinomycetota > Actinomycetes > Micrococcales > Dermabacteraceae > Dermabacter > Dermabacter sp. HMSC08H10. Next base: position 260,376 of record NZ_KV789425.1, read on the forward strand.
CGTCGCGGGCAAGCTCCTGCGCGAGATGCGCAAGGACCGCATCACGCTCACGGGCCGGGAAAGGGACGTGCTCAATGCGCTCGACCGCGGTTTGAGCAATCGCGAGATTAGCGAAGAACTATTCCTCTCCCCCACCACCATCAAGACTCACCTCGCGCGGCTCTACGGAAAGCTTGGGGTGTCGAGCCGGACGGCGGCGCTCGCGCGGGCGCGCGAAGAGGGGCTGCTCGACTAGCTTTACGAATTCGGAACCGATCTCGCGGGTTCGCCACCGCGAAAAGGACTTGACCCTCACGTCACGTGAGGCACCAGGATCGGTAGCGTGAACGACATGCCGAACACTCCTGAACCGAACCAAAGCTCGCATCAAGACCTCTCCGTTGGCGAAACAGCCGCGCTCATTGGGGTGAGCGTGCGAACTCTTCACTACTGGGACGAAATCGCTTTGGTAAGTCCAAGCGCACGGTCCCGGGCGGGGTATCGCCTCTACAGCGAGCGAGATCTCGAACGTCTCCACGCGGTGCTCATCTACCGGGAAACCGGGATGTCGCTCGCAGAGGTTCGCGACCTCCTCGCCGCACAAGGATTGAGTCGTGGGATGACTGATGCACGTGCTGGAACGGCTTATGAGGTCGCTTCGGAGCGGGAACGGCTCGTTCAGCAACGCGAAGCACTGCTGGGCAAAGTCGATCACCTGCACCGCATGCTGCGGGCAGTAGATTCACTGATCGAAAGGATTGATATGGGAGAGAAAATTACCCCCGAACAACGCGCAGAAATCCTGGGAAAGGATTGGAATCCCGAATGGGACGACGAAGCGAAAAACAAATGGGGGCACACCGAGGACTGGGCAACATCTCGTCAATACCAAGAATCCCAAACAGCTGAAGACCTGGAGCGTGACAAGGCTCGAATCGATGCTGTCGAAGAGAAAATCGCCGCAGCTATTCAGCGTGATGTAGATCCGCGAAGTGCCGAAGCTATTAGCCTCGCAGATGAGTACCGCAGAGCACTGACCTGGTACGACGTCACGCCTGCCAAGCATGTTCTGATCGCGAAAGGGTACGTTGAGGACGCCCGCTTTCGCGAAAGGTTTGAGGCGCGTCAATCGGGCATGGCGGAATGGCTCAAGCTCGCGATCGACGAGAACGCTCGAAAACACGGAGTCGATCCCGCCAAGGCCGAATGGCAATAGAGCGATACTCACAACATTGAGCTCATCACAGTGAGGAAAACCGGTGCTGGGCGCTTGAGAGGAAAGATCTCTTGAGCACCCAGCACCGGTACTTTTGGAGCACGGGAAGCTCACGTCGACGCTCGCGCCTCAACAAGAACGTCGAGGTGGGACTTACGCTGGAAACCGCCCTTTATCCCTACTTCCTTTTGCGCCCACGCTTCTTCTTCGAGACTTCAGACTCGCCGAAAATGTCGTCGACAAGATCGTTGGATTCGGGCCGATTTTCCTCGCGGGCATCCGAGTTTCGCTTGGATTGCGCCGCCCGTTTCTTCGACTGTGCCTGCGCACTCGAGGTCTTCTCGCGCACCGTGGTCGAGGCGCGGGAATCCTGGTCATCCCGATCAGTCGCATCTCGCAGATTGTCGGCGAGGTCGACCTGCTCGAGCCCTCGCGAAAGCACGATCGGCACGACCAGCACCATGAGCGCGGCAACCACGATGATGACCCGCACGAGAGGATGCGTGGCCTCATCCCCCGTGAGGGAGACGACTGCGGGAGCGGCCGCGAGCGTCATGAGCACCGCGATGGCACCGAAGCCAGACGCGCCGGCAAGCGAAGACGTGAGCGCCACCCGAGCCCGGGCCTCCGATACTTCGGTGAGCACAGACGAGTAGGCAAGCGACGCGGTGCCACCGGCCCCCCCTGACTCAACCCGCGCGAGGGCCGCTTCACTTGAGGCGACGCGCATGTGCGCAGCCGCCGCAACTACACCGGAAGCCACCACAACACCGACGGCGAAGGCGGGCAGCGATGCCGCTCCGATCCCGAAGCCACATACGGCCGGAGCGAGCAACGCACACATCACCACGATCGCTGACGTGCGCCGAAGCGCGCTCTCGAGCCCCTCAAAGAGCACCTCGTCGCCACAATCATCGGGGCCGTCGGATGAACCTCGAGCGCTCGACTGTTCGGCGAGCGCAATGCGCGCCTCGGTCACGGCATTGGCAAGAACAGCGCGCGTGGGCGTCGCGATGAACGCGACCACGGCCAGAACGGCCACAACACCGAACGCGAAACCAAGAACGACCGTTGGCGAATCAACGCTCAACACGCGTAGCTGCCTGTCGGCCCACAGCACACCCTGCTGCGGCGCCGCGCGCATCGCTCCCGCAATCGGTGCCACGAGCGGGAGGGCAGCCGCACTCGAGAGCAGCGCGAGAAGAGAGCCCGCGAGCGCCTCGTGAGAGGACTGCTCCGTGGCGTCACCGTCGCGCACCGAAACGGCGGTTTCGCGAGAATACCCGGCGCCCGCGATCGCCGAGAAGCCGCCCCACACAGCCGCGGCTCCTGCCGCGGCGAGCGCGAGAAGGTAGTAGCCGAGGTAGGCAATGCCGGCGGCGGCAGTCGCGAGGCCCCACGCCGCTGCGATACCGAGCAAAGCGGCAATGGCGAGCAGCGCGAGTGCGCGACTGGAGCCGAGACCCACCGACGACGGGCTGATGCGCCCAAAGCGAGCGGCAACTATCCCGCGGGAAGGGCCTGCTCCCATGGCGGTCTCGGTTCGCACGTGCGGCCACACGATCGCAAGGCCCGCAAGGAGGGCGAGTGCGCCTCCAATGACGAGCGCGAGGCCCGTCACGAACGAGGGGTTGATCGCGTGCAGCATGATCGTGTCGGCAACGCTTTGCGCTTCGGGGGCGTCGCCCACGTTTGCGTAGAAGCCGGAGAACTGCGCAGCGATTTTCTCGATCAGAGGTTCGACCTCGTCGCGCGCGACGGACGCGGGTGCCTGCTGGGTATCCGAGTCGACGAAGAGCGACACGAGCAAGGGGTCGTTGAAGTTTCCGAGCCCCACTTCGGCCATGCGGAGATTCGCGTAGCGAGTGGGCAGCCACAGGGAGAGCACAGAGCCGACGAGAGCGAGCGGAATGATCCCCGTGAGCCCGGCGCTCACGAAGCGCGAGGAGCGCGTCGATCCGGCGGGCACAAACGCAGAGCCAATCAGGGCGACGAGCGCACCGCACGCCAGCACAATGGCGGAAACGAGACCGGCGAGTCCCACGATGGGCGCACCGAGCGTCATGACGGCGCCCGCGAGGAGAGCCGCGAGCGCAGCGGAATCGACCGCGCGCAGCGGACCGCGCGCGAGCGGCGGTGACAGGGGCTCGAGTGGGAGATCGTCCCGGTCTCGGGACTGCTCAAGCGTGCCAACGTCAATCCGTGCACCGGTCTCCCCCAGTGAGGAGAGCGCCACGCCCGAGCGCAGCGACGCCCCACCGATCGCGAGGCCGAGCGCGACAAGGAGGAGGAGCGGCCCCGCATCGGCATGCTTCACCACGATGAGGGCAATGAGCATGAGCGTTGCGGCGCCCACGCCGATTCCACGCACGCTCCCGGGCAGAGCTCTCGCCGCAGAAAGGCGTGGCTTTCGCGGTTCATCAGTGGCGTCCGGATCGGGGCCATCGACATTCGCCCGTGCGACGAGCAGCGCCCCGAGGGCCGCCACGGCGACCGCGAGGATGCTGCCGAAGAAAACGGAACCGCCGCGCAACACCCGATCACCGGCATCGCCGGGCGCAAGGGCCACGAGGATTCCCGCGCCGAACCCGCCCCACAGGGCCGAATGCGATGCGGCCGTCACGAGCGTGCCGATCCGCGGCGCGCGATCATCGACGCCGGCTCTACCGCGCGCGATCCATAACCACGGGTGGGCGAGGGCTACGAGCGAGAGGACCCCGGCCGCAACGAGCATCCATGCGGTGTCGGCCCCCAAGGCGAAGGCGCTCATGCGAGAAGCGAGAGGACGAGCGCGCGCGTGCCCTCCTCGGTCAGCGTGATCGGCACGCCCCAGTCTTGCTGGTGCATGTGGCACGCGGGGAACTCTACGCTCGGGTCGGCGTCGCACGAGGCAGCGCGCGCACTGACGTGAATGACGCCTTCGCTGTAGTTCGGGTCGAGCTCAATCTCGCGCTCGAGTTCGCTCGAGGTCCCGCCTCCGCTCACGAGCATCGCCGGTGGCGTCGTCGAGACGCTCACCTGGACTGCCGGGCCGAAGGAGTCGTCGAGCTTGTGCCCCTCGGGCGGCGTAAACGCGACGGTGACCGTGAGTGGGCCGGCGTTCGAGACCGCGGTCGCGGGGCGTTCGGTCTGCTGCGGGCCCTCGTCGATGATCTGCTCGGCAGCGGGCGAAATGGACACCCACGTGAGCTTGTGCGCGCCGGATTCAACGACGATGAGCTGCGCGAGCCCATCGATCGGGTCGACGACGATGAGGTCGCTCGGCTCCGAAAGTCCGGTCGCAACGGTGACGACCGAGTCGTGAATCGGGTCGATGATCCGCACCGCGCCGTTATAGGTATCGGCGACCGCGAGGCGGCCATCGGCAAGGACCGTAATGCCGAGGGGGTGCTGCAGGCGGGCCTTGTCGAGAGGACCGTCGACGTGACCAAAATCGAAGAGGCCCTCTCCCACGAGAGTCGTGACCTCGCTGCGATCCGCGGCAATCACGCGCACCGCACTCGTTTCGGCGTCGGCAACGAACACGGTCCCGTTGGCGTCGACCGTGACACCCGAGGGCTGCGCCCACCACGAGCGCACGAGAGCGCCGTCTACGAGGCCCTCCTGGGTCGTTCCCGCGAGAACCGCGAGCGCGCCTTCGTCAACGAACTCGCCGTCGTCGTTGAGCGCCGCCGGCCGGTAGGTCCACATCTGGTGGATTCCCGCCATCGCGATGATGATCTGCCCGGATACGTCGTCCCATTCGACATCCCACGGTGTCGAGAGGGCGAACTGGATCGGAGTGCCAACCCCCGTGGGAAGGCTCTGCCCCTGCATCCACTGCTCGCCGTTCCCGGCGAGGGTGAACACGTGGCTTTCGATCCGGGGGCGCAGGAGCCGACGCCTGCCGAGCTGCACACCGCGCAGGCGGTGATTGCCGGTATCGGCAATCACGAGGTCGTAGCCCACCTGGTCGGCAACTTCGGGTGGAAGAACCGCGATGCCGTTCGGCTGCGAGAACTGCGCCTCGGCCGCGTCACCGTCGGCCCAGCCGCGCACACCCGTGCCGATCACCTCATCGACGCTCACGCCGTCGGCTTCGAACACGACGATACGGTTTTGCCCCGCGTCGCTCACGACGATGCGACCGTCGGGCAAAAGCCCGCCTTTCGAGGGGAAACGCAGTGTGTGGAGTCCGGACTGCTCGAGAACAATAGGGGCATCGCCGCGCACGAGGGTGCCGTCGGACTCCCCCTCGCTCACGAGCCGCGCGATGGTCGAGTCGAGATTCGCCGCGTGGCCTTCGCCCGACATCGACGCGGCGATGCGCCCGTGCGTGTCGAGGACCATGAGGGTCGGCCAGGCCTTCGCGCCGTACTCGCTCCACGTGCGTAGGTCGGGGTCGTCGAGAACGGGATGTTCGACGCCGTAGCGTTCGATGTTGGCGACGAGGGCGTCGTGGTCGCGCTCGAACGAGAATTTCGGCGAGTGCACACCGATCACGACAATCTCTTGGGACCACTTCTCCTCGAGCGGTCGCAGCTCGTCGAGCACGTGCAGACAGTTCACGCAACAGAACGTCCAAAAATCGAGGACCACGATCTTGCCGCGAAGATCCTCGAGGCTTAGCTCGACCCCACCGGTGTTAAGCCAGGAACGGCCGAGCAACTCGGACGCGTGGGGGCGTGCATTTTCGCGAAAGTTCTCGCTCGTCATGTCAGTCCTGCTTTCGGTTCGGCCAGCTCTTCACCCACGCGAGGAGGTCGGGATCGCTCAACGAGGAGAGCGTTACGTCGGCGACGTCGATCGGTTGCCCCGTCGAGGGAATCCCAATGAGGGTCATACCCGCCGCTTTCGCCGCGCGCGCCCCAAGGGGGGAATCCTCGAAGGCGAGGCACCGCGAGGGCTCACACCCGAGGGCTTTCGCGCCAGCCTCGTACATGTCCGGGGCGGGCTTGGGGTTTCCGACGGTACTCGAGCTTTGAAGGCTCTCAAAATACCCGAGGAGCCCAGCGGCCGTGAGTTTCTTCTCGAGAATCTCGTGCCACGAGTTCGAGGCGACCGCGATCGGCACCTTGGTCGCGGCAAGTTCGAGGAATTCGCGTGCGCCCGGCATGGTCGGCACATTGACTCCGAGTCGCGACTGGAAGTCGTCGGTCACGATCTGCTCGACGCGAGCCGGATCCTGGTCCGTCATGTCGCCGAGAATTTCGGCGGTCTGTTCGAGGGTCGTGCCCATGAGCGCGCCGAGGTCCTCTTCGGTTGGCGTCACGCCCGCGTCGTACAAGACCTTGAGCTGCGTCTCGGTCCATAGCGCCTCGGTGTCGAGGAGGAGGCCGTCGCAGTCGGTGACGATCGCGTCGGGAATCTCGTGGCGCACGAGACCGAGCGCGTTGTACACGGGCGAATAACCACCGCGGCGGTCGGGCCACGTCGCTACCCATTCGCGCAGCCCCGGGTCGCCGATCGCAGCGATCTCAAGCTCGCCTTCGGGTCGCTGCCCGGGAATCGTAGGGGCAACGATGAGTCGGCATCCGGCGGCTGCGGCGGCCTGCGCGCCCGTTTCCGAATCCTCAATCGCGAGGGCTCGCTCGGGGGCGACGCCGAGCAGTTCGCACGCGCGCACGTAGATGTCGGGGGCGGGCTTGGGGTTTGCAACGTCGTCGAGGGAGACGACGTGATCGACATACGGCAGGAGGCCGACGTCGGCAAGTTCGCTCAGGAGCGGGGCGCGGTTGCTGTTAGATGCCACGGCAACGGGGATCCGCGAACTCGCGGCCTTCAGCAGTTCCGCTGCGCCCGGAAGCACGGGGATGTCTTCGGCAAGCTTTGCAAAGTAGCTCCGCTTGAGACTTTCGCCAACGTCTTCGGGCTTCTCCCCCGTGAGCTCCGCGATCGCGACGACGACGTCGATCACGTCACGGCCCACGAGCCAACGACGACGCGCCTCCTCCATCGCGAGGGACCGGGCCTCGAGGTATTCGACCTGGGTTTCTTCCCACAGGCTTTGCGTGTTGAGGAGAACGCCATCGCAGTCAAAAACAATCGCTTCGGGGGTGAACGTGCCGAAGGTTTCACGGAAGGGTGCGAGACCGGGCGAGAGAGGCTCTTGATAGTCGCTCATAGTGCCCCCACCATACGCAGCGGCCCTGAAAGGAGACCGTTCCCATCACAGCTTTTTTGCACGCGAGCGCCCTAACATGTGGAACGTTAATCTTGCGTCGTCCTTGGAAGGCAAACCCCCGCCATGACTGCACTCACACGCGGATCCGTTCTCGTGATCGGAGCCGGCCCCTCGGGTCTCGCGGCCGCTGCCGCCCTCTCTTCCCTCGGGGTGGATTTCGACCTTGTGGATGCGCAAAACCACGTGGGTGGCGTGTGGAACATCGCTAACGAGGACGCCCCGACCTGGCCGAACATGAAGCTTGCCACCTCGAAGTCGCATACGCAGTTCGAGGATCTTCGCATGCCCGTCAGCTTCCCCTCGTTCCCCTCGACCGACGAATACGCGACCTACCTTCGCGCCTACGCCTCCCATCACGGCCTCACGGAACGGTTTGAACCCAACAAAGCTGTGCGCAGCATCCGCTCGTTCGGCGAGGGCGAGTGGGAAGTAGATTTCTCCTCGGGCGAGGTGCGCCCGTACACGGCGATCATCGCGGCCCACGGGGTTTCGCAGCGCCCCTTCCTGCCGCCGCTGTGGCACGAGGCTCGCGAGTCCGGCGTTCGCACAATCCACTCGAAGAACTTCCTGGGCGGCGACGACACCACTGAAAAGAACGTACTCGTGATCGGTGGCGGTCAAGAAGCGGCCGACATCGCCGTCGAGCTCGCGAAGGCGAACCGTCGCGTGGCCCTTCATCCCACCGAAGCGCACTGGGTCGTTCCGCGCACGTGGGGTCCGTTCGCGGGCGATTCCCTTGCCCGCCTCGAGCCGACCTTCCTCGGCCGAGCCTTTAATGACACGGTCGCCGAAACGCTCATCGAGCGCGCGATCGGCCGCCCCGAAAACGTGGGGCTTCCCAAGCCCGAGGTCTCGGTCATGGAGGATGAACCGATCGTGTCGGATTCGTTCCTCACACTCGTCAACGACCGCCGTATCGAAATCCTTCAGGACCCGGCTCACTTGCCGTTTGACCGCTTCGAGCTGATCGTGTTCGCGACCGGTTACGAGCCTGGAGCCGACTACCTCGATCCCGAATACACGAGCGACCTTTTCCTTGGCGCCTTCCCGCGTTCGCGCCGCGACCTCGCCGTCCTTGGCCAGGTGCGCGTGCTTGGCGGCATCACACCGATCCTCACGCAACAGGCCGACATCGCGGCCTATGCCACGAAGGAATTCCTCGAGGAAATCGAGACCGGCGCGGCCTCACCCGCTCTCGCACGCTTTGAAAAGCTCAAGTCTCGCGCCGACGCCGACGTGCGCCGCACCGCTCCCCGCTCGAGCGAAAAGGGGCTTCGCGGCGCATTCTCAGGGGTTGCCTCGCGCGTGCGCACCGCCACCCGTTCGACGCGCATCGCGGAGCTTTCGCCGTGGGCCGAGCAGAACGCACTCGACTCACTGCCCGAGGATCAGCCGATTCGTCTCCCGCTCACCGACCGCGAACGCCTGCTGGCGCGCCTGTCGACCGCGCGCGCGATTTTCGAGAAGTAAGGGCTAAAGCGGCGAAAACCGCGGCGCCGTAGAGCACGATGATGACTCCGGCGACGCTCGCGCCGCAATGCTGGTCGCGGAGCGTATCGGCGAGCCACGTGCGGCCGGTCGCGCCAAACCAGCTCGGTGCGATCGCGTACGGCGTGAGTGCCATGACGGCGAGAACAAGGACAATCCCCGCGAGTCCGGTTCCAAAGGCCCACCTCTGCCCTGCGCGTACAAGTACGACGAGCAGGGCGCCGCACGCGATCATCGCGAGATCAAGCCCGAGGTTCGCCGGGTGGGATTCGAGAAGCCGCCGCATGAGCGCCGGGATGAGGTAGGCGCACGCGAGGGTGAGCGCTGGCACCAGCGAAAGGGCAAACGCGAGGGCCCGACGCTTGCTGAGCACACCCCGAACCTTCGCGAGCGCGGCATCGTCCACCCCCATTCCAAGAGCGCTTCCGGGCAGTATCGCAAGCGCAAGCGCGAGCGCGAGGTGCGCGCTGAACAGCACGCGGGAATAGACCGCAAGTGCGCTCGAGGCGAGGAGCGGGTAGAAGACGAGCGCAAGGATCCGCCAGCGACGCTCAGTGGCGCTTACTCCGCAGGCAATGCCGCGCATGAAAAGCCACGTGAGCGCGAGGATCGAGGCGCCTATCGCAAAAATATCGGGCCTCACCTGCGCAAGCACTGCAAGGCTGCGCGGATCGGGCGGGAGCGCATAGGTCGTGAGGATCCCCGCGGGGGTGGCGGGCGGCGGAATGTTTTGTGCGGGTGGTGGCGCGCTCGACATCGCCGCGGCCAACCCAATCGCCGCACCCATGAGGAGAATTTCAAAGAGCGCCAGTTCGCGGAAGCCGGAGCGGCCGAGCGTGGTGCGCCGGGCGAGGACGCGGCGCTGAGCATAACCGCACGCACCGAGCGCGAGGAGCAACAGCGCCTTGGCAAGGCCCAGCTGGCCGTATGGATGGGTGAGGAGTTCACTGATGGCGCTCAGGCGCGCGAGGATCGCGAGGAGTCCAGAGACCGCGAGGGCGATCCACGCGACGAGGGCGAGCGAGGAGAAGCGCCCGATCGTGCGGCGCATTGCAGGCTCGTCTCCCGGCTCAAGGGCGGGAAGAAACTGGAGCACGAGTAGCGGCCCCACCCAGGCCGAAAACGCCAAAAGGTGGAAGAACATGGAACTCGTCGCGCTCTCGTGGCTCACACTTCCCGCGGCGTGCCCCGTCATCCCCTTGGCGACGATCGCCCCGAGGGCCGTGAGCGTCGTTGCGCGCGCCGTGCGCGCGCTTGTCCCCGAGACCCCGACCGCGCTTGCGAGGGCCGCAGCGACGATCGCGGTCATGCTCCAGACTCCGAGGTCGCTCGCGGCAAACACGCCGATGTCGGAGCCGAAATGTGCGGAAAAGAGCGGCTGCCCAGACGAGAGCGAGTACGCGAGAATGAACTGCACAACGAGCAGGAGCGTCCACACGATAGCGCTCGTGAATGCGATTGTCATGGCGCGCGCTCGTGCGCGAGCCGACCACGCACCACTGTCCGGCGAAGTATCGAGCAGCCACCCCGCAAGAATCGACCCGCCGAGCGTGAGCGCACCCGCGACCGCGGCAAGAGCTGCGCTTACGGGAAGCAGGGCCTCGGTCGCGCGGCCAGCGTTGACGAGGAGAATCTCTGCGTCGCCCGCCGCGTAGCGGGCACCGGCCAGCGCTAGAGCTGTGCCGCCCGCGAGGGCGACGAGAGCGATAATGAGCGCGGCGAGCACCGCGCGCGAGTGCGCACGGCTCACGCGGTCACCACGATGCCGAGCCAGAACGCCGCGAGCGCCGACCCGAGGCTGAGCGCATAGTAGCCAAGGGCGGTCACCGTCGCACGCGACCGCACGAGCTTCACAACTTCGAGCATGAAGGTCGACATGGTCGAGAGTGCCCCGCAAAAGCCCGTGCCGAAGAGCGCCGCAAAGCTCGCGGACACGAAGTCGGTGCTGCCACCGAGGCGGCGCAACACAATCGCGAGAAGAAATGAGGCGATGACGTTCGCGACGAACGTCGGCCACGGGATGGGAGAAGGTTCCTGATCGGGACCCGAGGGGCGCGTGAGGGCCGGGATGAACGTGAGTCCGTACCGCACGACGGAGCCGACGGCGGCACCGAACGCGACGATCAACGCGGTCATCATGACTCCTCACCCCTTTCGATATGCTCGCGTGCACTCATCGCGCCCACGCGAGCGCCGGCAAGCAACCCACCCACGACCGCAAGCACACACACGAGGACGCTCGCGGTCACGTACTTGAAGGCCTCGAGGGGAAAGCCCGCTCCAATGATCGCGGCAATCTCCCCCGTGAACGTACTCATCGTCGTGAATCCACCGCAAAAGCCCGTGCCGAGCACGAGCTGGAGCTGCGCGTATTTCGGAGGGTTCTCATCCCAGTACCCGGTGAGCGCCCCGAGGATCAGGCAACCGAGGATGTTGGCAGCGAGTGTTCCCCACGGGAGATCAACGAGCGTGAGCGTCGTCGTCGTGGGGAGGATGACGGCGAGGGCGTAACGTATAACCGCGCCGATAGCGCCGCCGAGTGCCACCCACCACAATCCCCTGCGGAAAGGAAGGGCTTTGGGCGGCACGCGCACGGCGCGAATCGCGGTCGTCTCAGAGCTCGTGACGGCCGAAAACTCGGCCGTGCGCATGAGCGGGTCTTCGCGGCGGAGGCGTTCGCGCCTTTCTTGGTCGTCCATCACCGCTCTAGCGTACGTCAGCCCCAAACAAGCCCGAGGCTCGGGTTTTCGAGAACCGCAGAAACGTCGCGAAGAAGCTCGGAGCCGAGCGCGCCATCGATCAGGCGATGGTCGAAGCTCAAGGCCAGCGAACACACCTTGCGCGGGACAATCTCGCCATCGACGACCCACGGCTTGTCTTTGATCGCACCGAAGCCGAGGATGACGGATTCGCCGGGATTGAGAATCGGGGTGCCCGAATCAATGCCAAACACGCCAAAGTTCGTGATCGTAATCGTGCCGTTGCGAGTTGCCGAAAGCGGCGTCTGGCCCGCGCGTGCCGTCTGGGCGAGATCGTTGATGCTCACCGCTAGCTCGCGCAGCGTGAGCAGATGCGCATCCTTGATGTTCGGCACGATGAGGCCGCGCGGGGTTGCCGCGGCAATACCGAGGTTGACGAAGTGCTTATAGACAATCTCTTGGTTGTCCTCGTCCCACGACGCGTTCACCTCGGGATTGCGGCGGATCGCCACGAGCAGCGCCTTCGCCAGCACGACGAGCGGGGAGATCTTGACGTCTTTCCACTCGCGGCTCTTCTTGAGCGTGTCGAGAAGCTCGAGGGTCTCGGTCATATCGACCTCGTTAAACACCGTGACGTGGGGGGCCGTGAACGCCGAGCTCACCATCGCCTCCGCGGTGCGCTTACGCACGCTGCGGATCGGGACGCGCGTCGTCTCCTCGTCGCTCGTCACGCCGGGGAACGGTTGGCTCTTCGGGGTCTTCATGTGGCCGGCGAGGTTGTCGGGCGCCTGCTTCTCCTCGCTCGGGAAGTAGCTGCCCGCCTGCTCGGGGGCGCCGTCGAGCGAGCGCTGGGAAGCCGCGATCACGTCCTGGCGAGTCACAACTCCGCCGCGCCCAGTCGCGAGCACGTCGTGGAGGGCAACGCCAAGATCCTTCGCGAGCTTGCGAACGGGTGGCTTCGCGAGGATGCGATCGATCGGGACCTGCGGTTCCGCACCGCTCTGCGCGATCGCACGCTTCTTGCGACGCGGTGTGGGCGTCTCGCGCGCGCCGTAGCCCACCAGGGTTTTCGGTTCGGTCTCCTCGGGCTTTTCGGAAGCATCGGCCTTTTCGGGAGCGTCGGGTTCCGACGCCTGCCCAGCCTCCGGATCGATCTCAATATCAAACATGGGCTCGCCCACGTTGAGCTCGTCGCCTTCCTTCACGTGCACCTTGGCGACGATGCCTGCGACGTGCGAGGGAAGCTCGACCGCGCTCTTGGCCGTCTCGACCGTCACGACCGGGTCGTTGATCTCGACCCGGTCCCCCTCCTTGACCTTGATCTCGATGATCTCAGCCTCGGTGAGGCCCTCGCCGGGGTCGGTGAGGCAAATCTGGGTGATGCTGCTCATGAGGGAACCTTTCGGGGTGAATCAGTGCTCGGTGAATCAGTAATCGAGGCAACGGTCAACGGCGTCGAGCACGCGCTCGAGGTCGGGGAGGTAGGCGTGCTCCATGCGCGCCGGCGGGTACGGCGTGTGGTATCCGCCCACGCGCATCACGGGCGCCTCCAGGTGATAGAAGCAGCGTTCGGTCATGCGCGCCGCGATTTCTCCTCCGAGGCCGCCAAACACGGGCGCCTCGTGCACGATGACGAGCCGGCCCGTCTTCGTCACGGAGCGCTGAATGCAGTCGAAATCGATCGGGTTGAGGCTTCGCAGGTCGATCACTTCGAGCGACAGGCCATCCTCTTCTGCCGCCTGGGCAGCCTCGAGAGCCACGGGAACCGTCGGACCCCACGACACGAGCGTAAGATCCGCACCCTCACGCACGACATTCGCCTCGTAGTGCTTGAGGGCGGGGCGGTTGTCGGTGTCGACCTCGCCCTTGACCCAGTAGCGGCGCTTGGGTTCGAACATGATGACGGGATCGTCGGATTCGATCGCCTGGCGCGTCAGCCAGTAGGCGTCATTCGCGTTCGACGGGGTAAGGATTCGCAGGCCAGCGGTGTGAGCAAAGAGCGCCTCGGGGCTCTCCGAATGGTGCTCAACCGCACCGATGCCCCCTCCGTAGGGAATGCGGACAACGACGGGCATGCGCACGCGCCCCTCGGTGCGGTAGTGAGTCTTCGCAAGCTGAGTTGTGATCTGGTTGTAGGCGGGAAAGACGAAACCGTCGAACTGGATCTCGCAGATTGGCCGGTAGCCGCGATAGGCGAGTCCGACCGCAGTGCCGACGATTCCGGCCTCGCCGAGCGGCGTGTCCACGACACGCAGTGCACCGAATTCGTCGAGCAGCCCCTGCGTCACGCGGAACACGCCGCCGAGACGAGCAACGTCCTCGCCCATGAGCATGACCTTGTCGTCCGCACGCATCGCATCGCGGATCCCCAGGTTGATCGCTCGGGCGATCGGAAGCTTTTCGACGCTCACTTGCCCTCGCCCTCCTCTTCGAACTGTTCGATATAGCGAATGTACTCGGCGCGCTCTTCTGCCACGAGAGGATGCTCGTCAACGTACACGTGATCGAAAATCTGGACCGGATCCGGATCCTCGAGCGCGTGGATGTGGTGATGAAGGCTCATCGACAGATCGTGCCCCTCTTCCTCGCAGCGCGACACGAATGCGTCGTCGAGCTGGTCCTCGCGCCGCAAGTACGCCTCAAACCGCGCGATCGGATCGAGCGCAGCCCACTGCTTCTCCTCGTCTTCGCCGCGGTAGATGCGCGGCTCATCGCTCGTCGTGTGCGCGTTCATACGGTAAGTGAGAGCTTCGATGAAGTGTGGCCCCTGCCCTCCACGCGCGGCATCGAGCGCAAGGCGGCTCACGGCGTAGCTCGCGAGCACGTCGTTGCCATCCACGCGAACCGAGGGAATGCCCCAGCCGCGGCTGCGCTGCGCGAGCGGTACGCGCGTTTGTACGCTCGTTGCGGTCGAGATCGCCCACTGGTTGTTTTGCGTGAGAAACACGATCGGCGCCTCGAAGCTCGCGGCCCACGTGAAAGCCTCGGACACCTCGCCCTCGGAGCTCGCGCCATCGCCGAAGAGCGCGAGAACCGCGGTGTCGACCTCCGGGTCGCCCGTGCCGCATGCGCCGTCACGTGTAATACCCATGGCATAGCCAACAGCCTGGGGGGCTTGAGCGCCGAGCACGATCATGTACGGGTGGGTCATGAGCTCGCGCGGGTCCCAGCCGCAATGGTTGATTCCGCGCCATACCTCGAGAAGCTTCCACGGCTCGATCCCGCGTGCCCACGCGACGCCGTGTTCGCGATAGGTCGGGACGAGGTAGTCGTGCGCACGGGCCGCGTGCCCAGCACCGATTTGCGCGGCCTCCTGGCCCACGGCGCTCGCCCACAGGCCGAGCTGCCCCTGGCGCTGGAGGGAGGTTGCCTCGTGGTCAGCGGCGCGAACGATCACCATGTCACGGTAAAAACCGCGCAGGTCGTCGAAGTCGAGGTGCGCGAGCGCGGCATCGAGCTCATCGTGTGGCGTGCGCGTGCCATCGGGCGAAAGAAGCTGGAGCGTCGGTTCACTCGAGGCGGGGGTCGGTATCGCTGTCTGGAAAACACTCACGGTCCCAAGCCTAACCTACGGTGGCGTAGGTTTCAGCCTGTCTGGTCCCCCACTCCTTCACGACATCGATTAGGCGCGAGTTCGCGGCTTCCTCCGCAATTGTGATCCGGCAACCGTCGGACCCATAGCCACGCACCACGAGGCCGCGCTCAAGCGCAAACTCCACGAACTCGCCCGTGCGCTGTCCAAGCGGGAGGTACACGAAGTTGCCGTGCGAAGGCACGTACGCGCAGCCACGCTCGAGGCCCGCGAGCGCACTCTCGACTCGCGCGCGCTCCGCACGGATCCACGAGACTCGCCGCTCGAGTTCGCTGCACGCGGGCTCCTCGAGTGCCGCACACGCCGCTACCTGCGCGAGGCTCGAGGCGCCGAATGGAATCGCGACCTTATTCAGCGCACCCGCGAGCCGCGGGTGGGCGATCGCGTAGCCGAGCCTGAGTCCCGCGATGCCGTGAACCTTCGAAAACGTGCGCACGCGCACGAGGTTTGCGAAGCGCTCGAAAAGGCTCGCCGAGTCCGCGCGCACGTCAGGATCCGCGAACTCGATGTAGGCCTCATCGAGCGCGACCGTGACGGTATCGGGTACGGACTCGAGAAACGCCTCGAGCTCGGCAGTTCCGAGCACCGTTCCCGTCGGATTATTCGGCGAGCACAACAGGATCAGGCGCGTGCGCGAGGTGACGCACGAGGCCATCGCCTCAAGATCGTGCTCGTAGCGCGCGTTGAGAGGGACCGGGACGGCTTTCGCGCCATGAGATTGGACGAGGATCGGGTAGGCCTCGAAGCTACGCCACGGGAAGACCACCTCATCCCCCTGGTCGGCGAGCGCTCGCACGAGGTCGCCGAGGACGGCCGAGGCACCCGTTGAGACGTGGATCTGGGCCGGCACGACACCGTGGAGGGCAGCGAGGGCCTCGCGAAGCCGGGTCGCGGACATATCGGGATAGCGGTTGAGACCGGCGAGCTCCCTCTCGAGCGCCTCGCGGATCTGCGCGAGAGGCGCGAAAGGCGATTCGTTTGAGCTCACCTTAAAGGCGTCCGCCGGCGCCGGTTTGCCCGGAACGTACGAGGGAATTGACTCGAGGGTTGCGCGCACGTGAATGTTTTCGGCCATGCACGAATGGTACGTGCCGGGGGCACTCACGCGCGGTCCGTGCCAAAATGGCAGCATGCGCCTTAGTGACATTGACCCCGCCCTCCCGCTCACCCCACTCGATGGACGCTACCGCGCCCAGGTCGCCCCGCTCGTGGACCACCTCAGCGAAGCAGCCCTCAACCGGACCCGCATCGTCGTTGAGACCGAATGGATGATCCACCTCCTCGACCAGGGTGCGATTCCCGGCCTTCGCGCGCTCACGGACGACGAGCGCGCGCTCCTTCGCCGAATTCCCGAGGACTTCGGCGCCGAGGGCATCGCCGAGCACGCCGAGATCGAACGTGAAACCGTGCACGACGTCAAGGCCGTCGAGTACTACATCAAACGCCGCCTCGCGGGCACGAGCCTCGAGCCCCTCGCCGAAATCGTGCACATTTACTGCACGAGCGAAGACATCAACAACCTCTCCTACGCCCTCATGGTCAAGGGCGCCCTTCACGACGTGTGGCTGCCCGCGCTCACGGACCTGACGGCCGACATCGCACAGCTTGCACGCGAATGCGCCGACATCCCCATGCTGAGCCGCACCCACGGCCAAGCGGCGACCCCCACGACCCTCGGCAAGGAACTCGCCGTGTTTGCCTACCGCCTCGAGCGCCAGATCGCGCGTCTGAGGGGCGACGAGATCCTCGGAAAGATCAACGGTGCGACCGGCACGTGGGCCGCCCACGTCATCTCCGTACCCGACACCGACTGGCCCGCGATCGCGAAGAGCTTCGTGGAGCACCTCGGCCTCACGTGGAACCCGCTCACGACCCAAATCGAGAGCCACGACTGGCAAGCAGAGATCTATTCTGATGTCGCGCGTGCGGGCCGGATCCTGCACAACCTCGCGACCGACATGTGGACTTACATCTCGCTCGGCTACTTCCGCCAGCGCCTGAGCGCCCAGGGCGGCACGGGAAGCTCCACCATGCCGCACAAGGTGAACCCGATCCGTTTCGAAAACGCCGAAGCCAATCTCGAGATCTCGGGGGCGCTCTTCGACGTCCTCGCCCAGACCCTCGTGACCTCGCGCCTTCAGCGCGACCTCACTGATTCGACAACGCAGCGCAACATCGCGCCCGCCTTCGGGCACTCGCTCCTTGCGATCTCTAACCTCAAGCGCGGGCTCGCCGGCCTCGATACCGACGCCGAGCAGATGGCACGCGATCTTGACGCCAACTGGGAGGTCCTCGGGGAAGCCGTCCAATCCGTCATGCGTACCCTCGGCATTCAGGGGGTCGAGGGTATGGATTCACCGTATGAACGCCTCAAGGAACTCACGCGCGGCAAGCGCGTCGACGGCGACGCGATGCGAGAGTTCATCACGTCGCTCGGCCTGCCCGAGAAGGAGCGCGAGCGACTCCTCGCTCTTACCCCCGCGACCTACGTGGGGCTCGCCTCCTCGCTTGTCGACTACCTCGAGGGCTGATCTGCGCATGAACGACTGCTGCTCGACCCCGCACGGGACCACGCCTGGCTATCACGCCGACAAGGACGCCTACGTACGCCGCCTGAGGCGCATCGAGGGGCAGGTGCGGGGACTCCAGCGCATGCTTGAGGACGACACGTACTGCATCGACGTCCTCACGCAAGTCAGTGCCGTCAAGCGCGCCCTTGAGTCGGTTTCGCTCGAGCTCGTCGAGGACCACGTACGCCACTGCGTGCGCGATGCGGCCGCCGACGGCTCCCCCGCCGTCATCGACGCCAAACTCACCGAGGTGCTCACGGCCGTCAAACGCCTGATGTAAAGGGTCCGACGGTTGCCGGTAACCGTCGGACCCAAAATTCCGGCCCACCGGATTCCGCGCGCCCTAAAGTCCTCGCGCTCTGGCTCACCCGGGCGCACAATGGTGCCACCCCAGCCCCACAATGATGTGTTTGAGGACGGTCCGCTATGAGTGATCAGTACGTATACCCTTTCAGCGCCGGCTCGCGCGAGCAGGTCGACCTGCTCGGTGGTAAAGGCGCGAATCTCGCCGAAATGACCCAGCTTGGGCTTCCCGTACCACCAGGCTTTACGATCACGACCGACGCCTGCCGGTACTACATGCGCTACGGCCATGAGCCGAGCGTGCTTGCCGACCAGGTCAAACGCGAACTCGCGAGTGTCGAGAAGGAACTCGGGCGCACGTTCGGCGATCCGAAGAACCCCCTGCTCGTGAGCGTGCGCTCGGGCGCGAAGGTCTCGATGCCCGGCATGATGGAGACGGTTCTGAACGTCGGCCTCAACGACGAGACGCTCGAGGGGCTCGCGGAGCTCTCGCATTCACGGCGATTCGCGCTCGACTCGTACCGACGCCTTCTGCAGATGTTCGGGCGTACCGTGCTCGATATCGATGCCGAACTGTTCGAGGCGGTTCTCGACGACGCTAAGTCGGCTGCGGGAGCCGCGAGCGATGTCGAGCTTTCGGAAGGCGACCTCGAGCGGGTCGTCGCGAGTTTTAAAGAGATCATCGAGCAAGAATCCGGCTCGCCCTTCCCTCAGGACCCGTTCACGCAGCTCACCATGAGTATCCACGCGGTGTTCGACTCGTGGAATTCGCCGCGCGCGATCGTGTACCGCAACACCGAGCGCATCCCCCACGACCTCGGCACCGCCGTCAACGTGTGTTCGATGGTTTTCGGGAACCTCGATGACCAGAGCGCGACCGGTGTCGCCTTCACGCGCGACCCCGCGACGGGCGCTCGCGGCGTGTATGGCGACTTCCTCCTCAACGCTCAGGGCGAAGACGTCGTTGCGGGCATTCGCAACACGCTGAGCCTTCCCGATATGGAGAACCTGCTTCCCGAGAACTATCGCGAGCTCGTGGGCATCATGGAAAAGCTCGAGCGACACTATCGCGACCTGTGCGATATCGAGTTCACGGTCGAATCGGGCAAGCTATGGATGCTTCAAACCCGCGTGGGTAAGCGCACCGCCGCTGCCGCGTTCCGCATCGCCACCGCCCTCCTCGACGAGGGAGCGATCACCGAGAACGAGGCGCTCATGCGCGTGACCGGTGACCAACTCTCGCGCCTCATGTTCCCCGCCTTCGATTCTCATTCCGAGCGCGTACTCCTCGCCCGCGGCATGAACGCCTCCCCGGGGGCCGCTACCGGTCACGTCGCCTTTACCACCGCGGACGTGCTCGCGCGCGCTAAAGAGGGCACGCGGTCGATCCTCGTGCGCCGCGAGACCAACCCCGACGACCTCGCGGGCATGATCACCGCCGAAGGCGTGCTCACGGCACGCGGCGGGAAGACCTCCCACGCGGCCGTCGTTGCCCGCGGCCTCGGCCGCACGTGCGTGTGCGGTGTCGAGGCGTTCACCGTCGATGAGGCCGCCCGCGAAGTACGCGTCGATGGTGAAGTGGTGCTGCGCGACGGGGATCTCGTGTCGATTGATGGCACAAGCGGTGAAGTATTCCTCGGAGAGGTCCCCGTGCAGCCGAGTGCCGTCGCCGCCTACTTCGAATCCGGTGCAAGCCTGGAAGGCGCTACCGGTAAGCCGCTCGAGAGCCTCGACGAAGGAGAAGCAGAGCTCGTGGCAAGCGTCGACCGGCTCATGCGCATCGCCGATCGCGAACGCGCTCTCCTCGTCCGTGCCAACGCCGACACCCCCGAGGACGCCGCACGGGCACGCCGCATGGGGGCCCAGGGCATCGGGCTTACGCGCACCGAACACATGTTCCTCGGCGACCGCCGCACGCTCGTCGAGAACCTCATCCTCGCCGCAAGCCCCGAGGAACGCGAGGAAGCGCTCACCGCGCTCCTGCCCCTCCAGCGCGGAGACTTCCTCGAGATGATCCGCGAGATGGACGGCCTGCCCATGACCGTGCGCCTCCTCGATCCGCCGCTGCACGAGTTCCTCCCCGACCTCACCGAACTCTCGGTGCGGATCGCGAAGGCTGAAGAGCGCGGCGAGCACAACGATCACGAGATCAAAGTGCTCGAGGCCGTGAAGCGCCTGCACGAGCAGAACCCGATGCTCGGCCTTCGCGGTGTGCGGCTCGGGCTTTCTATCCCCGGCCTCTTCGGCATGCAGACCCGCGCGATCCTCGAGGCCGAGGCACAGGCCCGCGCCGAGGGACTGAATCCGCAGGTCGAGATCATGATCCCGCTCGTAAGCTCCGTGCGTGAGCTGCGTGAGATCAAGAAGGAAATTTTCGCCGTTCGCGACGCGGTCACGCAGGAAACGGGCCTCAAGCTCACCACCGTGATCGGTTCGATGATCGAACTGCCGCGCGCAGCCCTTCGTGCCGACGAGATCGCCGAAGAAGCCGAATTCTTCAGTTTCGGCACGAACGATCTCACGCAAACCACGTGGGGCTTTTCACGCGACGACGTCGAGGCCGGCTTCTTCTTCACCTACAAGGAGCACGGCATCCTCCTCACGAGCCCGTTCGAGTCGATCGACCAATTCGGCGTCGGTGAACTCGTACGCATCGGCACCGAACGCGGCCGCGCCGTCAACCCGGACCTCCACGTCGGCGTGTGCGGCGAGCACGGTGGAGACCCGAGCTCGATTCACTTCTTCAACTGGCTCGGGCTCGACTACGTCTCGTGCTCACCGTTCCGCGTGCCCGTCGCGCGCCTCGAGGCGGGGCGCGCGACACTCAGCGTGGATGACTTCGAGATGAGCCACTAGCGCGGGCGGATGGAGAGCACGTCGACGTTCGCCTCGGGCGGGGCCGTGAGCGCGTAGCGCACGGCCTCGCCGATCGTTTCGGGCTTCATGTAGTCGCTCTCCACATATTCGCCACCCTCGTAGGCGCGCAGTTCGCGTTGCATGTCGGTCGCGACGCGCCCCGGGTGGAGCGATACGACGCGCACACCTCTCTCGCGTTCCTCCTCGCGGAGCGAATCGGAAAGGGCACGAAGGGCGAACTTCGTCGCGGAGTACACGGCGTTGCCGGGCTTCGACGTGAAGCC
Organism: Dermabacter sp. HMSC08H10; assembly: GCF_001807585.1. Lineage (NCBI taxonomy): Bacteria > Bacillati > Actinomycetota > Actinomycetes > Micrococcales > Dermabacteraceae > Dermabacter > Dermabacter sp. HMSC08H10. Next base: position 281,526 of record NZ_KV789425.1, read on the forward strand.
TGAGCCGGAGTTCACGAACACGATTGTGCCGCGCGCCTCGCGAAGCTCCGGGAGGATCTGGGCGGTGAGAACGGCCTGCGCTGTCACGTTCATGTGGAGAGCGAACTCCCAGTCGCCCGGCTTGGTGTTTTCGACCGTGTCGCCGGCGAGAACGCCCGCGCTCAGCACGGCGCCGTCAAGCCCGCCGCTGCCTGTTCCGAGGGCGCCGCTCTCGCGAGCCTCGTGCATGCCGTCGATAATCTTCTGCGAGTCGGAAAGGTCCGCCAGGACATATTCGGCCGACGGTAGCTCGGCGACGAGCGCTTCGAGCGCCTTTTCGTCGCGGCCCACGAGCACGAGGTGGGCGAAGTCTTTGAGCGCGAAGGCGGTTGCGCGGCCGATGCCGCGCGTCGCGCCCGTGATCAGGATGCGGGGCTTCGAATTCGTCATAACCCCACTGTGTCACGTTCGCCTCGAGGAGGCCTGCCCTCGGAACACTCGGGGCTAAAGCACGCGCCCGGGTTCCCCCTCATCGGTGACAACGGGCAGCCCCTGCATGAGCCACGCATCCATTCCACCGCCCACATTGATCGCCTCGATTCCCTGCATGGCGAGCCACTGAGCGACCTGCGAGGAGCGCCCACCCGAGCGGCACACGAGGTAAATGTCCCGCTCGCCTCCCTCGTCATCCTCCACAAAGAGCTCATCGAGATGTGCGGCGAGGCTACTCGCGGGGAGATGGCGAGCGCTTGGCGCGTGCCCCGCGTCCCACTCATCCTGCTCACGTATGTCGAAAAGGAGGGCGCCCTCGGGGACGCTCAGCGGGTCAACGGTTTCGAAATCCATGCGTTCAGCCTAGAGGGATTCGCTCCGTGTTGACCACAAGCACCGGCACTTCGGGAAGTTCCGACGTGCCGGTGCTCATTTTCGCCCACGGCAGGTTTCAGCCGGCTGCGCGCACGCGGGCGCGCGCCGCCCGGGCCACGAGCGGGGAGCTCACGAGGGCCGACGCCGACACGAGCCCGAGTGCGGCCACGACGCTCACGACGAACCCCACTGCGACAAGAGGATCCGATGCTGCCGAGCCCATGAGCGAGAAAAGAACGAGCGCCGCCATGAACACGGAGACCGCGAGGGAGATCGCGACGGGAATCGCAATCTCCGCGATTCGTGCACGGTGCAGCTGGCTGATACTCGCGCCAGCAACGTGCTGGGAGCGGTACCTCGACGCCTGATCGATCACTCGCGCGGTGTGGGTGACACCGGTACTCACAGCCGCGAGCACCGTCGCGATCCCCACCGTCAGCACAGCACCCGTCAAGATCGCCTGGTTCATGAGCCGCGAGGACTCATCCACGCTCGGCAGCGAAGTCACAATCGAGGCAAAGCCGGAAACGACAAGCGCAATCGTCACGCCCGAGACCGCCCTCCAGCCCGCGCGCGGATCGGCGCACAGACGCCGCGCCCCCACGAGGAGACTCGGTGTCGGCGCGAGGGACGCAACGATGCGCGCGATGACCCACACGATAAACGGACCAGCGAGATTCACGGAGAAGACCATTATTCCCACGGTCAACACCACCGCCACGATCACAGCGCCGAGCGACACGCCCTGGATGCGGGGAAGGAATTGCGCCACCGCGAAGAACACAATGATGCTCAACACCCATACGAGAAGGCGCATGACCGACATGCGCATCTTGTGCGCACCTCGGGCAATTCCGAGGGGACTCAAGGCAACCCCCGTGAGGGTGATCGACGCGGAGACCGAGGCAAACAGTGCAAGAGCACAAGGGGTAAGAACGAGAGCCCACCACGGCAAGATGAGCTCCGCAGCCGTAAATTTCCGGATCCCGAAATCGAGATGCGAAAGCGGCCACGCGAGTGCAATGTGACAGGCTACGCCGATCACCGCACCTACGACGGACTGCCAGGCGACGTCGGACACCGCGACCCCCGCCACCTGCGCGCGCGTGCCCCCAACGAGCCGAACCGCAGCCAAGTCTTTTTCGCGGCGCGCGAGGGACAGTCGAGCCGCCGCCCCACCGAGGGCGATCGCGTTCGGGACGAGCAGCACGCACGCGAAGACCGCACAGATCACCAGCAGCGGTGTGATCTGTGCTTCGGGCGACGCCGATGGATCTGTCGCTTCAAAACCGCTCGGACCCAGCCGCCCATAGAAAGCGCCCGTGCCCGCAAGAACCGTGCACACGATCGCCGTCGCCGCCGCGAACGCGATCACCGGGAGGGCGTTCGCGAGAGATCGTCTCCCCCGCACAAGCATGAGCAGGGCGCTCATCGGGCAACCTCCCGTTCGATCTGGCCGTCGCGCATCACGATCGTGCGCGCACACGCAGCCGCAACGCCCTCGTCGTGTGTCACCATCACGAGCGCGCTACCGGCATCAGCGGTCGCCTGCAGGAGCAGATGGAGAACCTCCTGGCCGGTCTGCTGATCGAGCGCCCCGGTGGGCTCATCGGCGTACACAACCGATGGCTCCCCCGCAAGGGCACGGGCAATAGCGACACGCTGCGCCTGGCCGCCCGAGAGCTGACCGGGCCGGCGTTCCTCGAGCCCCGAAAGCCCAAGCGCGGCGAGCCAATGCTTCGCCATTCCCTTTGCCTTCCGCCGCGAGACGCCCGCAAGCATCCGCGGGAGCATCACGTTCTCGAGGGCACTCAGTTCAGGGAGCAGCTGGCCATCCTGGAACACGAAACCGAAATCGGTGCGGCGCAGTTTCGTTCGTGCAGCATCGCGCATGTCGCGCAGATCGCGCTCGCCGTAAAGAACCCGGCCGCCCGTCGGCGCGAGAATGCCTGCGAGGCAGTGCAGCAGCGTCGACTTGCCGCAGCCCGACGGCCCCATAATGGCGAGACTTTGACCAGAGTAGATATCAAGATCCACGCCTCTCAGGGCGTGAGTATGCGCGTCATAGGCAAGCGCGAGGTTGCGCGCAGAAAGGACGATCGGGCGAGCGCCGGGGACGGTTCCGACGGCTGGCTGGACAGTAGAGGAAGGCTGAATATTGTGTGGTGTTGTCATGCCTCTACGCTCTCGCGGAGGCGGGCGCTCACGCATCGACCCTCGGGACCATTCATCCCTGTCGCTGGGAGGATGTTTCGCGACGATGCGCCGCGTCGATTCCGCCCCCAGACGGATCAGCCCTCATACTTTCGGCGCGATACGCCGGGTAGGCGAAAGGCGCGGCCCGGGGTTACCCCGTCACCGCGCCTTGCGTTGCGAGTGGCGCCCCATGTGGGGCGTGCCGATCAGCCGAACTTACCGGAGATGTAACGCTCGGTTTCTTCCATCGCTGGGTTGTTGAAGATCTTGGTCGTTTCATCGAACTCGATGAGCTTGCCCGGGGTACCTGTGCCGGCAATGTTGAAGAAGCCGGTCTTGTCGGACACACGCGAGGCCTGCTGCATGTTGTGAGTCACGATGACGATCGTGTACTCAGACTTGAGCTGATGAATGAGATCCTCGACCGCGAGAGTCGAGATCGGGTCGAGCGCCGAGCACGGCTCGTCCATAAGAACAATGTCCGGCTTCACGGCGATCGTGCGGGCAATGCACAGGCGCTGCTGCTGGCCACCGGAGAGGCCACCGCCGGGCTTGTTGAGGCGGTTCTTGACCTCTTCCCAAAGGTTCGCGCCGCGAAGTGACTCTTCAACGAGCTGATCGGCCTCGCTCTTCGAGAGGCGCTTGTTGTTGAGCTTGGCGCCCGCGAGAACGTTCTCGGCGATCGACATCGTCGGGAACGGGTTCGCCTTCTGGAAGACCATGCCGACGCGGCGACGAACGTTCACGGGGTCGATACCGGGGCCGTAAATGTTCTCGCCACCGATGTTGACCTCGCCCTCGGCGTATGCACCGGGAATGACCTCGTGCATGCGGTTGAGGGTGCGCAGGAAGGTGGACTTGCCGCAGCCGGAGGGGCCGATGAGGGCGGTGACGCTACGGGAATCAATCTTGACGTTGACGTCCTCGACGGCCAGGAAGTCGCCGTAATAGACGTTGAGGTTCTTCACGTCAATGCTCTGTGACATCTGAGATCCTTTCAAAGATCAGCCTGTGAGGGCTTAGCGGCCGGTCTTCGGCGAGAAGTAGTGGGAAACGAGGCGGGCGAAAATATTCAGCACCATCACGATAATGATGAGCGTCAGCGCAGCAGCCCACGCCCTCTGATAGTTGATATCGGGATTACACGCGAATTCTTCACGCGTGAAGTAGTTGAGGACCTTCTCGCCAGACTTGCCGCACACAGCATGGCCGAAGCTGTACTGCTGGTTGATGTAGGTGGGCAGCGCCATCATGCGGTCCTTGAACGGGTTGGGGTTCAGCATCTGGACCACGCCGATCGTGAACATGAGCGGCGCTGTTTCGCCGATGACACGAGCGATAGCGAGGGTAACGCCAGTGGCGAGACCGGCGATCGCGGTACGGAGCACGACGCGAACGATCGTAAGCCACTTCGGTACGCCGAGGGCGTAGGCGGCTTCGCGCAGTTCGAGGGGAACGAGACGAATCATTTCTTCGCTCGATCGAACGACGGTCGGGATCATAAGAACCGACAGGGCAACGGAACCCATGGCACCCATACGCAGGCCGGCCTCGCCCGTGAGCGTCGTGAAAAGCGCGAGCGTGAACAGGCCCGCGACGATCGACGGGACACCCGTCATAACGTCGACGAGGAAGGTAATGCCTTTGCCGAGGGTCTTCCGCCACCCGGTCTGGGCGTACTCCACGAGGAAGATGGCGGTCAGAAGGCCGATGGGGATCGAGATGATCGACGCCCCGAGAGTAATGATGAGCGTTCCGACGATGGCGTGGAGAATGCCACCGCCGTCAGCGCCGCCATTGAAGCCCTGCATGTCTCCCGTGAGGAAGCCCGGCGTGAGCAGGCGCGGCCCACCTTTCGAGAGCACCTCGAGCAGGAGGGACACGAGCGGGATCATCGCGGTGGCGAAGGCGCCAATGAGAATGAGCGTCATGAGGCGATCCTTCGCCCATCGCTCACCCTCGCGCACTCGCGAGTAGATGTAGCCAATCACGAGGTGGGCGAAGAAGCCCAGGACGATGACGGCCGGAAGGGTGAAGGAGTTCGTGACAAGCAGGAGGATCGAGACGAGTACGAGGGCGACGACGCCCGTGAGCACCATGTGCCACCAGGGCAAGCGGCGCTCGCCAGCGTTCAGGAAGCTCGAGCTTCTCTTGCCCTTCGGGCCGGGGTTGGAGGCATTGAGGGTTGCGGTTGCTTCACTCATTTCTGATCCCCCTACTTCTTACGTGCGCTAGCGGCCACGATCCAGCGGGCGAGCGCGTTGATGACGAACGTGATGAGGAACAGGACGAGACCCGCGAAAATGAGCTTTGCCATGTCAATGCCGGTGGATTCGGCATTCTGCGAGGCGATGAACGAGGCGATCGTCATGTGCCTACCGACCTCAAGGAGGTGGAGCGAATAGGTGTAGCCGGGGCTGAGCACCATGAGCACAGCCATGGTTTCACCGAGTGCGCGGCCGAGGCCGAGCATGCACGCCGATACGACGCCGTTGCGCCCGAAGGGAAGGACGACCATGCGCACCATTTCCCACTTCGTGGCGCCGAGTCCAATCGCGGCTTCTTCCTGGAGACCCGGGGTCTGGAGAAAGACCTCGCGACTCACGGCAGTGATGATCGGAAGGATCATGACGGCGAGGACGATCGCGGCGGTCATGACGTTACGCATCGGGGCGTGCGGGTTGCCCTGAAAGAACGGGATCCAGCTCGTCAATGGGCTGGTATTGAGGAACGTGTAGAGCGGCTGCATGAGCGGCACGAGCCACACGCCACCCCACAGACCGAAGACAACCGACGGCACCGCGGCAAGGAGGTCGATCACGTATCCGATTGGCATCGCGAGCTTGCGTGGCGCGTAGTGGGAGATGAAGAGCGCAATCCCGATAGCGATCGGGGCGGCAATAATCAGCGCCAGAAGTGAGGCGAGCACCGTGCCGAACACCAGTGGGCCGACGAACTCAAGGAGGTTCTGCTTGCCCGAGTTGGTGGGGATCGCATTCCAGTTCTCAATCGCCGGGAGCGACTGAATAAGAAGGAAGATGAAGATTGCCGCGAGCACGGCAAAAATGATGAGGCCAGACCCGACACTCAACGACGAGAAAATTGCGTCGCCTGGACGCGCACCCGAGCTCTTGAAGCTCGCCTTCTTCTCGTTGCCCGGAGGTTCGGGGGCGCCCTTGGCGGGTGTGCTGTTTTCGGCAGCCGCTGTGCTCACGCGCACGCTCCTGACGGTAGGGGATGGAAAGAATGGACTGAACGACAGGTGCGCCGCCGACCCTGGTGGGCTCGGCGGCGCACCGTTACGCCTTAGGCGTCAGCTGCGGATCACTTAGCCTTGATGGCGTCGATCGACTTCTGGGCGTCCTCGCGGAGCTTAGCCGAGAGGGGGGCCGAGCCGGCAGCCTGAGCAGCGTCGTTCTGGCCCTGCTCCGAGATCACGTAGGAAGCGTAAGCCTTGACGAGATCGGCATCTTCCTTCTTCTCGTAGGTGTCGCACATGACCATGTAGGACACGAGGACGATCGGGTACGAGCCGGCTTCCTTGGTGTCGCGAGCGAGTTCGAGGGCGATGTCGTTCTCGCTACGGCCCTCAACCTTCGGCGAAACCTCAACGGCCTTGGCAGCAGCATCAGCGCTGTAGCCGACGTACTCGTCGCCGACCTTGATCTTGGCGGTGCCGAGGTCGCCAGCCTTCGAGGCGTCGGCGTAACCGATGGTGCCGTTGCCGCCCTGAACGGTGTTGATAAGGCCCGAGGTCTTCTCACCCGACTGGCCGCCATCCTCGAACCAGGTCTCGATAGCGCCGTGCTTCCACGAATCGGGGGCGGCGGCAGCGAGGTACTCGGTGAAGTTCTCGGTGGTGCCCGACTTGTCCGAGCGGTGCACCGGAACGATGTCGAGGTCAGGGAGCTCAACGTTGGGGTTGTCAGCCTTGATGGCCTCGTCGTTCCACTTCTTGATGTCGCCAGCGAAGATCTTCGCGAGGGTGTCGGGCGAGAGCTGGAGGTCCTTCACGCCGTCGAGCTTGTAGACAACCGCGATCGGGGAGATGTAGACGGGGATGTCGAAAGCCTCGCCGCCGAAGCAACGATCCTTCGACTTGGCAACCTCTTCATCCTTGAGGTAGGCATCCGAGCCGGCGAAGTTGGTGGCGGAAGCGAGGAACTGCTCGCGACCCTTACCCGAGCCAACAGCGTCGTAGGTCACCGTGGCGCCCGAGTTCTGAGCCATGAAGCCACCGATGAACGCGCCCTGTGCGTCTTCCATCGAGGAAGCGCCGGCGCCTGCGAGGGTGCCCGAGACGTCACCGGATGCGCTCGACGAGCCCTTGGTGCCTTCGCTCTTGCCTTTGTCGGAGGAGTCGCCACCGCACGCTGCGAGAGCGAAGGCGCCTGCGAGGCCGAGGGCGGTTGCGGAAACGAACTTCTTCTTGAGGTTCACGAGTGTCCTTTCGAGGCTGCTAAGCCTGGGATACGGGTCGTAGGTGGACACAACGAACGTAGAAGCCCCAAGTGACGCCGCGAGTATTCCTAGGTGAACAAACGGTGAACTCATGCGAGAATTTTCAGCCAGGCGTCTCGTATAACAGACTTTTCCCTGCTCAGAGGCATCCTTTGCCACTAATTGCGCCCGTTCAACGTGGGGCACATCACCGCTGTCATGGGCTCTAACCGATGTTGGGAAGGTGCCTTTCCACATCAACGATGCGACCGCGTTCACTCGTGTGCAACACGAGCATCTCCCCCGGCGCGAGGTACGGGTTCTCGCGAGGGAGCTTCCCCCGCGCCTCCTTCGTGCACGCGTGCTTCGCAGCCGCAATAATGGTCGGCAGCACGGGTCTGTGAGTACAGACGACGGTACGTGCCGCTTCGGCAATCGCTCGCTCCATGACCGCGGCAGCACGCGCCGGCCGCTTCTCATGCGCGTGTTCGGTGAGCTCGGGTTTCTCAACGATGTCAATCCCACCCTCGTGCGCAAACGGCTCGATCGTTTCGAGGCAGCGACGCCAAGGCGAGGTCACGACGGTCTTCGGGGCGTACGCGCCAAGTAGTGGGGGCAGCGCCGCCGCCTGCTTGCGTCCCTTGCGCCTGAGCGGCCTCGTTCTCTCATCCCCCTTGCGCCACTTCGCACGCGACTGCGCGGCGGCGTGACGCTGGACGATCACCGGCGTCGTATCGAGCTCACCCTCCTTCGCGAAATCAAGAAGGCGGGTGAGGAGGTCTCGATCGGATTTGCGCGTCAGAATTCCCAGAGCTTTTGATGCCTCGACCCACTCGACCTTATCGATCTCCTTGGGATTCTTAGGGCCCGGGCCCGCCTGGGCGCGAACCCGCGCTACCCAGTACCGCACCGTTTTCGGTCGGCCGTTCGTGCGGTAGTCAACCGTCGGAAGAGGGCGGTCAAGACGGATCCGGTACCCGGTCTCCTCCTCCACTTCGCGAATCGCCGCCGCGACGAAGGACTCGCCCGCCTCAAGCTTCCCCTTCGGAATCGACCAGTCTGCGTACTTCGGCCGATGCACGAGAAGAACCTGCAGCTTACCGCGCTTTTCACGCCAAACGAGCGCTCCTGCCGCGAGGATCGGGGATTGTTCGCGTGCCACGGGATTGACTCTCCTCGAAACGACAGCTCAGGGCCTCCCCAAGTGTAGTACGCCCCTCCTATGTGCGTTTGGCGCACGCGGGACCGTAGACTTCCATGAGGCGTAATCCATAGAAATGATTGGTTGAAGCATGACACCGAGTGAGCGAGCACCCCTCACGGGCGCGTGTGCACTCGCACTCGCCGCCGCCATGGCCCTTCCCGTCTACAGCGGCGAGACCCTCGCCGGCATCCTCGCTCTTTTCGTTGTGCTCATGTGCGTGAGCTGGCCGCGCCTGCTCGAACTCCCGAGTCGAACGGGCAGCGCGATCATCATGGCCCTCGCAGGCCTGGGCTCGCTCGCCCTCGCACTTATCTTCGGCACGACGGGCCTCGCATCGAAGCTCGTCATCGTCATCGCCGTTTCACTCCTTCTGAGTTTCGCCCACGAAATGCTTCGCCGCGAGCGCTCACGCCTCACGCTGTCCATTTCGGGAACGGCAAGCGGCGCCCTCATCACGACCCTCACCGTCATCTGGCTGAAATGCTGGTCCCTCGCCTCGACGAACGGGCCCGCAACCGTCGGATTCCTCCTTGCTATGACGATGGGACTCGCGCTCGGCACCCTGTTCCTCGCGCTTCCGCTTCTCGCCCCGGCGCGTGTCAGCGGCGCGATCGCGCTTGGTGCACTCACCTCCGGCTTCCTCGGGTGGGCTCTTCACTACCCCCTATCGATCATTGCGATGTCGGCACTCGCGGGGGCGGTGCTGTGCATCGCTGCGCTCTTTGTGTTTTTCCTGCTCTCACGCGTGATCGGGGCGTCTGATCCGCGCCAGTCCCTCGCCGTCGCCATCGCGCCAATCGCCCTTACGGGCATCCTCGCGCTACTGTTCCTCGAGGTCGCCATCAGTTACGTCCCCGCCGACCTCGGACTCACCGTCATCCCCACCGCGTAGGGATGTGCGTACCGGGGAATACGCCCACCGCGCGAAACGTTAATGACGTGTTCTTTCACCACTAGTCAGTAGGGAGTTCTTGTGCCCATCGTCATCGATGAGAATCTCGACCCGTCGCTCTACCCGCTCGCGTGGCTCGTGGGCGCCTGGGAGGGCACCGGCGCCGTACAGCTCAGGGGAGAAAACGGCGACGAGGTCGGTCGCGCGATCGAGCAGCGTCTCACCGTGGCCCCGGATTCCTCCGGTGGGCTCGCATGGTCGATGCGCACGTGGGTTCTCGACTCGCCTGCTCCCGAACCGCCAACAACGGCGTTCTACGAGAAGGGTGAGGAAGGGCCCGACGCCTCCCAATCAACGAACGCGACCGAGCTTGTGCGCGAGCTTCTCCTTGAGGAAAAGGGCACGTGGCGCACGACGGGAGTGCTTCCCGGCCAGGACGAAGAGGCCGCGCAAAACGCGAAGCCCGGAAGCCCCGAGAGCTATCTGTCTCACGGCGTGAGCCTGACCATGCAGCGCCGAGGCGCATTTGGCCTCACGCCCGCAGAACACTGGGCGGGAGAGGTGCGCGGCCCGCGCATCCAGCTCGCGACCCAAGACCTCGGTGGGGCAAACGGCGCCGATTCTCACGGTGCGCGCATGTTTGGGCTCGTGGGCGGGCGCCTCATGTGGCTTCAAGAGGTCGGCTCCTCCCCCGCGTCGCTGCGCCCGTATCTTTCGGTCGAGCTCGACCGTGCCGCCGATGAAGGTAAGGCAGAGGCGTGAGCCCCGCTCCCCTCATCAGTTTTCGCGCGATCCACGAGGAGACCGGGCCCGATGCCGCGGTCCCCGCGCACTACGGTGCTCCCCTGCGTGAGCAGCGGCGGCTTGTAGCGGGCAGGGCCATCGTCGATCTTGGCCACTTCGAGGTTCTCGAAGTGCGAGGTGAAGATCGCGCCCCGTGGCTCACGACCGTGACCTCCCAGGTATTTACCGATCGCGCCGAGGGCGACTCATTCGAGGCATGCGTGCTCAGCCCACAGGGGCGAGTGGAAGCATTCATGCAGGTGGCAACTGGCGGCGACTCATTCTTCCTCATCACCGATCCGGGCACGCGCGAGCGTCTTCGCGCGTACCTCGAGCTCATGACGTTCGCCAACCGTATCGACCTCGTCGACCGCGACGACCTCCACGTGCTCGGATCGTGCGCTCCGCTTGCGGACGTCTGCGGCGAGGCGCCCGCCCCCGCTGCCGTGTGGATCCAGCACTGGCCTAAGGTCGCTGTCGGCGGTGTGGCCTATGGTCCCGATCCGGAGTTTCCCGAGCCTTGGCGGCTGTCGCTCGTGAGCGACGCCGAGCTTCGCAAGCCGGACGCGCCACTGAGAAAACCCGAACTCTTCGCGGGACTGTGGGCAGCGGAGGCGCTGCGCATCGTGAATCATCGCCCTCGTCTCGTGCGGGAGGTCGATGAAAAAACGATCCCGCATGAGCTCGATCTTTTGCGCACCGCCATTCACACGGCTAAGGGCTGCTATCGTGGCCAAGAGACGGTCGCGAAGGTTCTCAATCTTGGTCAGCCGCCCCGGAGGCTCGTGCGCCTCCACCTTGACGGCTCTCAGGACATGCCCGCCCCCGTTGGAGCGGACGTCTTCTTCGGATCCAAGAAGGTGGGAGAGCTCACCTCGAGTGCGCTCCATGCCGACGAAGGGCCGGTTGCACTGGCTGTTCTCAAGCGCGCGGTCCCCCACGATGCCGCCCTCATCGTTGCCTTCGAGGTCGGTGAGGCAACCGTGCGGCTCGACGCCTCGCAAGTCACGATCGTTGCCGAACGCGACCACGGCCAACGCCCGAAAACGGCGCAGCTTCGCCGATAGTCAAAAGGAGTCCCACGTGGACGAGGAGTGGAAGTCCCGCAAAGCAGAGATCTTCGAGGTCCAGGAACGTAACTTGCGCCGAGCCGAGCGCGAGGAGCACGAGAAGGCCACGGCGATCATCCGCGACGGGATTGCACGCCTGCGCGATGCCGGGATCGAACCGCACCCCCTGCGAGCACTCCCCTACAAGGGCTCGCGTCCCGTGAAAACCACTCACGTCGGTTGGTACCTGAAGTCGGATCGCACGGTCGGGATCGATACCGACGGCAACTACTACATCCTTTCAGCCCCGGGCGACCTCCTCACGCGTCTCAAAGGGGCGACGCTCGAGCCAAAGAGCGCTCCTCTCATCGTGGGCCGCGGCGGTCGTGACGGGGAGTGGTTCGAGATCGATAAGCTTCTTGAGCTGCGCCTTCGCGAACCCGTCGCCCCCGCGAGGAGGGTGAAGGAGTGAAGGAGTCCCGGTATCGAAAATGGGCGCGCTCGGGTGCTAACCGCGCCCGCGACGGCGCCTGGCAGATTCTGCTTGCGGCATTCACTGCCTCGGCCGCCTTTTGGCTCTCGCAGCATCTGTGGGGCCACGTCGCGCCGTTCTACGCCGGCATCACCGCTTTCCTCATCATCGGGCTCACGCTCGAAACGAAAATCCGCAAAAGCATCGACATGAGCACGGGCGTGTTCACGGGGATCATCCTCGGCGAAATCGCCCGCCTCTTCATTGGCTCGGGCACATGGCAACTCTTCGTCACACTCCTCGTGTCGCTGATGTTCTCGCGCTTTATCAAGGCCAGCGTCATCTTCTCGATCCAGGTGGGAATCCAGTCGATGATCGTGCTGCTTTTGCCGCAAACCCCGACCATGACACCGCAGGGGCGAGCACTCGATGCGATTACGGGCATCTCGCTCGGGCTTGTCGTCCACATCGCGTTCTCACGCGACCCTCGCCGGGAGCAGCGAAAGGCTGCCGATAGTTTCTTTATCGAGCTCAAAGACACTCTCACGCAGCTCGCAGAGGCGGCGCGCATAGGCGACACGCGGCTCGCGACAAAGGCGCTCACGCACCTCAGGAACACATCGCAGCTTCACACCGATGCCTGGACCCTCGCGAACGAAACGGCTAATGAGCTCACGAGTTACTCGCCGACCCTCCACCGCCATCACGAGCACGTCAACCGCGTGCAGCACCTGCTTGTGGGAAGCGACCGCGCCATGCGCAACGCCCGCGTGATCGCGCGACGAGAGGCCGAATTCTTGCGTGTCACGCAGCCCCACACGTTTCCAAATCTGGCCGAGGCCTTCACCGCGGCAGTCGACGCCATCGACGAGATCCAGGCCGGTGTCGACACGGAGGCGGACTTCACGAAGGCTCGGCGCAAGCTTCGCCTCTTTTGCGCGCATCTCACTCCCGAAACTCTGCTCGCTACGGCGGAGGGGACCGTCGGGCGCCTCGGCCATTTTGAGGGGATCTCCCTCGTCATTCAGCTGCGTGCCCTCGCGGTCGATCTCCTCGAGGCGACCGGCCTTCCGAGCTCTGACGCGCGCCGCTTCCTGCCGTCCCTCATCGTCGTCGCCGACGCGGATATCGTGGGCCCGCGCCCCATTACGCGCGAAATGAAGGCGGTTGAGCCTCCCGCCTCGACCGAAGCGCTCGAGCTTCTCATCACCGACCGCACCGATCCCGACCGTAGAATGAATCCGTGATTACCTACACCATCGCGTACTACCTGTCGCTCGCCCTCGCCATCGCTTTTGTGGCGATCGAGGCGTGGGCACTCGTGAATGCCCTGCGTTTCCCAGCGAGGGCTTACGACGCAGCTTTTAAGCGGACGAAGACGTTCTGGGCGCTCATGACCGCTGGCGCGCTCGTGATCGGTGTCGTCACAGGATCCGGGCGCGGCGTGGGGCCTTTCACGATCATGCTTCAGATCATCGGTTTCGTCATGGCAGGCGTATTCCTTGCCGATGTTCTTCCCGCGTTGCGCCAGGTCATGGGTAACGCGCAGGGGCGAGGCTCGCGCTAGGCCCCTTCCTCTTCGGCGTCCTCGCCCGTCATCGTGGCGCGCACCCGCTCACCCATCGCACGCACGAGGGCGCGGGCGTCCTCAACGTCATCGGCAGCGAGCGTTCCCGAGTAGTACTGTTCCCATGCCTCGTGCATAGCTGCGACGGCTCGCTCGCCCTTTTCGGTGATGAACAGGTGGTTGGAGCGGCGATCAACCATGTCTGGCACGCGGCCGACGAGCCCGTTGCTCTCGAGGTCGCGGATCGCGGCGCTCGCGTTTGATGGCCGCAGGATGATGTCTTCGGCCACCTTTCCCGGCGTAATACCCGGGGTCCGGCCGATATGTCGAAGGATCATCGCTTCGACCGTTGAGAGCCCTCGCATGCCAGGAATGTCAACGTCGAGAGCCTGGATTCGGCGCGAAATAAGCAGCATCTCGTCGATGATCTCGACGAGCGGTGTCAATGTGCGGCCTTGTGCGGACACGGTGAACCTTCCTGCTCGGCAGCGGGCACTCTTCCCGCGCGGGGCACAGGCAAGTATGCACCATCAAACCTGGCAGAAACTCACTCTTGCGTCACTCGTGGTTCTACCGCTGTTCATCCTCCGGATTCTCGGATGCGGATTGGTCGTCCGTGAGGACATAGGTCTCGTCAAGAGCGGGGAACTGACCGGTTTCACCGCGGTCACGGACGATCGGGATCGGGCCCGTGCGCACGTCCTCGAAGCTTTCGCCCTGAAGGATCGTCGGGTCGGCCACGACGCCTTTCTCGGCGAGCAACGGCGCGGAGAGAACCTCAATCTCTTCGGTGCGCGGCCCTGAGCGGTAGGTGCGTTCATCAAGCTTTCGGCTAATGACAATGTAGGAGGGAATGAGCAGCGCGATCGACCCGATCCATGCGAGCGGCGCGCCCCACGCAACACCGATGAAGCCAAAAAGAGCGCCGAGCACAACGGCGGTGAAGACGCGCATGACGAGCTCGGCGATGCCCGAGTAGAACGGAGGCTTCATATGACCGAGTCCCTGAAGCGCGCCGCGCACCACGAACAGCACTCCAAGGGTCCAATAGGCCACGGAGTAGATCTTGAGGGCGTCATGGGCAAGGTTGAGCACCACGGGCTGTTCATTCCCGATGAAGAGCTCGACGAACACTGCGCCGAGGAGGAACAGGGCAAGGCCGATCGCGATCGACACGATGATGCTCACGACGAGCGATTGCCGCACACCGTGCTTGACGCGATCGATCTGGCGCGCACCGTAGTTCTGCGCGACGAAGGTCGAGGTTGCGAGCCCGAGGGACGCGAGGAAGGTGACGGCGATGCCATCGACCCTTCCTGCCGCGGTGAAAGCAGCGACCGCGTTGGGACCGAGGTCGTTGAGGCGCACCTGGACGGCGATCGTGCCGATCGCAATCACCGAGGTCTGGAAGCCGAGCGGAAGGCCCAGGTTCAAATGCTCTCGCAGCTCAGGCATCGTCACTTTCCAGTCGTCGAGGCTCATGTGCAGCACGGGGATGCGCCACCGCACCCAGGTGACGCAGAGAAGCACCGATGTGAGCTGCGAGACCGCCGTGGCGAACGCCGCGCCGGCAATACCCCAGTCGAGCACCGCCACAAAGACGATCACGAGGGCGACGTTGAGAAGGCACGCAATCGCGAGAAACACGAGAGGTGTGCGCGAGTCCCCCACCGCGCGGATAATCGCCGCGAGGAAGTTGAAGAACACGAGCGTGAACATGAACAGAAAGCTCCAGAACCCAAACGTCGCGGCGTCCTCGATGAGCTCTGGCGGGGTTTTCATGAGCTGAAGCAGCGGGCGAATGAAAATAGTGCCGACGAGCGTCATGAGGAGGCTCGTGGCGCCAGAGAGAATCGCTCCGGCCGCGACCGAACGCCTGAGCCCCTTGATGTCGTTCGCGCCGAACGCTTGCGCGACGGGGATCGCGAAACCACTCGTCATGCCCCACGCAAACCCCGTGATGAGGAACAGAAGACTCATGCTCGCACCCACCGAGGCAAGAGCGAGGACCCCGAGGTGGCGGCCGACGACCATCGCATCGACGAACTGGTAGAGCTGCTGCACGACGTTGCCGATCAAAAGCGGCACCGAGAAGAGCACGATCGCTTTCCACGGCGTTCCTCTCAAGAGGCCCTGCGACTGTGACACGCGTGCTCCGCCTTCCTCGCCCTCCGGATCGCTGAAAACGGATCTAGTCTAGTCGCGCGGGCTCTCGATGCGAGGGCGAAGGGCGCTTCCCCCACATTGTGAGACCGCTTCCGTGGCTGATCCGCGGAGGTTCACGGCGTGCGGACTTTCGACCTCCCTACCGGGCGCATGGGTGGCTAGGGTAAAGGGCGCGCGCCCAGGGTGCGCTTTTGAGTCCGACGGTGGCCTGGCAACCGTCGGGCCACATTCGAAAGGCAATCATGGCACTTCCTTCGACCACAGATCCTTCTCGCCGCCGCTACGCGACCGCCCTCCTCGTGGGCCTCATCGGCGGCCTGTTCTCCGCAATCGTGAAGTTTGGCTGGGAGGTGCCTTTCCCTCCGCGCACACCCGAGCGCAACGCCACCAACCCGCCGCAGCAGCTCCTACAGCAACTGGGACTCAGCGAGGACTTCACCCACACGCTCGTTCATTTCAATGGCAATGGCCTGCCAATCATGAGTTTCATCGTCCACTTCAGCTTTGCGATTGTCTTCGCGGTTCTCTATTGCGTTGTTGCCGAGCGTTTCCCCAAGATCACTCTGTGGCAGGGTGCAGCGTTCGGCATCGTCATCCACGTCGTTTTCCACGTTCTGCTCATGCCTGCACTCGGCACGGTGCCCGCGCCGTGGGATCAGCCGTGGCAGGAGCACGTGAGCGAGTTCTTCGGCCACATCATCTGGATGTGGAGTATTGAAATCGTGCGTCGCGACCTTCGCAATCGTTTCACTCACGAGCCGGATCCGTGGGTTGCGCTCGAGGCTACGGACGGCGCTCGCTAATGCCGTAGCGCTCTGGCCCGGACGGCCCTCGCACTCTTCCTTTTCGGGGAGTACGTTGGTGGTATGCGCACCATCATCAACGTCATTCTCAACATCATTTGGGTTATTACCGCCGGCCTTTGGCTGTGGCTCGGATACATCCTCGCGGGCATCATCGCGTGCATCTTCATCGTCACGATTCCGTTTGGCGTGGCGAGCTTCCGCATCGCGAATTACGTGATCTTCCCGTTCGGTCGCGAAGCCGTGCAGGTGCGGCCCCTTGGCGCGGTGGGAACCCTCGGCAACGTCGTGTGGTTCCTCATCGCGGGCCTGTGGCTTGCGGCAGGCCATGTCGCGACCGCGCTTGCACAGGCCGTGACGATCATCGGCCTTCCGCTCGCGTGGGCAAACCTCAAGCTCATCCCCATCACCTGCTTCCCCTTCGGCAAGGAGATCGTCACGACTGGCGACTCACGCGTGATCTGAGCACCCGCCTTTAAACACCTGGGATACGAAAGCGCCCCTCCCGCGATTCGGGGAGGGGCGCTTTCGCTACCTCAGGCGAGGATCACATCTTGTGACCAGCCGAGCGGAGGTTCTCACACGCCTCGACGACGCGCTTTGCCATGCCGGCCTCGGCCTTCTTGCCCCACGAACGCGGGTCGTACATCTTCTTGTTGCCGACCTCGCCATCGATCTTGAGGACGCCCTCGTAGTTCTCGAGCATGTGGCCCGCAACGGGGCGCGAGAAGGCGTACTGGGTGTCGGTGTCAACGTTCATCTTGATGACGCCGTTGTCGACAGCTTCCTGGATCTCTTCGAGGGTCGAGCCCGAGCCACCGTGCATCACGAGGTCGAACGGCATGTCCTTGCCGTACTTCTCGCCAACGGCCTTCTGGATGTCGAGGAGGATCGACGGGGTGAGGCGAACGTTGCCCGGCTTGTACACGCCGTGCACGTTACCGAAGGTGAGGGCGGTGATGTAGCGGCCGTTTTCGCCGAGGCCGAGGGCTTCAGCGGTCTTGAGGCCGTCTTCAGGGGTCGAGAAGAGCTTCGACTCGTCGACGTCCGCCGAGTAGCCGTCTTCCTCGCCGCCGACGACGCCAACCTCGATCTCGAGGATCTTCTTCGCTTCCACGGTCTTCTCGAGGAGGCGCTTGGCGATCTCAAGGTTCTCGTCGACCGGAACGGCCGAGCCGTCCCACATGTGGGAGGTGAACAGCGGGTTCAGGCCCTTGTTGACGCGCTCGTTGAGGTCCCATTCAATGAGGGGCTCAACCCAGGTGGGAAGGTTTTCCTTCGCGCAGTGGTCGGTGTGAACGCCAACCGTGATGTTGTAGTCCTCGGCAACCTCGTGGATGAACTTCGCAAGAGCGATCGAGCCGCGAACGCGGTTCTTCACGGTCGAACCGGAGAGGTACTCGGCGCCGCCGACGGACACCTGAATGATGCCGTCAGACTCGGCTTCGACGAAGCCCTGGAGTGCGGCAATCGCAGTCTGCGAGCTCGACACGTTGATCGCGGGGTAGGCGAACTTGCCTTCCTTCGCGCGGTCGATCATTTCGTTGAACTGTTCCGGGGTTGCAACAGGCATGTGTGCTCCTTCGAGTGGGGATCGCGGGCACCCGTGTACCTCGCAGATCCACGTTGCGTTTGCCCTTTCATTCTTCCACACGTCGTTCGGGACGCTCGGGGACGGGCCACTCCCAGCACAAAACGTGAGATCTGGGACACACGAGTGGTCACTGGCGCGTGGGCTATCCGACGGGTGCCCACGTTCCGGCGTGCGGAATTCGCACGATGAGGCTGTAGGAACCGTCGGCATGCGCCCCCGCATTCACGGTGCCGCCGAGCGCGTTGGCCCTCTCGCGAACGCCGCGCAGCCCCATTCCGGAGCCGGGCGCAGGCTCGAAGTCCTCGGGCGGTGCGGTATTGACGACGTCGATGCCGGTGACATGTTCACTCGTCATGAGCGTGATGTGAATGTCGCTTCCGGGTGCGTGCCTGAGCGCGTTGGCGAGTCCCTCCTGGGCGGCGCGGTAAAGGGCGAGTCCGACGGTTGCGGGGACTGCGGGGATGCCCGCCTCTGGCACGGTGAGGCTCACGTGGGCGCCGGCATCGCGCGAGCGTTGCACGAGCGCGGGGAGATCCTTGAGCTCGGGCTGCGGGGCCCTCGCGGCATCCTCTTCGCTACCGGTTCCGCGCAGCATCGTGAGGAGGGCACGCATTTCTTGAAGGGCGTTGCGAGAAGTCGCAGCGATCGAGGCGAATTCGGCGCGTGTCGCCTCGTCGAGTTGTGATTCTGCGAGGCGGTAGGGAGCGGTCTGCGCTTGGACGCTGATGACCGACATCGAGTGGGCGACCACGTCGTGCATTTCGCGCGCGATGCGGGCTCTCTCGCTGAGCTCGGCGCTTTCGGCGAAGGCGCGCTCTTGGCGCTCTTCGGCATCGCGGCGTGCCGCCCGCTCACGCGAGACGTCGCGAGCTGAATCGGCGAGCCAGCGAAGCCCGTATCCGAAGGCCGCCGCGACGATCCACATGACGAGCATGACGCCCAAAATGAGGAAGCTCCACTGGATGAAGTCCACGGAGGTGGAGGCACGCCCGTGCGTCACCACGCACCTCGCAATCGTTCCCGTCAGCGCGATCACGCTAAAGGCGCCGAACACTCCGGTGCTGTGCTTGACGTTCCGGTGAAGGCTCAGGGTGAAGAGGGCGAGCCCGGCGAGTAGAACCGGAACCTCCGTGCCGGGCATGACCACCTGGCCATTGAACTTCACGATGGTGAGCGTGATGATCCCGCCGTAGGACACCACAAACGAGACGCATGCGAGCACGGAGCCGAGCTTCGGCCGCCGCACGAGGAAGATAAACGCGAGCGTCCAGGTGAGCGCGAGCAAAGAAAAGGACAGCCCCGCGACCGGGATCGTGAACAGGCCGAAGGGAAGGTACCGCGGCACGATGTGCTCCCACAGGGCACCGTCACCCGAAATGGCGATGCGCATCGGCGCGATGACCGCGATCACCGCAGTCGCCCATCCCTTGAAGCTGATCGTCGCGAAGGAGTCCCCCTCGAGAATCTCGCGCACGAGGCCGTTCTCAAGACGCGCGGCAATGTGCACGGTGAAGGGAAACAGGGCGAGGAGCACGAGGCCAAGGCCTACATAGAGTGCTGAGTCAACTAAGGCGAGTGTGCGCGCGTATGGCTCGAGGCCCACGGTTGGGTTGAACCTATGCACAACAAAACTGGCCATTCCCGACTCGTACGTGAAATCGATGAGCGTGACGAACGGGAAGAATAGACCGCAAAGAAGCGTGAAAATAGCCTGGGCACCCAGGACCATCGCGGCAGTCACGCGCACGGTGTTAAGAACGAGGGCCTCGCTGATGAAGTCGAGCCACAGTCGCAGGTTTCCGAGGAGACGGAAGTACTCGGCGAACGAGTGGAACTCGGGGACTTTCGTGCGGGGGCGAAGTGCCTTCTCACCGCTCCACACATTGGAGCGGACTCTCGTGAGGTCAGCAGCGAAGCCGCCCGCGAGCAGGATGCCCGGCAAGAACAGAAGACCGATGAGGAGGAAGGCAAGCGCAAAGACGCTGAGAAAGCCGAGTGTAAAGAGCGCGCCACCCACGAGAAGGCCAAGCACGAGACTTGGGAACACGTAGAGGAAGTCGCGTCCCAGTTGCTTAGCGTGCGCTTTGAGCGGCGCTTTCGACCACGGCGCGACCGTGTGCGCGCCGGGCGCGTTCTCTCCCACTTCTGCCATGGGTTAACCGTAGAGGCCCCGACAGAACTCGGCATCACTCCCCGGTCTTGATCACGGCAATACTTATGGATGAGCCGTTATTCGCGTGAGGGCGCGCCCTGTGACCTAGGCTTAAGACATGAGCCAGAACTCCCCCATCCGCGTCATCATCGCTGACGACCAGCCCATGGTGCGCGCCGGCTTCGAGGCACTCCTCGCAGCGCAAGCAGACATCGACGTCGTCGCCACCGCCGCCGACGGCCGCGAAGCCATCGACGCCGCGCTCAAGAATCGGCCCGACATCATCCTCATGGACATCCGCATGCCGAACCTCGACGGGCTCGCCGCGATGGAGGAAATCTTCCGCGCTGGCCTCGATCCCGCGCCGCGCATCATCATCCTCACCACATTCGACGCCGACGACTACGTGTTCACGGCCCTCAAGGGAGGCGCGAGCGGTTTCTTGCTCAAGGACGCCGAAGTCGAGGAACTCGTCGATGCCGTGCGGAAGGTCTACCGCGGTGGGGCCCTCCTCTCCCCCTCCATCACGCGGAAAGTCATTGAAGATTTTGGGGCACTTTCGCGCAGCCAGCGTCGGACCGATCCCGCCCTCACCAAGGCCATCGCTGCCCTCACGGATCGCGAGCGCGAGGTCGCGAAACTCATCGCGAAAGGGTTCTCTAATGCCGAAGTGGGCTCCACGATGTTTCTCGCGGAGCCCACCGTGAAAACCCACGTGTCCCACATCCTGCAAAAACTATGCCTCCGCGACCGCACGCAGATCGTCGTGGCGGCCTACGAGTCGGGACTCGTGGAAATCGGCGAAGACTGAGCGGGGCTCAGGCCTCCTCAACCTCTGCGTCGTCGAACGTCGAGGTATCGATGACGAAACGGAAGTGCACATCCCCCTTGACGACGCGATCGTAGGCCGCATCAGCGTCGTTCACGCCGATGACCTCGATCTTCGCGCCGATGTTGTGCTCTCCACAGAAGTCGAGCATCTCCTGGGTCTCGGGGAGCCCACCAATGTTCGAGCCTGCGAGGACCTTGCGGCCGCCCGTGAGGGCACGGCTGGGGATCGGCATGCCCTCGGGAGGAAGACCGACGAGCACCATTTTTCCGCCCGGCTTGAGCAGATCCATGAAGCCCGGGAGGTCGAACTCGGCGCTGATCGTGTTGAGGATGAAATCGAACTTGCCCTTGTGGGTCTCGAAGAAGTTCTCGTCCTCCCCGGTGGCGAGGAGTTCCTTCGCGCCAAGCGCGAGGGCGTCCTCTTCCTTTTTACGCGAGCGAGAAATGACGCTCACCTCGGCGCCCTTCGCCGCGGCAATCTGCACGCCCATGTGGCCGAGCCCGCCGAGACCCGCGACCGCGACCTTCTGTCCTTCGCCTACCTCCCACGTCGCGAGTGGTGAGTACGTCGTGATACCTGCGCACAGAAGCGGTGCGGCCACATCAAAGTCGAGTGAGTCGGGAATGCGGCACACGAAACGCTCGCGCACGGTGACCTTTTGCGAGTAGCCGCCCTGAGTGACCGTTCCATCTTCATCGATCGCGTTGTAGGTGCCGATCGCGCCGTTCAGGCAGTTGTTCTCGAAACCCTTGTTGCACTGCTCGCACTCGCCACACGACCCGACGAGGCAGCCGACACCAACGCGGTCGCCGACCTTGTACTTCGTGACGTCGGGGCCGACGGCCTCGACCACTCCCGCGATCTCGTGGCCCACGGCGAGTGGGAACTTCGCGGGCCCCCATTCATTGCGAATCGTGTGGATATCGCTGTGGCACACGCCGGCGGCCTTAATGTCGATGAGGACGTCGGTCCCCTGTGGCTCACGACGCTCGATGGCGACGACCTTGAAGGGCTGATCCGGGCCGGTTTTTTGCAGGGCTTTCACGGTAATGCTCATGGTGTGCTCCTAACCATGGATCGGGTGTTCAGCGGTTTGCGCCGTTGCCCTTTCACCCTACTTCCCAGGTCAGAAACATCTCTGACGGGCCTCGTCGCTCCCGCAGCTACAGCGTGAGTTCGCGCGGAATCTCGACGTGCTGACTCACCCACGTGTGCATGACGATCGCGGCGGCGTGCCCGACGTTGATCGAGCGCGTGCTGCCGAACTGAGAAATCGCGACCGTGAGCGCAGCCGCATCGATAAGCGGCTTCGACACTCCCCCGCCTTCTTCGCCGAACACGAGCACGGCGTTTTTCGGCAAGCGCGTGTGTTCGAGAGGGACGGCGCCGGGGACGATATCGACCGCGACGACCGCGCGATCGTTGTCGCGAGCCCACTGAAGGAAGTCTTCGGGCCTCGCGTGGTGAAACTCGTGCTGGTATCGATCCGTGACCATCGCTCCGCGTCGATTCCACCGCTTCTTTCCAACGATGTGGAAGGCTGCGACCCCGAACGCGTTCGCGGTGCGCACGATCGAGCCGATATTGAAGTCGTGGTCGATGTTCTCGATCGCGACGTGCAGGCCGTTGCGGTAGTGGGCGTCGAGGTCCGCGATAATCGCTTCGCGGCGCCAGTACCGGTATCGGTCGGGAACGTTCCGACGGTCGCCTGCTTCAAGCAGTGCCGGATCGTAGTGAGGTTCCTTCGGCCAGTCCCCCTGCCAGGGCCCCACGCCGACTTCGCGCTCGCCAGACATTATTTGACGGCGTCGTCTGGGTCGGGAAGGCCGAGGCTCTTGCGGCGGCGCTCACGGCGAACGAGCTTCACGAAGAAGTAGAGCACCACGAGGATGACGAGCACGTAGCAGACCTTCGAGAAGATGTCCGTGTAAGGCTCGATCACGTGCCATTGCGTGCCAAGGAAGTAGCCGAACGCGAGGAAGATCGAGTTCCATATCGCGCTTCCCAGGGCCGTCAGCAATGTGAACATGGGGAGTTTCATCGCAAACATGCCCGCGGGAATCGAGATGAGCGAGCGGATGCCCGGAATGAAACGCCCGAAGAAAACGCCCTGCATCCCGTGCTTGTCGACCCAGGTGTTCGTCTTTTCGTAATCCTCGACGTTGATAAGCGGGAGCTTGATGAACAGGGCGCGCGTGCGCTCGGGACCGAGAATTCGCCCGAGTCCGTAAAGGATGTAGGCGCCCAGCGTCGAGCCGATCACCGACCAGATCAGCAACACCCAGAACGAGTGTTCGCCCGTTCCCGCGGTTACGCCCGCAAGCGGAAGGATCACTTCCGAGGGGATCGGCGGAAACACGCATTCGAGCAGCAGCAGGAGCATCACGCCGAAGCCCCCCATCGAGCTCATGATGCTGATCGCCCATTCAACAACGTTCACGGAAAAACCCTTCTTTTCGTGCGCGGGCCGAAGCGCATGTTCGGCCGTCCAAGTGTACGTACTACCCCTTAGCTGGCACTACTCACCAGGGGAATCACTCTTTTCCGGCTTGTCCGCCCTTTTCGCCTTGATCTCCGAGGCCTTTTCGACGATCTCACGCTTCACGATCTCGTGAATCGACGCCTTCGGCGCCTTCTCATAAAGCTCCTCGATCGCCGCTTTCGCCTTCTCGAGGAAGGCCGCGCGACGCAGTTTGAGCGAAGGCGTCACTAGGTTCGGGTCCGCGAGATTCGCCCGCACGAGCGCAAACTTCTTGATGCGCTCCGTGCGCGACACATCGAGGTTCGCGTTCTCGAGATAGGGCAGGATTTCCGCGATGAGCTTGGGATTTTCAATGATCTCGATGTCGTCACCCAAGACCTCGCCGTCCTCCGTGTGCTCGATGAGAAGCGCCGTGAGGTAGGGACGATCATCGCCGACGGCGACCGCGTACGCCACGCTCGGATGCTGTTCGACGGCGCCCTCCCAGCCGGCGGGCTCGATCGTCTTACCGCCGGAGGTCACGATGACATCCTTCGAGCGTCCGCTCAGCGTGAGGCGGCCGGAACTATCGAGACTTCCCAGATCACCGGTGCGCAAGAAACCATCGGAATATGCCGCCGCCGTGTGCTCGGGATTGCGGTATCCAGGCGAGACCCCGGGCCCCTTCGCAAGCACCTCACCTTCCTCGCTGATGCGGATCGTCGTGCCGGGAACGGGGACACCCACGCTGCCCGCCGTAAGATCACCTGGGCGGTTCGCGGCGATCGGGGCGGTCGTCTCCGTGAGGCCATACCCCTCGATGATCGGGATACCGAAGCCGCGAAAAGCGAGCGCAAGCGAGGGGTGAAGTTTCGCGCCGCCGCACAGGATGTACTGAATGTTCCCACCCAAAAGCGTGCGAATGGTTCGATAGAAGACGCGCTCGTAAAGCGCACGCTTCGCCGCGAGGCGGAACGGAAGCTTCGGCCGTTCCCTCTCGTGAAAACCTTCCCCAATCATGCCGATCCGCACGGCTGTTTCACGCGCGTCCTTCCACAGGCGCCCCACATGCTTTTTATCGGCCTGCGCGGCGACCGCGTTAAGGATTTTTTCGAGCACGCGCGGAACGACCATGACGAACGTCGGGCGGATCTCCGCGAAGGTGGGGATGACGCGTGACGTATCAGAGAGGTGGGCGACGCGCATCCCGAGCGCAAGGCAAATGAGTTGCACGCCGCGCGCGAGCACGTGCGAAAGCGGGAGAAAAAGGATCGTTGACCCGTGCTCGTTGAGCACCTCCCCGTGGGAGACGCCAATGTTTTGCAGCTGCGCCACGAAATTGCCATGCGTGAGCTGCACGCCCTTCGGGTCGCTCGTCGTTCCCGACGTGTAGACGATCGTGGCGACGTCCTCGAGAGTGCGGGAGGTGCGCGCACGCTCAAGATCAGCCTCGCTCACCCGTGTTTCGGGGTCGCGTGCCGCGAGCGCGCTCACGCATTCGTAGCCGCTCACTTCTTCCATCGTCCACACGCGATCCGCCCCGCCAAGGGCATGCGTGAGCGACTCGGCTTGCTGCGCGGTGCCGGCAATGGCGCGCGTAACCCCCGCGTCTTCGACGATCGCCTCCACCTGGGCCGGGGCGCTCGTATCGTAGATCGGCACGACGACCGCACCCGCCCACAGCGCAGCGACGTCGGCGAGTACCCATTCGTAGCGCGTGGGCCCCATGATCGAAATCGCGTCACCCGGCCTCACGCCTGCAGCGATGAAATGACGCGCCAGGGCGCGAGCGGAATCGAAGAACTCCCGCGTGGTCACGTCGCTCCACACGGTCGCTCCCGCAGCATCGGTGCCGGCAGGGACCTGGAAGGCGATGTGCTCGGGGGCCTCGGCATCCCGTTTCACGAAGAGGTCGGTGAGGCGCTCACTATCGTTCGACTCGACAAGCAGCGGGCTCGTGTATTCGCGCAAAGAGGTGGGCATAAACAGGTGCTTTCGCGTCGGATACGGAACCGCAGGCTACGGAACCGTAACCAGTCTAAAGGTTAGACGCTGAATCACATCGCCACGTCGCCTCCGGGTCGCAAACCCCGGGGAAAATCCGGCATGAAACGGTAGATTGGCGGCATGACCTTCAACCCCAATTCCGAGATCCGCTCCGACAACACCCGCCGCAGCTCCGGCGGCGGGGGCGGCATGCGCCGCGGAGGCGCAATCGCCCTCGGTGGCGGTGGCCTCGGCACGCTCGTCCTCGTGATCGTCTTGCTCTTCCTCGGAGTCGATCCGTCGATGCTGCTTGGTGGCGGCGCCGGCCCCGCCCCAAGTGCACAGCAGCCTCAGCAGGGCACCGTTCTCGAGGAATGCCAAACCGGCGCCGACGCAAACGACAACGACGACTGCCTCGTGCAGGCCACCGTCGAGTCCGCCGACTCCCTGTGGGAAGGCCAGGCTAAGAATGCCGGTTTCAAGTTTCAGGAACCACAGGCGGTTGTGTTCACCGACTCGGTTAACACGGGCTGCGGGCCCGCCACCTCTGCGACGGGCCCGTTCTATTGCCCCGCCGACTCCACGATCTACGTCGACACCTCGTTCTACCAGCAGCTCAGCTCGCGCTTCGGGGCGAGCAGCGGTCAGCTCGCGAAGGCCTACGTTGTCGCGCACGAATACGGTCATCACATTCAACGCCTCGACGGCACCATGAATGCAATCGATCGTTCGGGAACGGGCCCCGACTCGGATCAGGTGCGACTTGAGCTTCAGGCGGACTGCTACGCCGGCATGTGGGCTCACCACGCCGCGACAACGGTCGACGATAACGGCACGACGATGCTCGAACCCCTCACCGACAAGGACGTCGACGATGCGCTCAGCGCCGCGAGCGCCGTGGGCGACGACCACATTCAGGGCGAAGTGACGGGCGGGCAGGTCATGCCTGACACGTGGACGCACGGCTCCTCAGCGCAACGTCGCAACTGGTTCGTGAAGGGCTACAACGAGGGCACCTACAAGGCGTGCGACACGTTCGCGGTTGAGCAGCCGTAACAATCCCGGCGCCGTCGGGGCGTTTTCTCCGCCTTCAGGCGTGGGTTCAGTCCCGACGTTTGCGCAGCAATCGATCGAACATCGATCTGCGCGCTGCAGCCCGCTCGACCTTACGCATACGCGCCTTACTCATCGCATGCGCAATCGCCTCACTTTGGAGTGCACGCCTGAGCGCCCCCGGCGTCGCCCGCCCGAGCGCTTCGGGGTTGTAGGCCAGCGATGGCACCGAGACGACCTCTCCCGCCGCCACGTCTTTGAGGGCATGCTGCACGACGAACGGGGCCTTTAGCCACGTCACGCGCGGCGCGCCCTCCATGTTGACGGCGGCGTTGTGGTGGCTCTCGGTGTGCACGAAACCCGGGATCAGCACGGTCGCGCTCACGCCCGTTCCTTCGAGTTCCTGCGCGAGGTACTCCGTAAAAATAACGACCCAGCTCTTCGCCGCCGCCGAGAGGTTTGTCGCGGTGAATCCCGCCATCGACGAGACGTTGAGGATCGCCCCGGCGCCCTTACGTGTCATCGCCGTCGCCGCTGCGTGTGCAAGGATCAGGGTCGCGCGCACATCGAAATCGACCTCTTCGAGAAACTCCTCGATCTCTCCTTCAAGAAACGAGGCGCGCACCGAATGCCCGGTGTTATTGACGAGCAAACCAATGGGATCAACGGGGTCGAGCAGGCGGCGGGCCACGCGCTCCACATCGGCCTGGACCGAAATATCCGCCGGGAGAATGCTGACGCGAGTGCCAGACACCGCCTCAATCTGCGCGGCCACTGCCGCGAGGCGATCCTCGTTTCGCGCCACGAGCACGAGGTCGTGACCGCTGCCTGCGAGCTGCCACGCAAATTCGAGGCCGAGGCCGGAGGTTGAGCCGGTGATGAGCGCGAGAGTCATGCCTTAAGCGTATCCACGCGAACCTTCACGCACCCATAGGATGGACGCATGCGAATTGCCACCTGGAACATCAATTCCCTTCGCGCACGGATGCCCCGCCTCCTCGAGGTGATCGATGCCCGCAATATCGACGTCATTGCACTTCAGGAGATCAAAGCCAAACCCGAGCAGCTCGACCTCAGCGAGCTCACCGAGCGCGGATTCGAAGTCGCCGCCCACGGCTTTAACCAGTGGAACGGCGTCGCAATCGCCTCGCGCGTGGGCCTTCGCGAGGTGCACCGCGAGATCCCCTCGATTCCCGCCTGGGGCGAAGGGGATGATGGGGTCGTGGAGGCCCGCGCCATTGGGGCCGTCGTGGGAGACGCCTCGAGCGACTGCGCACCTCTTGAGCTGTGGAGCCTCTACGTCCCGAACGGGCGAGAACTCGACAACCCGCACTATCCGTACAAACTCGCGTGGCTCGAGGCCGTGCGCAATTACGCGGCCTCGCGCCTCGATGTCGGCGGGCCGGGCGAAGCGCCCGGCGAAGACTCGGCGACCCTCTTCGCAGGTGACTTCAACGTCGCTCCCACCGACGCCGACGTTTGGGACATGGCGGCATTCGAGGGGAAAACCCACGTGAGCGGGCCCGAGCGTGACGCCATCGCGGCGCTCGAGAACGCGGGCTACGCCGACCTCACACGCGACTGGCTCGATGCCCCCGGGACCTACACGTACTGGGACTACAAGGGCCTCAAGTTCGCGAAGAAGCAGGGTATGCGCATTGACTTCATGTTTGGCTCGCCCGCAGTGCGCGCGGCAACAACCGGGGCGATGATCGACCTTGCCGAACGGGCGCAGAAATCCACGAGCGATCACGCACCCGTGATCGTCGACGTTGAGCTCTAGGGAGCGCCTGAGCGCCGGCAGGCGTCGGAAATAGCCAGACGGTTGGGTCTAGCGGCGGCGCCGCGCGCGATGCTGGATCTCGAGCATGTGCTGCGTGCGTGACATCGCCGCCATACTCGAATCAATGAGACTCGGATCAGCCCCCGTGAACACGCGCATCTCGTATGCCTGCGCGAAGGCATTCAGGGCAAGGTCGTAGTGGCCAGCCGCGAATAGCGCCTTCCCGAGGTGCTGGTGGAGAACGGCCTCCCACGAGGTGCCGCGGCACTCTTCGAGCAGCACACGGTACTCAGCGATCGCTCGATCGGTTTCGCCAAGATCCCGGTGGCAATCAGCCGAAATCGCGCGTAAGCGCACCGATGAAGGTTCCTTAGCGAGCCTGCCCTCACACCTCTCGAGCGCCGTCACGGGATCGCCGCTCCAGAGCGCTCGAATAATGTCGTGCGCGTCGTCGTGGGCAAATTCCCGATCGAACGCCTCGACGTCATCGATCACGGGGCGCAGGGTCGTGGGGTCAATGTGCCAGCCCGCTTCGGCGCCGGGAACGGAGGGTGGTGATGGGCGCTTGAGCGTTGTTTCGAGCATAGGCGCGTTCCTCCTTCATTAATGGGCGCGGCGATGATCAGCAAAGAAGAGGCGTGTGCGGGGGATGGGATCCGGGCCAAAAAGGAGGCGCCCTTTCGAGCGCCTCCCCGGGGCCGATCCGGGATCAAGCGTGCACCTGGTGGTGTGGCATCCGCTTTCGGCGAATCCGCACCGGTCCGAACGAGGACCACTCGCACGTGGGTTTCGAATCATTCCCTTGCTTGTGATGTCCCCCACTTTACACACTCGATGTGAGCCACGCAACCCCCCATTTCGCTTCGTGTTTTTCGCCTCCGGTCTGACCCCACAATCCGCCTCTACCCCCAAGAATGACCGGGCACTGGAATGGGCCCCGGGAGCGGCAAAACATGGAGCCATGACACACGTATTTCCCCGAGTTGAGCATGGTCGTCGCGATCCCTCGACCTTCGTGAGCCGCATTCCGCTTGACGCTCCGCCCTCCCCGCACGAACATGCGAGCGCCACGATCGCGTGGCTCGGCAACAGCGGCGAGCTTGAAACCCTCGTGCGCGACCGCGTTCAAGCGGCCGGCTTCGACGTCGCCACGGCGAAAACGCCTCGCGGGCACGTGCGTGCAGTCGTGTGCGAGACGTCGCTCCTCGCTAGCGCAGCGGAGGCATACCCAGCACTCCCCCTCTTCGCCGTGTGCGAGAACGAGCCCGAACAGCGTGATTACCAGCAAGCGCTTGCCCACGGAGCGCGCTCACTTCGTTTTCTTCCGGAGGAATCCTCGGAGCTTATTAGCGACCTTTCCTCTCTCGCCACGAGCAGCGGCCGAAGCCGTGTGATCGCGTGCCTTTCGGGACATGGAGGCGCAGGGTCGACGTCTCTCGCGATCGCTCTCGCCCTCGCATCATCAAGCCGAAACATGCCCGCGACACTCGTCGATGCCGATCCCTTCGGCGGCGGAATCGACACGCTCGTGCAGGCCCGGCACGTGGCGGGCGCGCGGTGGAGTGATCTGGGAGCGGCAAGTGGCACGACGGATGCCGAGGTGCTCCTCGACGCTCTTCCTCTCATCGACGGCTACCGCCTGCTCACCTTTTCGGGAACGCGAGAGGAATCCGTGAATCCCCAGGTCATCGCGAGTCTTGCGAATGCACCCGGCACTCTTGTTCTCGACGCGCCGCTCGGAGCGGGGATCGAACCGCACGTGAGTCCCGACATCACTCTCGTCTCGGTCCATCCGAGCGAACACGCACTCGCCGCGACGGCGCGAACCCTCGATGTGCTTCGCGGGGTGCATCCGCGCACCCGCATCGGCATCGCTCTACGTACGCGCCGGCGCGGCGAGAGCTATCGGGCGCGCGACGTGGCCGAGCAGCTCGGCGCGCCCATCGTGCTCGAGTACCGAAGTGCCCGCGAGGGCTTCGTTCCCGGTCTTGATCGAGACCGCAAGGGCATCGAAGCCGCCTGCAAACGTTTTCTCGCAAAGCTCGCCGATTCCGGAATGGGCGGGGGTAGGGCATGATTCTCAGCGACGAGCTCCTCACCGGAATTCATGAATCGCTTCGCGAAGAACCGGGGGAAATCGATGCGCGCCGCATCGCGCGCGTCGCTCACTCGCACGGGCTCATCCTCGACCGCGCGAGCCTCCTCGATCTCACCGATCAGGTGCGGCATCATCTCGAGGGTCTCGGCCCGCTCCATGATCTCGCGACCGACGGTGTCAGTGACATCCTCGTCAACCCCGACGGCAGCGTGTGGATCGATTCACTCAACGGTCTCGAGCGTACGAGCCTTACTCTTTCCGCGCACGATGCGCGGGCCCTCGCGACCAGGCTCGCCTCACTCGGCAACCGCCGGCTCGATGACGCGATGCCGTGGGCTGACGCGCAGCTGCCCGGAAACCTTCGCTTCCACGGAATGCTGCCGCCACTATCTGTGGGCGGAGCGAGCATCAGCCTTAGGCGCGCCGCCACCCTCCCCTATTGCCTCGATGACCTCGAGAACTCGGGAACGCTGACGGCCACGGGCCGCGCTCTCGTCGATGCAATCATTCGCGCGCGCCTATCCTTCCTCGTGAGTGGCGGAACCGGAAGCGGAAAGACGACCCTGCTCGGCGCGATGCTCGGCGCCGTCGATCCCCGCGAGCGCATCATTATCGTCGAAGACTCCACCGAGCTTCGACCCGCTCATCCCCACGTCGTGCACCTTCAGGCGCGCCACGCTAATGCGGAGGGCATGGGAGAGATCAGCCTCGCGACCCTCATCAGGCAGTGCCTGCGCATGCGGCCCGATCGGATCATCGTCGGCGAATGCCGAGGCGCAGACATCCGCGAGCTCCTCCAGGCACTCAATACGGGGCACGAGGGCGGGTGCGGAACGCTCCACGCGAATACGGCGGCGGATGTCCCCGCGAGGCTTGAGGCCCTCGGTGCGCTCGCCGGCCTCGATCCACTTGCGCTTGCATCGCAAGCACTCTCGGCAATCACGGTCGTTCTCCACATGCACCGTTCGCGCGAGGGACGTGCCCTCTCAACCATTTCCCTCCTACAGCGCGGGAAGGATGGGCGGCTCGAATGCGTGCCCGCAGTCAGTTTTGGGACCCGTGAGCGGCGCTTTCCCGCCTTCGATGCGCTTGAGGCACGCCTCGGGCACGGGGGTGCGAGGTGAAAGGCCACGCTCGACTATCGGACGATGCGCTCGCCGGCCTTCTCGACCACGTGGCGATGGCTCTCGGCGCGGGGGTGACGGCACCGCAGGCGTGGGCCGCCGTCGCAGATGCCACATCCACGCCTCGGGAAAAGCATTTTGCCGAAACTATGGCGCGCATTCCTCCCGCACTGGTGCAGCGCATGAACGGGGTCCTCAACGCGCCTCGCGAGGCGGTGCGCGCGGTCGTTTTGTGCCACGTCATGTGCGAGAGCACGGGGGCTCCGCTTTCCGGTCTACTCACCTCACTCTCCGGTGGACTTCGCGATTCTTCCGACGCCACCAGGGCACGCACAGCAGCCTTCGCGGGCGCAAAGACGACGGCCCGAGTGCTCATGGCGCTGCCGCTTTTCGCTATCGCTCTCGGGTATGCAATGGGGGCGAATCCTTTGCGCGTGCTCCTGGCGTCGCCGCATGGATTTCTCATGCTCGCGGCCGGAATCGTACTCACCGCGGCCGGTTTCGCGTGGATGAACCGCATGCTCGCCGCAGCGCGCGGAGAGGGCGCGGACATCGATCCGTTGATCGTGATCGATTTGATCGCGAGTGTTGTGCACTCTGGGATCCCACTCGCATCGGCGTGCACGCGCGTGGGCGAAGCCCTTGAAAACACGCAGCCGGGGCCCGCGCTCCTCGAGGCCGGCCATGCTCTCGCTCGAGGCATGGCCCCCGCCGAGGCACTATCGAGGCTCGAGGGAGACCTTTCAGCACTCACGAGTGCGGCAAGTCTCTCTCACTCGACGGGAGCGCGTCTCGCGCCGATCCTGACGGCCGTCACTCGCGACCGTCGCCGTGCGCGGTTGCGCCAGGTCGATGAAGCCGCCGCGCGACTCTCGGTGCGCCTCGTGCTCCCCACCGGCCTCACGATTCTGCCGGCGTTCGTGCTACTCGGCATCGTCCCGATCATCACGGATCTCGTCACCACACACTTCGGCCAACTGTGGCCGTAGGCGCGCGGCATCCGCCGCGTGCAGCACCACACACATCCTTGAAGGGGGATACATCAATGATCGACAACCACACGACAGAAAAGACGGAACTACGAACCCGCGACATCCTCGCGGATGACACTGGCGCGACAACCGCGGAATATGCGGTGACGATCGTCGCCGCGTGCGCCTTTGCCGCGCTGTTGTTCGCCGTGCTCACGAGCGGCGAGATGCAGGGCATCCTTACGAGCCTCATTCAGGGCGCCCTCCACTCGGCGGGCTGAGCATGACACCGGAAGCCGAGACACGTACGCGCACCTTGAGGCGTGCGCTTCGTGCGGATTCCGGTGCGGCCACGGCGGAGACGGCGGTGGTCCTCATCGCCGTCTTCGCCCTCCTCGCACTGGTCATGTCACTGGGCGGCCTGTTCATCAGCCACGCGCGTCTCGCGGAGGGGGCACGTACCGCCGCACGCGAAATGATGATTTCGGCTGACCCAAATACCGCGGTCGCAAAAGCGAAAGTTGTAAGCGGCAAGGAGGCCACGTTCACCGTGAGCACGAGCGGTGAGTGGGTCACCGTGGAAGCACACGCAACGTGGCACGTCGGCGGGCCAATCCTCGGGGCCACATTTCCGCTCGAGGCGAGTGCCCACACGCGCCTCGAACCACACCTCGTAAGGAACGGGCCGTGAGGGCGGGGTTTTGCGAGGAGCGCGGTAACGCAACAGCCACCGCGCTCGGAGCGATCGCAATTGTCTCGGCGATCCTCACGGTCCTCGTGGGGCTCGGGATCGTCCACCACGGTCGCTCCCTTGCCGCCTCAGCCGCTGAACTCTCCGCGCTCTCGGCTGCGGATGCACTGGCCGGCGGCGGCGCCACGAGCGGGGCCTGCGAGATCGCTTTGGAGGTCGCCGAACGGCACGGCGCCCTTCTTCAGAGCTGCAACGTGAGCGGGCTTGAGGCGCACGTGACGGTCACCGTAAGAGTGCACGTGCCGCTACTCGGCAACCAGTTGCTCACCGAAGCGGCACGTGCCGGCCCAGCTCCCGCAGAACCGTGAGCGCGCTGGTATCGCCCGGAGACCTACACAAGTACTGCCCCCAGCCGAACGACTGCTCTTATTTAATTCCGTCAACCCGATCATGGGTGAAACGCTCCAAGCGCTTTCGGCACTCCACCATCACCTGTTCCACGCATTCGTCGTATGAGGAGCTGAAATCGATCCAGCGTGGCGCAATAACAGTGGAGTTGCGGGAGAGCTGATCAATTTCCGTCTCGCCGCCAGCGGTCCGGTAGTAATAGTTTTCCGGCGAGAAGCCGAGAAGCCATGTGGGTGTTCCTACAGCGGCAGCAAGCTCCATCGGCACGGTACTGATACCGATCACAAGATCCATCGATGACAGATGCCCCGCAAGACCCTCGAAGTCATCAAAAAGGTCCACATTCTCAATTTGGCGAATCCCGTGCTCTTCGCAGAATGCTGCCTCCTCAGCATTGGAGGCATGTTGCACAGACCAAAATTCGACACTTGGGACGTCTAACAGCGGAGTCAGCTGTTCGACACCGAGGTACATCATTTTTCTGGAGGCGCTTGCAAGATGGCTCTTCCACACAAGCCCGACCTTAAGTTTTTCCTGGCTGCGCGGTACTACTCGAGTTGGGTCAGGAATGAGGTAGACGCCGGTATCTAGCCTGGGCAGGACACCAGCAAAGCGGTTAAAGGTGAGGTTTTGACCAAAGGTCACATAATCAGCAGCCTTGACGTACGGATCGCAATGCGCTGGAAGATGGCTCGCGAGAATGAAATCGGAATACCTGCCGTCATAGATGGGGTTCAACGTGCCCCTGATTCTGCGAGGAACGTCAACGAAGCGAATCGTCGGGAAACTTCGCTCCAACAGTGTACGTAAACGGGGGTCACAAGTAGCGGTCACGTCGAACCGCTCAGCAAGCGCACCAAGGTACTGCGCACCACGGATCTCGTCACCTACGCCATCATCCGCGATGAGAAAGAGCGAAGATCCAGGCTTCTCCGGCAGCTCCTCGTAGTTTAAAAAACGGCTACCGAGCTCTCGCTTAAGAATCCGCCACTGCGGCGCTGTCCGGCGGACTCTCCAGCTCTTCAGGTAATCACCTGTGAGCAGAAGAGATGTGGCTTGGTCCCGATCGCCTGTGCGAACGCCCGCCCTGCCGGCGCTAGCCGCTCCGTAGCCGACCTCGTTTCGCAGCCCAATGACGTCTTCGTCGTTATCTAGCCTAGCGAGAACGAATCGTAACCCGGTTGCGGCAGCGGTGAATCCTGGATCTTCACGGAGTACCGAACGCAAGAGGTCTGCGGAGTCCTGATTCGCACCCTTCTCCATAGCGATGAGGCCACGGCCGCAACGAGCGCCAAGAACGGTGTCAGGGACTCCACGCAGATCCGGCACCAGGAAATCTAACTCGGGGAGGAGGTCTTTCACAGTCAGTACACGCAAAAGCGCGTCTTTCTGATAGACATTCGCGGAGGGGAACGCCGCAGCGGTCGCGTTGCGGCACGATTGAAATAGGGCCTCGTAGGACTCACCCTCTGACCGCAAATCATGAGCGAGAGCGAGTACCCCCGGGGCGGCCCGATGCGCAGCAGGGACTGCAGAGAGGTCGTCGAGTAGCGAACCGGAGTCAAAACGCATCGCTGCTTCGAGAACTGCACGGTCCGCCAGTCCGTGCCGACTTAATTGCGTCTCCACCAGAACTCGGGCCGTGTCGGCGTGCCCGTGAGTGATTAGCGCCGTGACATAGCGAAGATTGTCTTTTCTCTGGAGAGGGTCTTCGTCCTCTCCCTCAAAAAATGCGAGCACGTCGACGTCTTCTAATGCGTCTGCACGCAACCGAAAGGCGCGAAAACGCAAGTCCCTCTGAGCGCTCGCGGCAGCGTCAGAGTTCGTGCGATTGATCCGCATTTTGTCGAGGACATTCAGCTTTTCTTCAACAGGCAGCCCTGAAAGCTGGCCCCACTCCGCGAGCCTCACTGCCTCAGCCGGTTGCAGCGTTTGAGCACCGAGAGTTTCGAGGCGCTCAACCAGAAGCTCATCCGAGACGAGACCGTGATGGGACTGCAGCAGGGTCGTTCCGGCAAAACACTGATCCAGTAAAGACAGCCTCTCGAGATCAGTTTTCAAGATCACGTCAGAAGCTGCTCGGAAATTCCTCAGCCTTGCGAGATGGCGGGCGATGGCGACGCTTTCCTTCTCCGGCACCTCCCCGGCTCGTGCCGTGAGAGCGGCCCGATCAAGATTGGGATCCACAACCGACGAACGCCCACCAGCAACCCTACGGAGTCGAGAACGCATACCAAACACTGTCATCCACCTTCACGTCGACGCGAGTCAACCGGTGACCCGCGCTTTAAAAGCATAGTCAGATAGTGACGATCACCTGCGAAAACTCAAATATTCACATCAAAAAATTTCATCATCTGAGCAGGGGCACTTTTACAGGCACAGAGGTGCGGCTCTCGCGTATCGAGCGACATTGAAAATGACGACCCTTGGACCTCTCACCAAGTTGGCACGTGCCGGCCCAGCTCCCGCAGAACCGTGAGGGCGCCCTTCTTGCTGAGGGGCTCGTTGCCGTTGCCGCACTTCGGAGAGACGACGCATGCGGGGCAGCCCGCCTCGCATCCGCATGCCTCGATCATGTCGGCGGTCGCGCGAACCCATGCGGAGGCGCTCTCGTAGGCGCGCTCCGCGAAGCCGGCGCCGCCCTGAGCGCCGTCGTACACGAAGATCGTGGGCTTTTCGGTATCGGCGTGCAGGGCGGTAGACACGCCGCCAATGTCCCAGCGGTCGCACGTGGCAAGGAGGGGAAGCATCGCGATCTGTGCGTGTTCGGCCGCATGGAGGGCGCCAGGGAAATCGGCTTCCTCGAGGCTCCATGCGTGGAGGACGTCTGCGGGGATCTCGAACCACACGGCCTTGGTGACGAGGGTGCGCGCGGGCAGATCGAGTGGGTGTTCGCCGAGCACGGCGGAGGTGTAGATGTCGCGCACCTGGTAACCGGTGACCTGGTCGGTGACCTCGACCTGCCCGAAGCACACGGCGATGTCACCCCACCGTTCGCTGCGCTCGACCTGGCGCACGCTGATCGACGAGGTCTCTTGCGGCTGGGTGGTGTGCTGCGGGCTCTCCCGACGCACCATCGCGACGGCGTTCTCGACATCGAGGTGGTTCACGACGTACGAGACTCCCTGGTGGAGATAGACGGCGCCGTCGTGGACGTGCTGGTGAGCGCTCGCGGCATCGACCGTGCCGATCAGCTGCCCGCTCGCCTGATCGACGATCCGCACGCTCTCACCTCCACTTCCACGTAAATCGGTGAGGTCGTGGGGGCGCTCGTCAAGGGTCCAGTACCACCCGTGAGGGCGACGCCTAAGGATTCCCCTCCCGGCAAGGTTCTCGAGAAGCTCCCGGCTCGTGGGCCCGAAAAGCTCCTCCTCGCCGTCGCGAATGGGAATCTCCGCAGCGGCGGAACACAAATGAGGAGTCATCACATACGGATTGGAGGGGTCAAACACAGCGGCCTCGACGTCGGCTTCGAGGATCATCTCGGGGTGACGCACAACGTACGTGTCGAGGGGATCCTCGCGCGCAATAAACATTGCAAGCGCCTCGCGCGACTGAGTTCCGTGGGCCCGGCCCGCGCGCCCGAACTGTTGCCACAGGGACGCGCGCGTCCCCGGCCACCCCGTCACGAGCACGGCATCGAGACCGGAGATGTCGATGCCAAGCTCGAGGGCGTTGGTCGAGGCGAGGCCGAGAAGCTGTCCCGAACGAAGCGCGGCCTCGAGTGCGCGGCGCTCCTCGGGAAGATAGCCGCCGCGATAGGCGGCGATGCGCGTGGCCCGATCGGCAAGCATGGCGGATCCGGTCGCTTCCGCGGCAGCGTTGACGGCGCGCTGCGCCCCCTTCGCGACGAGCTCGCTCGAACGCCGCGAGCGAGTAAAGACGAGCGACTGCGCCCCCTCGCATACGAGGTCACCGAGTAGAGCGCCGGCCTCGGTGGGGGCAGGCCGCCGTCGGACCTCCACGTGGGCTTTCACCCCGGCCTTTTCCGCCTGCTCGCGCTCCTCTTTCGCCCTGCGCGCGGCCTCGCGCGCGTCCTCGCCCTCGTCGAGATCGGCGATTCCCGGCTCCCACAGCGCAATCGTGAGGGGGTTTTTCGGCGAACCGTCCTCGGTGACAGCCGTGACGTTCCTACCCACGAGCCGGGAAGCGCTCACCTCCGGGCTCGCCGAGGTTGCCGACGCGAGCACGAAGGTGGGCCGTGCGCGGTAGTACTCGGCGATGCGGGCGAGGCGTCGCATCAGCATGGAAACGTGTGCCCCAAACACGCCACGGTAGACGTGGCATTCGTCGATGATGATGTATCGCAGCGTTCGAAAGAACGGAATCCAGTGCTCGTGACCGGGAAGGATCCCGTAATGCAGCATGTCGGGGTTTGTGAGCACAAAATTTGCGTGGCGGCGCACCCAGCGACGCTGTTCGGTCGGGGTGTCGCCGTCGAATACGGCGGCGCGTACGTCCCCGAGGCCGGCCCCGTCCGCAAGCCGGCAGATCGACGTGTACTGGTCGTAGGCAAGCGCTTTTGTGGGGGCGATGTAGAGGGCGCTCGCGCGCCGGGCCGACGGATCCTCTCGGCGTGCCTGGATATCGGTCAGCGCGGGCAAGAGATAACCGAGCGATTTTCCCGAAGCGGTAGAGGTAGCGATGACCGTGTCGCGACCCGCGTGCGCAAACTCGGCGGCCTCAACCTGGTGCCACCACGGGCGTTCGATCCCGCTGTCTTCGAGGTAGGCGCGTAGTGAGGGGTTTGTCCATCTCGGCCACTCAGCGAAGCGTGCCTCGCGAGCGGGCCGGCGCTCGATATGCCGGAGGGAGTCAGTGCGATGCGGGGGCGTAGTGAGGCGCGCGAGCGCCCGTTCGGCATCGAAAGCCTCGCTCCTCACGTGCCGCCTCCACTCATGTTCGATCTGTTCGCGTCGTAGGCAACAATGGTAGGCATGAGCACGCAAGGCCACACCACCGAGCTTTTCCCGACGCCCACGCCCGATACCGATCTTCTCGCGGTTCTGCGCGCGGATCTCGCTCACGCGCAATACACGGCGGATGGAATCGAGGATCTCCTGAGCGCTCCCGCTCGCACAGCTCTCGAACGCGAAAATCCGCTGCCCGCACGTCGCGAACTTGATCCGCTCGCCGATCAGGGCAATGCGGCCGCGACTCTCATGCGCCTCTTCACGCTCGGCCGCACCGCCACGCGCGCCGAACTCGACCGCGCCCTCCCTAACCTCGGTACGGACGGGCTTCTCGCCCTCGGCCTCGTGGCGCCAGCAGAAGGGACGGGTTCCGACGCCACCTCCGCCTTCGCCGCGACCGTCGATCTTCGCCCATATCAGGCCACCGATGATTTCGGCGAGATCCTCTGGTGGATCGTTTCCGATCTCGGGGAACTCGCGACTGGCCGCGCGCTCGACGGTGAACACGTGCTTGGCATCGGCGGGGCGACTTCAACGCTCATCTCGATCACGCCTCGCGACGAGGTCGCCCGCGCGCTCGACCTCGGCACGGGGTGCGGCATTCAGGCGCTCCACGCTGCGCGTCACGCCCGGTGCGTTGTCGCGACCGATATCTCCGAACGCGCTCTCGCAATCACCGAGTTCAACGTCGCCCTCAATCGCGAAACGCTGCCCGAAGGACACACGATCGAAACGCGCCAGGGTTCAATGCTCGAACCTGTCGCGGGCGAGACTTTCGATCTCATCGTCTCCAACCCTCCGTTCGTCATCACACCCCGTGTGAAGGATGCGGAGACCTGGACGTATCGCGACGGCGGAGCAGAAGGCGACGCACTCGTCGCGAACCTCCTCGCCGAGATCGATGCCTACCTCGCCCCCGGCGGCGTCGCCGCCATGCTGGCGAACTGGGAGATCACCCGCGGCTCCGAATGGGATGCGCGCCCACGCACGTGGCTCGCGAACTCGAGTGCGAGCGCACTCGTCGTCCAGCGCGACATCGAGGACCCGGCCTCCTACGCCTCGACCTGGCTTCGCGACGGAGGCGTCACCGACCGCGACGAGCGTTGGGAACCGATGACCCACGCGTGGCTCGACGACTTCGCCTCGCGCGATGTCCGCGGCATCGGTTTCGGCCACGTGCTCCTCGCGCAACCGCGCGAGGGAGAAAAGCGCTTCGTCGACTTCACCCACGTCGAAACGACGGGAGCGGGCCCTCTCGGCCCCCGCTATGCCGAAATGCTTCGCGCGCGCACGCGCCTCGCGCAGCTCGACGACGAGGCCTTCGCCTCGCTCACACTCGCACGCGCCGATGACGTCATCGAGCGGCGCCACTACACGCCCGGCGACGACGACCCCATGGTGATCGACCTCGTTCAGGGCGGCGGCTTCGGCCGCACCATTCAGATCGACACCCACACCGCGGCCATCGTCGGCCCCCTCACCGGGGAATACCCGCTCGATATTTTCCTCACGGCCTACGCCTCACTTCTCGAAGCCGCCGATCAAGGCGCTGAAATCGCGGGCGCACGCGCGAGCATCAACCGCACACTCCGCGTCCTCGTCGAATGGGGGTTTCTCCACATCGTTGAGCAGCCAAACCCCGCCTAGTGCTACCGTACGGGGCAGGGTAAACCACGCGGGGACACACCCCCGCCACGCACACACCGCAGTAAGGAAGTACATCGAGTGAGCGCTCGCAACCTCGTGATCGTCGAGTCCCCCGCGAAGGCAAAGACCATCGGGAAATACCTCGGGGACGACTTCACGGTCGCCGCGTCAGTGGGACACATTCGTGACCTTCCCCTGCCCAAAGAGCTGCCCGCCGACATGAAGAAGGGCCCCTACGGCCGCTTCGCCGTCAACGTCGAAGAAGGCTTCGAGCCCTACTACGTCGTCAATCCCGACAAGAAAAAGACTGTCTCCGAGCTCAAGAAGCTCCTCAAAGAGGCCGATGCTCTCTACCTCGCAACCGATGAGGACCGCGAGGGTGAAGCGATTGCCTGGCACCTCCTCGAGGCACTGAAACCCAAGAAGTCGCTTCCCGTTTACCGGATGGTGTTCCACGAGATCACGAAGGAAGCCATCCAAAAGGCGCTCACCGAGACGCGCGAGCTCGACATGCCGCTCGTCGATGCCCAGGAAACCCGCCGTATTCTCGACCGACTCGTCGGCTACGAGCTCTCCCCCGTGCTGTGGCGCAAGGTTCGCCGCGGCACGAGCGCAGGCCGCGTCCAGTCGGTGGCGACACGCCTCGTCGTCGACCGCGAGCGCGAGCGCATGGCGTTCAA
The DNA here is from genome assembly GCF_001807585.1 of Dermabacter sp. HMSC08H10. NCBI lineage: Bacteria > Bacillati > Actinomycetota > Actinomycetes > Micrococcales > Dermabacteraceae > Dermabacter > Dermabacter sp. HMSC08H10. Next base: position 322,340 of record NZ_KV789425.1, read on the forward strand.
GGCCGCTTCGTACTGGGATGTGACGGGCGAGTTCATCACCTCTGAACTGGAGAATCGAAGCGTCGACACCCCCGCCTTCACCGCGCAGCTACGCACCCTCGACGGCCAGCGGGTCGCCACGGGGCGTGACTTTACCGATACGGGCGAACTCAAAAAGAGCCTCAAGGGAAACGTCACCGTTCTGACCGAAGAAAGCGCGCGACTTCTCATCGACGCCCTCGACGGAGCGAAGGCCACCGTCGGAAATCTCGAGTCCAAGCCTTACACGCGGCGGCCCGCCGCCCCCTTCACGACGAGCTCCCTCCAGCAGGAGGCGAGCCGAAAACTGCGCATGGGTGCCCGCCACACGATGTCGACCGCGCAGCGGCTCTACGAAAACGGCTACATCACCTACATGCGTACCGACTCCGTGGTGCTGTCCGGTGAGGCGATTCGCGCGAGCCGCGCACAGATCCAGGAAATGTACGGTGCGGAGTACGTTCCGGATCGCCCTCGCGTGTACACGAACAAGTCGCAGGGTGCGCAGGAAGCCCACGAGGCAATTCGCCCGGCGGGTTCGAACTTCCGCACACCCGCGCAGGTATCTCGCCAGCTCAGTGGCGACGAGTTCCGCCTGTACGAACTGATCTGGAAGCGCACCGTGGCGTCTCAAATGGCCGACGCCAAGGGAACGACCACGTCGGTCACGCTCGATGTTGAAGGCAAGGGGCGCACCGCCCAGTTCGGCGCCTCGGGCACGATCATTACGTTCCGCGGTTTCCTCGCGGCCTACGAGGAAGGCCGCGACCAGTCGCGGTATGCGGAACACGATGACAAGGACAAGCGCCTGCCCCAAATGAAGGAGGGGCAGCAGCTCACGGCCGCTCAGTACACGCCGAACGGTCACGAAACAACGCCACCGCCGCGCTACACAGAGGCGTCACTCGTGCGCGCACTCGAGGAGCGCGGGATCGGCCGCCCCTCGACCTACGCGGCGACGATCTCCGTGATCCAGGATCGCGGCTACGTCGAAAAGAAGGGCTCGGCCCTCGTGCCGAGCTGGCTCGCGTTCAGCGTCGTGAAGCTTCTCGAGGAGCACTTCGGGACGCTCGTCGATTACGAGTTCACGGCCGATATGGAAGCGGGGCTCGACCGAATCGCCGCGGGTAACACGGACCGCGTGCACTGGCTGAGCGACTTCTACTACGGCAAGTCCGGTTCGTTCGACACCCCCGCCGAGGACGGTCTCAAGGCGACCCTCGACAACCTCGGCGATATCGACGCGCGCGCGATCAACACCGTCCCGATCGGCAACGGCATCGACCTTCGCATGGGCCAGTACGGCCCCTACATCGAAAGGGCGGTCGAGGGTTCCGATACGCCTCAGCGAGCGAATGTTCCCGCCGATCTCGCACCGGATGAGCTCACGCTCGAGAAGGCCGAAGAGCTCATGGCACGCGCAAAGGACGACGGTCGCGTGCTTGGCCGCGACCCCGATTCGGGCTTTGAAATCCTCGCAAAGGACGGTCGCTACGGCCCCTACGTCACGGAAAACCTCGAGCTTGATGAGGCCACAAAGGCCCTCCCGAAAACGAAACAGCCGAAACCCCGCACGGCTTCGCTGTTCAAGGACATGGACCTTGCGACCGTGACCCTCGAGGACGCCCTCAAACTCCTCTCGCTCCCCCGTGTCGTCGGCAAGGACGCGGAGGGCGTCGAGATCACCGCGCAGAATGGCCGCTATGGCCCGTACCTCAAGAAGGGCACGGATTCGCGCTCGCTCGAAACCGAAGCACAGCTGTTCACGATCACCGAGGAAGAGGCCCTCGCACTTTACGCCCAGCCCAAGCGGCGCGGGCGCGCGGCGGCAAAACCCCCGATCGCGGAACTTGGCGTGGATCCTACGAGCGAGAAACCGATCGTGATCAAAGACGGTCGTTTCGGCATGTACATCACCGACGGCACGACGAACGTCACGCTTCGCAAGGATGAGTCGCCCGAGACGATGACTCACGAGCGCGCCGTCGAGCGTCTTGCGGAGAAGCGCGCGAAGGGCCCTGCAAAGCGGAAAACGACGCGAAAGTCCAGCTCGCGGGCGAAGTCCACGAAAAAGTAGCGGCGGCTCGCGTACGGTGGTGTCATGACTGCACCGTTGACGCTGCCCACGACGTCCGTTCCCGATCCCGCCAAGGCGCCGGGCCTCCGCTGGGGTGTGATCGCCCCCGGCGGGATTGCCAGGAACTTCATCGGTACGATGCACGCGGCGACCGCTTCCCGCCTCACCGCCGTGTGCTCGCGTTCGCTCGAGCGCGCGCAGGCTTTCGCGGAGGATTTCGAATCCGACGCCGGCCTCGCCCACGCCTATGCGAGTGTTGACGATTTCCTCGCCCACGAGGGCCTTGAGGTCGTGTATGTCGCTTCGCCTCACGCTCAGCATTTCGCGCTTGCGACAAAGGTCGTCGAGGCTGGCATTCCCGTCGTGATCGAAAAACCGATGACGCTCAACGCCGCCCAGGCGCGCGAGCTTTTCGAGACTGCTCGACGCACGGGCGCATACGTGCAGGAAGCGATGTGGTCGTGCTTCATGCCGCACTACGACGTCATCCGCCAGGTCATCGAATCCGGCGTGATTGGCGAGGTCACCGCGGTAATCGCCGATCACTGCCAGTATTTCCCCTTCGACCCCGAGCACCGGCTGTATGCCCCGGAACTTGGCGGCGGGGCACTCCTTGACCTCGGCGTATACCCGCTCGCGTTTGCGCACTGGGCCGCGGGATCGCCCACGCAGGTGCACGCGACGGGAACCCTCACCGCAACGGGGGTCGACGAGATGGTCTCGATCTCGGGCCTCTCGGGCCGCACCGTATACGCCGTGCAGACGGGGCTTGGTGCGCGCAGTTCAGTCGAGGCGCACGTACTCGGCACGCGCGGCAAAATCGACGTGGACTCGTGGTTCTTCGTTCCGAATTCCTTTACCGTGACCCAGTTCGAAGCGGGGGAAAACGGCAAGGACGTGACCGAGCGGTTCACGTACGAGGACTCGCTACCCTACTCCCTGCCTGCTCATCCCGATGGCGGCAATTACGGCATGGCCTTCGAAATCGCGGAGGCGGCGCGCAACATTCGCGCCGGCCTTCTCGAATCACCGCGATGGGGTGCGCGCGACACGCTCGCGGTCCTCGAGGTCATGGATCGTGTACGTGAGATTGTCGGTGTGCGCTACCCGAGCGAGGCAAAATAGGGGCGCATTCATCCTCACCTGAGACAATGGCGTCATGTCGAGCATCGATTCCACTGCACCGCGTACGCCTCTGACGACCGCCTCAGCCTCACCGTCGGAAACGGGCCTTTTCGTCACGTTCGAGGGCGGCGACGGCGGCGGCAAAAGCACGCAGATCCCGCTGCTCGAAAAGTGGCTTCGTGGCGAGGGCTCCCCGTTTGCGGGTGCTGACGTCACCGTGACGAAAGAGCCGGGCGGGAGCCCGCTCGGTGCCCAGATCAGGGAGCTGATCCTCCATTCGGATCACGTTTCCGATCGTGCCGAAGCACTGCTCTACGCCGCTGATCGCGCCCACCACGTCGAGAGCGTCGTACGTCCGGCGCTCGCCTCGGGCGGGATCGTGATCGCCGATCGATACCTCGACTCCTCCGTCGCCTACCAGGGCGCAGGCCGCGCACTGAACCCACACGACGTGTACGAGCTGTCGATGTGGGCCACCGAAGGGCTGCTTCCCCACCTCACCATTCTCCTCGACGTCTCGCCCGAGACCCTCGCACAGCGACGCGAAGCCGCGTCCCTGGACCGTCTCGAACGGGAGGGCCGCGAGTTCCACGAGGCCGTGCGCGCGGCTTTCCTCGATCTCGCGCGGCGCGAGCCCGAGCGGTGGATCGTCATCGACGCCTCACGGTCTGTCGAGGACGTCCACGCGGAGATCACGCAACGTTTCGCCGATTGGGTTCGCGTCAATGCCCACACCCTCACGGGCGCCGCTGAACACCCGGTCGAGGGCACCACGACCCCGGATTCGCTCCTGTGAACGTCTACGACACGGTCGTTGGCCAATCCGCCGCGGTCGCACAGCTCTCGCGCGCTGCCTCACCGGGCGGCTCTCTCGCCCAGGCGTGGCTCATCGCCGGCCCGCCGGGATCGGGTCGCTCAAGCATCGCGCGTGCGTTCGCGGCGAGTCTCCTGTGTGACGCCCCGCGTGAGGGTGTTGGCTGCGGACAGTGCCAGCCGTGCCGCACCGTTCTCGCGGGAACCCACGGGGACGTGACCGCCGTGCGTACCGAGACGCTCACGATCTCGAAGGACGACGTTCGTGAGCTCGTGGCGACTGCGCAGCGCGCACCGGCATCAGGGCGCCACCGCGTTCTCATCATCGAGGATGCCGACCGCATGAGCCCGGGCACGTTCAACGTGCTCCTTAAAGCCATCGAGGAACCGCCGCCGCGAACCGTGTGGCTGCTGTGCGTTCCCTCGCCGCAGGATCTCGCACAGACGATTCGCTCACGCTGCAGAGTGGTGAACCTCCAGGTGCCACCAGCGGACGCTGTCGCGACGCTCCTCATCAACCGCGATGGCATTGCACCCGAACTCGCGCATCGAGCCGCGGCGAGCGCGCAGGGGCATATCGGGATCGCCCGCCGCTACGGCCTGCACCCCGAAACCCTCGAGGAACGCGAAGAGTCTGCGCGAAGGCTTCTCGCCCTCACGAGTGTTGGGCACGCGATCGCCTTCGCGAAGGCTCTCATCGAACGCGCCGAAACCGAGGCGCACGCCGAAGCGGACGAGACGAGCGCCCGCGAGCGCGAAGCATTCATGCGCGGAGCAGGCATCGAACCCGGCGGGCGCATCCCTCCGGCACTACGCGCCCAGGTCAAGGCCCTCGACGACGAGGCGAAGCGACGCGCGACCCGCCTCGTGCGCGACGTCATCGACCGCTTTCTGCTCGACATTCACTCGGTGTTCAGGGACGTTCTCGCACTCCAACTCGACACGGGTGCGACGCTCGTCAATCCCGGCATCGAGCGGGAGCTGACCGAGCGCACGCGCGTGCACTCGGCGCAGACCACGCTCGCTCTACTCGATGCCGTGGGGACGGCCCGCAAACGGGTGGGCATGAACGTGCCACCACAGCTCGCACTTGAGGCGCTGCTCGCCTCGGTCGTCGCCGCCCGCTAGGAGACGCTACTTCTCTTCGCTGGCCTTTTTCGCCGCGAGTTTCTCCTGCTCCTTCTTCAAAAGAGCCTCGTCGATGATCGACTTTTCCTCGAAGCGATCTTCGTAGTCGACGGCTTCTTCGTCGAGAACCTTCTCGGGCAGGTCCCCCGCGATGTTCTGCTTCTCGGCGTCGGTCTCGGAATGCGCGCCGCAGCCGTACTGTAGCGACACTACGCGCCCATCGGCAGGCGACCACTCATTCGTGCAAATACCGAATTCCTGGCGCAGCGAACCGTTGAGCAGGGAGAGGAAGCCACACGAGCGGCACTGGGCCTTCACGGTGCCTTTGCGGCCGCGCTTGCTGACCTCGCGCGGGCCGAAATTGCCACTCATCCAGCGTTTTGCGGCGTCTTCGCGGCCCTCGCGCGACAGCACTCGCTTGCGACCGAGGCCGAGCTCCCACATGGCCACTCGATCGGCTTCTTCGTCGTCGGTCTGTTCGTAACCGTGCTCCAGGCGAGAGTCGTCGGCGCTGTAGGGCAGGACGTCGTTTTCCCCGACATCACCGGGGCGAAGACGCTCCGCCCACGGCTCCCACTCGGGTGCGAGAAGGGAATCCTCGCCCGGAATGAGCGCGGTCTCGCAGACGGTCGCGACCTTCGCGCGCGGGGCGCGCGCAAGCACCGCGATCCAGGTCCACCCCGCGTAACCGGGCATCGTGGCCTCAAAAAAGTGCGTGACAAGGCGCTCGCCGCTCGCTTCGGCGCGTACGTGCGCGCCGACCTGATCGGGCTCGGCAACCTCGATCACGGCGGCGGCAGCCTGTTCGATCGCCGCCGCACAAACGGCATCGAGTTTCGGGGCGCGCGTGCGCGCCTTCGCGGGAGCGGTAGAAGTCATCGACTACGCCTCAAAGTTGTCGGCGACGGCGCGCAAGACGGCCGCAACCTTCTGCGCGTGGCCCCTATCGGGATAACGACCGTGGCGGAGCCCGTTCGAGGCGCCGTCGAGAAGCTGGATGAGGTCCTCGACCATAACGGCCATGTCTTCCGGCTTGACCCGACGCGCACGGGCGATGCTGGGTGCAGGATCAAGGAGGCGTACCGTCAGCGCCTGGGGGCCGCGGCTGCCGTCGACCATGTCGAACTCGACGCGCTGGCCTTTACGGAGCTGCTGAACCCCCTCGGGGAGGGTCGACGCGTGCACGTACACGCTCTGGCCATCCTCGCTTACGAGGAAGCCAAAGCCCTTTTCAGCGTCAAAGAATTTGACCTTGCCGTTCGGCACAGTGATTCCTGCCTTTACTCTCGAGCGCTCACGCGCATGAAACAGGCTCCATTCTATCGTGCGCCCTTCGCTGGACGAAAGATCCGCGGCCTGGGTCACCCTCCCCGCTCGGCTCACGCGGGCACCCGCGGCGCGGTGTCCGACGTCGGCTTCACCCCGCCGTCTCTTGGCTTTTTGTTGCTCCTTCCGGCTAGTCCCGAAAGGCGCTCGGGCACGGAACCTCGAGGGCCGCGAGTGGGCACTCGCCACACGCGGGTTTTCGTGCCGTACATAGATTCCGCCCGTGAAAGATCAGCCGGTGCGACAGCATCGTGAGGTCGACGGGAACCTGGCAACCGTCGGCCCCAGCGCGCGCCACCACGTCTTCCTCCACCGTCCGCGGAGCGGAACTCTCGCTCCAGCCGAGCCTGCGCGCGAGCCGGCCCACGTGGGTATCGACCGTGAGTAGCGAGTGGCCGAACCACGTTCCGCGCACCACATGGGCGGTTTTGCGACCAACGCCCGCAAGGGATTCGAGCGCCTTTTGGTCATCGGGGACTTCGCCTCCGAAGTTCGCAGCTAGGCGTGCAGAAAGCTCCCGCACGTGGGCGGTGCGCCTTCCAGCCATTCCGAGCGGACGCACAACGGCCTCAACCTCTGCTTCGGGGGCGCACGCCATGACCTCTGGACTCGGCCAGCGCTTGAACAATTCCGCAGTCACAGAATTCACTCGCGCATCGGTGGTCTGTGCCGAGAGAACCGTCGCGACTAGCAGTTCAAAGGCACTCGAAAAATTGAGCTCGCAACGCGCGTCGGGGTAGAGCTTTGCGAGTTCCTCATCAACGCGCTTTACCGCGGGCACAGCGTGGTCCTTGAGTCCCGAATTCATGCTGCCATTGTGCACGTGTGTCCAGCCAAGCAGAAATAGCACGGGCAGTTTCGGGAATTCCCTGGGCCCCGTCACAGATCAGGTATTACTGTTAAGGAGCACGCGTGTGCACGTCGCACACCCCACAATTTTCCGCTACACCAGCGCAACCCCAGGAGGAACCGTGGACGAGAACATCGTTCGTTCAGCACCGCTTTTTGCCGCGCTCGATGACGACGGCAAGCAGGCTGTCCTTGACTCGATGACTCAGGAGGATTTCCACCGAGGCTCCGTCGTGTTCCGCGAAGGCGATCAGGGCGACCGCCTGTTCATCATCGCGAGCGGCAAGATCAAGGTTGGCCACGCTTCGGGTGATGGCCGTGAAAACCTCCTCGCCGTGCTCGGCCCGGGCGAAACCCTCGGCGAGCTTTCCCTCTTCGATCCGGCCCCGCGTAATGCCACGGCAACCGCTGTCGCCGAGACGACCCTCTACTCCCTCTCCCAGCAGGATCTGTACCGCGTTCTCGCGCAGCGCCCCGAGGTGGCCCGCCACCTCCTCGCTTCGCTTGCACGCCGCCTGCGCAAGACCAACGACTCGCTCGCGGACCTCGTGTTCGCGGACGTCCCCGGTCGCGTCGCCAAGAACCTGCTCGACCTCGCTCAGCGCTTCGGCCGCCAGAGCGACGAGGGCATCATGGTCTCCCACGGCCTTACGCAGGAAGAGCTCGCGCAGCTCGTTGGCGCTTCGCGTGAAACCGTGAACAAGGCGCTTGCCGACTTCGCACACCGCAACTGGATTCGCCTCGAGGCCCGCGCAGTGCTGCTCCTCGACATCGAGCGTCTGCGCCGCCGCGCACGCTAAGCATTCACTGCCACACGGCACAGACAGCACGAAGGGAGCGGCCCCACTCGCGGGTCGCTCCCTTCGTGCTATCTGGCGCGCCCCTTGGGCAGCTCGGTGTTCGTCTTTTCGCTCCTACCGGTCCGTGCCCGTGATGTATTCGAGCGCCGCGCGAATGTTGCGCTCAGCGCCTTCGCGGTAAAACGCGACATCGTCCGCGCTCGCGCCATCGTCTTTCAACGCAGCGAGCTCGCCTCCGTAGATCTCGTTGCACATGCGTCGCACCGTAAGAACCCCGCGCTCGCGCACCTGCCTTACGCGCTCGAGCCGTTCGCGCCAGTACGCGAGCGCCTCTTGCGACGCAACGAGCGCCTCGTGAGGAGCCTCGATCGGGTCACCGTGACCGGGATAGAGGCCCGAAATGCGGCCGTCCATGCACATCACGCGAATGATGTTGAGGCACTGGAGGTACTCGTGGAGCGTGCAGTCCTCGCCCACCACACTTGGCGCCCCACCGAGGAGCGTGTCTCCCGTGAGGAATTCTCCGCCTTCGAGGAGTAGGCCGATCGAATCGGCGGTGTGCCCCGGGAGATGGAGAACATCGGCCACGACGCGCCCGTCGAGAGAAATCTCGCTCGGAACCGGCGCCGCGCCGGGTACCAGGGCGGGTTCCGCAGCCCACAGGGGAACGGTGATGCCGGTTGCGGAACTAAGGGCTCGCCGCACCATCGACGTCGCGCCAGTGTGCCCTTCGTGATGATGCGTCACAATGATGCCGCCGACGCGGCGGGCGCCGGTAGCGACCACCGCGTCGACGACAGCTTGCGCATGTGCACGCGCTGCGGGACCGGGATCGACGATCCACACGGTGCGCCCCGCAGTAAAGATGTACGTGCGCGTGCCATCAAGCGTTCGCGGCCCTGCATTCGGAGCGAGCACCCACGAAAGGTGCACGCCGGAAGAATCGGGCTCGCGCTGCATGACTAGCGGAACTCCACGAGAAGATCCACCTCAACGGATGCATCGAGCGGAAGAGCCGCAACGCCGACGGCCGCGCGCGAATGCGAACCAGCCTCACCGAGGACGTCACCGAGCAGCTCGCTCGCGCCATTGATAACGCCGGGCTGGGCAGTGAAGTCGGGAGCCGACGCGACATAACCCGTCACCTTGATGACGCGCGTGATGCGGTCGAGATCCCCGATCTCAGCCTTGATCGCGGCCAGGGCATTGAGGGTGGCCTTCTCAGCTTCCTTCTTCGCTTCCTCAGCCTCAACCTCGGCACCCACTTTGCCGGTCACCTCGAGCTTGCCGCCCACTAGCGGCAGCTGGCCGGAAGTCTGCACGAAATTCCCGGTCACAACGGCGGGAACATAGGCGGCAACGGGCTTTGCCACCTCTGGGAGGGAAAGGCCGCGCTCGCTAAGCTTTTGTTCGACGGTACTCATAGAAAATCAGGCTCCTTCGGTGATGGGTCGCTTGAAATAAGCAACGAGAGATTCGGGCCCTTGCGGCCCTTGGATGACTTGGACAAGCTCCCAACCATCGGAGCCGAAATTGTCCAGGATCGCCTTGGTGTTGTGGATCAGCAGCGGTGTCGTGAGGTATTCCCACTTGTGAATCGTAGCCATGCACCCAGCTTAGCGGGGGGCGCTTGAACCTTTCCGGTTCTCGAGCACGGGCAGCCACGATGTGACTCCCGGGTGTTCGCGAAGGAGGCGGCGCCGTTCGCGTTCCGTCATGCCGCCCCACACACCGAATTCAATGCGGTTGTCGAGCGCGTCGGCAAGGCACTGGTTGAGCACGGGGCATGAACGGCACACCACTTTGGCCTTGTGTTGATCGGCACCCTGCACGAAAAATTCTTCGGGATTGAGGCTCGCACACGCCCCTTGGGCCGCCCAATGCCGCGTGTCGTGAATCGTGTCAACGCTGCCCACGCTCACTGCCGCACCTCCCGGATTGACTCACTTCGAATTTTGGCGTGACTCCATACTAATAAAAGTGTGACGCGACCCCCAATTCGAGGTCTCCCCACAACTTTCACACGCGCGATACTGCCCTTTGGGCGCCCGCCTTAGTAGGGTGTGGACATGCCTCAGTCTCAGCAGGAGCCAATGGTTCGGTCGAATTCGAACGAACCGACCACCACTCTCACCCAAGCCGTCACGGGCGTGGGCGGCTTGCTCGCCGTGTGTCTTCTCGCCGGCGTGCTGCTTGCCGCCTTCTTCCTTCCTGTCGTGACCGCGATGTCGGCCGCCGCGAAAGATGGCGCGAACCTCTTTAACTCCCTCCCGAGTGAGCTCGACGTCGCGCCCCTCAACGAGGCCTCACGCATCGAGGCGGCCGATGGCAGCCTGCTCGCGACCTTCTACTCCGAGAACCGCGTCATGGTGCCGCTCGACAAGATCGACGAAGATCTTCAGCACGCCGTAGTGGCGGTCGAGGACCGCCGCTTCTACCAGCACAACGGGTTCGACCCGCAGGGAACGTTCCGCGCCCTCGTCTCCAACCTTTCCGGAAAGAGCCTTCAGGGCGGATCGACGCTCACCCAGCAGTACGTGAAGAACGCTCTGCTCATGGACGCATTCCAGCGCGGCGATGACGAGGCGATTAAGGCAGCGACCGAATCCTCGCTCATTAGGAAACTCCGCGAGGCCAAGATCGCCATCTCCCTCGAGAAAAAGTGGAGCAAGGACGAAATCCTCAACGGCTATCTCAACGTAGCGCAGTTCGGACCTTCTCAGTATGGGGTCGAGACCGCAGCCCAGCACTACTTCTCCAAGAGCGCGGAAGATTTGACGCCGGGCGAAGCAGCCCTGCTTGCCGGCATCACCAACTCCCCGAACGGAAACGACCCGGTCAAGCATCCGAAAAACGCCCTCAAACGGCGCAACCAAGTGCTCTACGACATGTACCAGCTTGGCTACATCAACAAGGAGGAATACGAAACCTCCAAAGAGCAGCCGATCGAGGACATGCTCAAGATTACCGACGCACGCGCGGGTTGCTCGACCGCCGGAGGCAACGGCTTCTTCTGCGATTACGTCACGCGCACGCTCATGCGCGACCCGAAGTTCGGCAAGACTAAAGAGGAACGCCGCAGGCTCCTCTATGGCGGCGGTCTCACGATCAAAACGACCCTCGATCCCGCCCGCCAGAAGATCGCCCAAGACATCGTCAACCGCAAGGTTCCCGCGGATTCCGAGTCGGGATTCGGTCACGCGATCGTGAGCGTCGAGCCAGGCTCGGGCAAGGTGCGGGTCATGGCACAAAACCGCACCTTCAACCCCTACAAGGACGCTAAGCCCGGCGAGACTTCACTCAACTACACGGCCCCCAGCTATCTTGGCGGCGGAAACGGCTTCCCTGTGGGCTCGACCTTCAAGCCATTCGTTCTCACGACATTCTTGAGCGACGGCGGCTCGATCTGGAACTCCGTGCCGCGCGGCTCGAACACGTTCAACAACTTCCCGGCGCACTGCCTCAAGAAAGGTCGCTGGCGCTCGGGCACGGGGTGGCGTCTTAAGGACGCCGGTCGAGACATCCACGGCTCCATGAGCGTTCTCGACGCCACCAAGTTCTCGATCAACACGGCGTACGCCAACATCGCGCTGCGCACCGATCTGTGCAACATCGCTGATACCGCGCGTACCCTCGGCGCGGTCCCGGGTAACTGGGACGACGCGGACCCGAAGCTCAAGGAAAAGTCCGTTAACGATATGTTCGGAACGAACCTCTCCCCGGCATCGCAGGTCATCGGCGAGATTAACATCCCCGCCGTGAGCATGGCCGCTGCATACGCCGCGTTTGCGGCCGAAGGTAAGTACTGTAAGCCGCAGCCGATTGAAGCGGTGATTGACCGCAACGGCAAGGAGCTTCCGTTCACGAGCTCGGAATGCACTCAAGCCATCAAGCCCGAGGTTGCGAACGCCGTGGCATGGACCCTCATGCAGGGGCTTTCGGACCCGAAGGGTACGGGCAAGGGCAAGACGATCCCCGGGCACGATGCCGGCGGTAAGACCGGAACCTCGGGGAAGCAGTATCACACGTGGTACGTAGGCTTCACGAAGAACCTCTCCACCGCGGTGTGGTTCGGCAACCCCACCTCCAACCGTCGGCCCACCGGCGTGAAGGTCGATGGGCAGCGCCTCGTAGGCAACGTGTGGGGCAGTACGGTCTCGCTTCCCACGTGGCAAGAGTTCATGATCAAAGCCCACGAGGGGCTTCCCTCGCTTCCGTTCCCGCCGAAGCCCCAGGGCGTCCAATCCGCCCCGCCAACGCGGGATTCCGGGGGCTCAAGCGAAGAGGGTCCAACGGAGCAGCCGCAGGCCCCGAAAACTCCAGCTCCCGCGCAGCCTGACGGGAATGACACCAACCAGGGAAACGGGAATGACACTAACCAGGGAAATAGTGACACCAATGCTGCGCGTGCGGAAACGGCGCCGGTGAAAGAGCGCGTCCCCGATAGCGACGGCTATATTTACGTCTACCCTGGCGATCCTGATTATGACGACTACACCGAGTACGAGGAGTTCTACCCCGGTGACTAGCGCGAAGCCACTCGCTCTCATTGGCGGCGCCGGCGCGCTTGCAGCCGTCGGAACCGCTGCGGCAGCCCACGTGTGGGCCCGCCACATCGAGATTAACCTTTTCGAAATCCGCGCACTCGACCTGCACGTTCTCCCTTCCGGGGCTCAGCCAATCCGCGTGCTCCATATGTCGGATGCACACTTGCTTCCAGAGCAAACGAAGAAGCGTGAATTTTTGCGAAGCCTCGCTTCGCTTGAGCCCGACCTCGTCGTCAATACCGGCGACAACGTGGCCAGCGAAGATGCTATCGATGCCATCGCACGCGATATCGCGCCTCTCCTCGAACGCCCGGGGCTTTTGGCCCTCGGCTCCAACGACAAATACGCAGCGGGGAAGCGAAACATTTTCCGCTACCTCCTTCGCGATCCCAGGCCAAAGAACTTCCGTGACGGCGTTCAGAATGAGCCGCTCGAGGTCGAACGGCTCGTCGCGAAATTGACCGCTGGCGGATGGACGAATGTTTCGAACGCTCGAGCCCTCATCGAGCTTCCGGGCTGCGACGTGGAGGTTGTCGGGGTCGATGACCCTCACCTTGAGCACGACGAGTTTCCCCCGGTCGATCCGGCGTGTGCTGCCAGGGGCACCCGGCCTTCCGTCAAGATTGGCGTCACCCATGCGCCCTATAAGCGCGTGCTTGACCAGTTTGTCGACGATGGGGGCGACCTCATTTTCGCGGGGCACACTCACGGTGGCCAGCTTGCGCTTCCGTATTTTGGCGCGATCGTGACGAATTGCGATCTTCACCGTTCACAGGCAAAAGGACTCAGTTTCCATCGAGGCGTTCCGCTGCACGTCAGTGGCGGTATTGGAGCGAGCCCCTTCTACAACATGCGTTTTGCAAACCGGCCGGAGGTCACGCTCCTCACCCTCAGGCCTCGCCTGACCTAGAGCTCGGCGCTCGGCACGGTGGTGGCGATCACGCCACATCGATTCGCTTCATGACGCGCGAAGGCGCTATAGTTGATGAGGTTCGCGAGCCTTTCAAGGTTTTCGCGAAATTTTCGGGGTGTGGCGCAGCTTGGTAGCGCGCTTCGTTCGGGACGAAGAGGTCGCAGGTTCAAATCCTGTCACCCCGACCACCAGCAAAAGCCTCCGCTTCGGCGGGGGTTTTTTCTTTCCCCATTTCGAGTTTCCTCATGTCCTTAGTCGAGCACCTTTAGCACGAATACACGCCACGAAATTACATCGATGTAACTACCATGATGGAGTTTTTTTGAAAAGCCACCACGGCATTACTTTGGCCAATTATCGGTAAAGGTTTGGCAAATTTGGGCTTCTGATTGATTCCTGAGAGTCCCCGAGCCCCCTACCCCTCACCTAATGTGGAGCGCGAGTCATGCACGTGACTTGCCCCCCGCGATCGCTTCCCGTCACTTCGGGGGGGAGCTTCCTCGATGTGCACCCTGTGGCGGGAATTGGTGCGGACACCAATCGCGAGGGTAGGAAAGTTGCTCTCTATGCTTCGTACTGCACAGCGCGGCACACACCGTGCCGAAGGCCCCGCCGTCATCGACTACAGCAGCCTCCTCGCCCCTGTCTCCAAGGGTGCCGTTGGCGCTGCCGCCCTCACCGCCGTTGCAGCAACCGCCGCCACCGGCCTCGGGCTCGCTCCCGCCGATGCTGCACCTTCCACGCATCGCGGCCCCGTTTCACAGGCAGGCACCAAGCTTCCGTCCATCTCTGCGCTCGGCACGAGCCCGCTGCGCACCGGAAGCGGCGGCAAGCATGTTCAGGCACTTCAGTCGCTTCTCAACCACCACGGTGCAAGCATCAACGTTGACGGTTCCTTTGGCCGCAAGACCCGCAATGCGGTTGTCACGTTCCAGTCGTCGGCTGGCATCGGTGTGGACGGCGTTGTCGGTGCCCGCACCCGCTCAGCTCTCGTGGCGAACAACCCCACCGCGGTGAACGGCACTCCGAAGCTTCGCCCGGGTTCTCGCGGCAATGCGGTCGTGAGCCTCCAGAACCTGCTCAAGGCCGCGGGCGCGGACATCAAGGCGGACGGCGTTTTCGGCCGTAGCACGAATACCGCGGTCCGTAACTTCCAGTCGTCGGCCGGCATCGGCGTCGACGGC